>JBBRXG010000071.1:0-16033 GCA_038248655.1 Gaiellales bacterium
CGCGAACGCCTCCGGCTTCGCGGTCCGGTAGTAGTAGGTCTCCTCGAGTACGACCTCACCGGGCGGTTCGTCCTCGTCGTGCTTGTGCGGCGGGTAGCTCGACCAGTTGCCGGCCGGGGTGAAGACCTCGACCACCAGCAGCCGCTCGGCCGGGAACTCGGGCTTCAGCAGGTGATTGATCTGGCGGGTCGCATTGCCTGCTCCGCGGACCTCGACCTCGACGTCCTCCGGCCGGACGAGCACCGGGTCACGCCTGCGCTCGCAGAGCGCGCCGCAGATCGCGACCTCGCCCTCGCACTCGGCGCGGTAGGCGGTGTCTCGCGGCAGGTACAGGGCCCACGGCAGCCCGTCGAAGACGGACGCGCGCCCCCCGAGTTCCCAGGTCTCGCCCTCGGCCTCGACCCGGCAGCGACCGCCCAGCGGCACGAGCGCGATCTCGCCGCCGCGGGTCTCGGCGGAGAAGGACCCGCTGCGAACGCCGAAATGGAGGAAGCGCCACGCCGCCGCCTCGGGCGTGACCTGCTCCCACTCGCCCGCGCGCCAGAGGTAGCTCATACGAGCGCCCCTTCCAGCTCCTCGAGCCGAGGCATCGCCTCGGAGCAGGCCAGCTGGGAGGCGACGATCGCACCGGCAACCGTTCCGCGCCGCACCGACTCCACCAGGGACAATCCCCGCAGCAGCCCGTGCCCCAGCGCCGCCGCGAACGCGTCGCCGGCGCCGAGACCGTTGACCACCTCGACGGGCGAGCCGGGGACGTCCGTCTCCTCGCCGTGCTCGAACACGGTCGCGCCGCGCTCGCCCCGCTTGAGCACGAGCACCGGCACCTCCCGAAGAGGTCTCGGCCGGGCGGAGCCGGCCTCGCCGGCGCCGCTTCCAGCCCAGGAGGGTCCCGGCCCGGCAGCGCCGGCCTCGCCGGCGCCGCTTCCAGCCCAGGGGGGTCCCGGCCGGGCAGCGCCGGCCTCGCCGGCGCTGCTTCCAGCCCAGGGGGGTCCCGGCCGGGCAGCGCCGGCTTCGCCGGCGCTGCTTCCGGCCCAGAGCTGTGCCGCCGCGACTTCCTCCTCGTTGCCGACGACGATGTCGGCCGCGTCCGCCGCCCGCGCCGCGAGCAGCGGGAACTCCTCCGCCCGCTCCCAGAGCGCCGGACGCCAGTCGAGGTCGAAGATCGTCGTTCCCTCGTGTCGCTCCAGCAGCGCGAGGGTCGTCTCGCGGCTCGGCGACTGTGCGAGGCCCGTTCCGGTCGCGTACAAGAGCGGGGCCCCCGCGGCCTCCTCGAGATCGACGTCGTCGAGCGACAGCTGCCAGTCCGCGGCGGTCGGGCGGCGGTAGAAGGTGATCGGGAAGCGGTCGGGCGGCCAGACCTCGCAGAAGGTAGGCGGCGTCGGCCAGTACGGGTCGGTGCGGAGCCAGCGGACGTCGACGCCCTCCCCGGCCAACCACTCGCGGACGAACTCGCCGTGCCCGTCGTCGCCGACGCGGGAGACGATCGCGACCCGCACGTCGAGCCGCGCCAGCCCGGTCGAGGTGTTGCCGGCGAACCCGCCTACGAAGCGCGTGTACGTGCGCACCTCCCGGAGCGGGGCGGAGAGCTGGTTCGGGTACAGGTCGATCCCGACCCTGCCGACGACGACCGCCTCGATGGCCGGCGCGGTGGTGGGAGCGAGACCGCCATCCACTGCTGCGCCGTCCATCTACAGGTGCGTCCGCTCGGCTTGCCGGGCCGCCTCGTACTGCTCCCGCGCCTCGCGCACCGACGGCACGGCAGACACCTCGGACACGGCGACGTCCCACCAGCTTTCGTAGCTGGGCACGCCCTCGTAGCGGTCGACCTCGACCGCGACCACCACCGTCCGGTCGATCTCCTTCGCGTCGTGCAGGGCGGTCCGCAGCTCCTCGACCGTCCACGCCCGGATCACGTGGGCGCCGAGGGACTCCGCGTTCGCGGCCAGGTCGAGCGGCAGCACCGGAGCCGGATCCTCCTCGCTGTCGAGCCCGAGCGACCCGTCCCGGCGATAGCGGTACTGGGTGCCGAACCCGTCCGTACCGAGGGAGCGGGAGAGACCGCCGATCGAGTTGAAGCCGTGGTTGTCGACGAGCAGGATCGTCAGCTTGTGCCCCTCCTGGATCGAGGTGACGATCTCGCTCGAGAGCATCAGGTACGAGCCGTCCCCGACGAGGACGTACACCTCGCGCTCCGGCGCCGCCATCTTCACGCCCAGCCCGCCCGCGATCTCGTAGCCCATGCACGAGTAGCCGTACTCGACGTGGTAGCCCTTCGGGTCGCGGGTGCGCCAGAGCTTGTGCAGGTCGCCCGGCATCGCCCCGGCGGCACAGACGACCACGTCGGCCGGTGCGCTGAACGAGTTCACCGCGCCGATCACCTCGCTCTGGGCCGGCAGCGGCCCGTGCCCGAGCCCGTACAGGCGCTCAACCTCCGCGTCCCACTCCCGGTTCAGCATCGCCGCCCGCTCTCGGTAGCCCGCCTCCACCGACCAGCCCTCGAGCAGGCCGGCCAGCCGCTCGAGCGTCGCCCGTGCGTCGCCGACCAGCTGCAGGCCGGCGTGCTTGGCGGCGTCGAAGTCGGCGACGTTGACGTTGACGAAGCGCACATCGGGGTTGCGGAAGGCGGTCTTCGACGCGGTGGTGAAGTCCGACCAGCGGGTGCCGACGCCGACCACGAGGTCCGCCTCCGCCGCGACCCGGTTTGCGGCGAGCGTCCCGGTGACACCGATCGCCCCCAGCGCCGAGGGATGATCGTAGGGCAGCGAGCCCTTCCCCGCCTGCGTCTCACCGACCGGGATCCCCGTCTGCTCGCACAGGCTCCGGAGCGCCCCCGTCGCCTCGGAGTAGATCGTCCCGCCGCCGGCGACGATCAGCGGCCGCCGGCTCGCGCGGATCCGCGCGGCCGCTTCCGTGAGGAGGGCATCGTCGGGAAGCGGCCGCGGGACGTGCCAGACGCGCCGGGCGAGGAACGCGTCCGGAAAGTCGTAGGCCTCGGCCTGGACGTCCTGCGGGAAGGCGAGCGTGACCGCACCCGTCTCCGCCTGGTTGACCAGCACCCGCATCGCCTGCATCGCCGCCGGCACGACCTGCTCCGGCCGCCAGATCCGGTCGAAGTACCGCGAGACCGGCCGGAAGCACTCGTTCACCGAAAGGTCGCCCGCCCAGGGCGTCTCCAGCTGCTGCAGCACCGGATCCGGCCGCCGCGAGGCGAAGACGTCGCCGGGCAGGAGCAGAACGGGCAGCCGGTTCACGGTCGCCAGCGCCGCGCCGGTGACCATGTTCGTCGCCCCCGGCCCGATCGAGGTCGTGCACGCCAGCGTCCCCAGCCGGTTACGCATCCGCGCATAACCGGCCGCGGTGTGCACCATCGCCTGCTCGTTCCGGGCCTGGTAGTAGGTCAAGAGCTCCGGGCTCTCGAACAGCGCCTCGCCGATCCCGGCGACGTTGCCGTGCCCGAAGATGCCGAAGCAGCCGCCGAAGAAGCGGCGCTCGGCGCCGTCCCGCTCCACGAACTGCGCAGCCAGGAACCGCACCAGCGCCTGCGCGGCGGTCAGCCGGACGGTCGTCAATGCGTGAGCTCCGCGGTCAGCTCCTCGAGCTCGTGCTGCAGCGCGGCCAGCTCGCGGCCGCCCGCCATCAGCTTGACGAGCTCCTGCGGATCGAGGCCCTGCTTCGCGAACGCGCCGAGGCTCTGACCGCGGTTGAGGATCACGAACCGATCGCCGACCGGATATGCGTGGTGCGGGTTGTGGGTGATGAAGATGACGGCGACGCCGCGCTCGCGCGCCTGGAGGATGTACCTGAGGACGACTCCGGCCTGCTTGACCCCCAGGGCAGAGGTCGGCTCGTCGAGGATCAGGACGCGGGCGCCGAAGTAGACCGCGCGGGCGATCGCGACCGACTGGCGTTCGCCGCCGGAGAGCGTGCCGACCGCCTGGTCCGGGTCGCGGATGTCGATCCCCATGTCGTGGAGCTGCTCGCGGACGATCCGCCTCGCCTCGGGTGCGTCGAGCCAGCGCACCGGCCCCACCCCCTTCCGCGGCTCGGCGCCGAGGAAGAAGTTCCGCCAGATCGACATCAGTGGCACCATCGCCAGGTCCTGGTAGACGGTCGCGATCCCGTGCGCGCGGGCGTCGCGGGGGGAGGAGAAGCGCACCTCCTCGCCGTCGACCAGCAGCCGACCCTCGTCGTGCTGGTGGACGCCGGACAGGATCTTGATGAAGCTCGACTTGCCGGCGCCGTTGTCGCCGAGCACGCAGCAGACCTCGCCGGCGTCCACGTGCGCGGAGATGTCCTTGAGCGCGATCACGCTACCGTAGTACTTGCCGATGCGGTCGGTCTCGAGCAGGCGCGACACCGTCATCTCGCTCTCTGCGCGCGGCCGCGGATGAACGCGTTCAGCATCACCGCGGCGAAGAGGATCCCGCCCTGGAAGGTGAACGTCCAGTTGCTGTCCCACTGCGCGTCGATGATCCCGAGCTGGACCATGCCGAGCATCGCCGCGCCGAAGAAGGTGCCGATCACCGAGCCGTAGCCGCCCGTCAGCAGGCACCCGCCCACGACCGCGCAGATGATGAAGATGAACTCGAGGCCAATCCCCTCCTTCGCCTGCATCGAGCGCAGCTCCAGCGCCTCGATGATCCCCATCAGCGCCGCCGTCGCCGAGGTCATCATGAACAGTGCGATCTTCGTGCGCATCACCGGCACGCCGACGTTCCGCGCCGCGACCGGATCGCCACCGGCGCTGTAGATCCAGTTCCCGAACCGCGTCTTCGCAAGCAGCCACGCGCCCACGATCGTCAGGCCGATCCACCAGAGCACCTTGACCTTGTAGTCCCACTCGGTGATGTCCGAGGCGAGGAAGCGACGCGCCGAGTCGAAGCCGCTCGCGGTGTCGATGTCCTGGATCGCGGTCTGCCCGGTCAGCTTCAGGGTGCCGGCGGCGTTCACCCCCTGGAGGACGAAGAAGGTGGCGAGGGTGACGATGAAGCTCGGCAGCTTCGTCTTCACCACCGTGATCCCGTTGATGAAGCCGACCACGAGCCCGAACAGCAGCACGAGCGCAATCGCCGGCCAGACGTTCAGATCCGCGTGCGTGGTCAGGTAGCCGAGCAGCAGGCCGGAGCTGCCGATCATCACGCCGGCGGAGAGGTCGAACTCGCCCCCGATCATCAGCAGGGCAACCGGAACTGCGACGATCCCGTACTGGGCCGCCTGGTCGGTCCAGCCGGCGGCGATCGCCGGGTCGCCCAGCCAGTCGACCGCCCTGGCGAAGTAGGCGAAGGCGAAGAAGACGCCGATCGCGCCGAGGAAGGCGCCGATATCCGGCCGCGAGAGCAGCCGCGGCAGGACGCCGACGCCGACCAGGCGCTCGTCGGCGCGCGGAGGCTGGGCGGCGGTCTCGGCCATTCGTCCGGTGGACGGGCGGGAGGCCGCCCGTCCACCTCGTCTTTCCCCCTTAGCGCGTTCCCTTCGCGGCGAGCGCGGCCACCCGAGCGGCGTTCGCCTTGTTGATGATCCCCGGCCCGGTCAGGACCGGCTGCCCGTTGCCGACCGTGTTCAGGTTGGTGACGTAGAGGACGGCGAAGACGACCGGCAGGTAGCCCTGCAGGTACTGCTGCTGGTCGATCGCGAACAGCATCCGGCCGCGCTGGATCTCCTTGATCGAGCCGCCGACGTCGAACGTCCCCGCCTTGGTGCCCTTCGGGAGCACGTCCAGGCAGGGGATGGTCACGTCCGGGTCGAGGCCGAGGAAACCGTCCAGCTTCTTGTCCGCCCTGAACGCCGCCCGCACCTTCGCCTTGGTGCCCGGGATGTCCGACTTCGCGTTCGGGATCGTCAGGATCTTGACGCCCCCGCCCCCGAGGATGGACTTCACGCCGGCGGCACGCTGCGTCAGGCCCGAGTTGCTCGCCTCGTGGATGACGATCAGCACCTTCTTCGCGCCGGCCTTCTTGAACTGCTTGCCGGCACCCTGGCCGGCGATGTTCTCCGTCTGGCCGACGTGCACCTCGTAGGTCGGCAGGGAGTCGAAGGCGCCGAGCCCGGAGTTGACGGTGATGATCTCGATGCCGCGCTGCGAGGCCTTCCTCAGCGGATCCTTGAGCGCGCTCGCGTCGGGCACCGACGTGGCGATCACTTGCGCCTTGGCCGCCACCGCGGCATTGAGCCCGGCAACCTGCTTCGCGACGTCGTTGTTCGCGTACACCTGCGTGACGCTGACGCCCCGGCCGGCGAGGTCCTTGGTCGCCTGGTCGACGCCCTTCTTGAAGACCGACCAGAACGAGCCCGTGTCGCCGTGCGTGACCACCGCGACCTTGATCTTCGCGGCCGTGCTCGCCCTCGTCGAGGCGCCGCGGGCGAATGCCGCCGCAGGCGTCAGGAGCGCGCCGCCGGCGGCGATCACTCCGCCCCGAACCAGCATGTCGCGGCGGCTCAGGCCGGCCGCTTCCTCCTCCATCAGCTCCAGCTCGTCCATCTGTCCCTCCTCCTCGTTTGCAGTTCTCGCCGTTCTCTGTGGCGAACCCTACGCCGCCTCCACCCCGCGCTCCACCCCCGGAACCGTCCCCGCCTCGGGGACTGTCCCCGGGGTTCCGGGCCGCACCGGCCTCGCTGCGTCGAACGACCGCTTGCAGGCCAGCGCGAGCTCGAGCGCGGCGACGCCGTCCGCGCCGCTGACGAGCGGCGGCGTATCGTCCCTGATCGCCTCGGCGAACGCCTCCAGCTCGAGCCGGTACGCCTGCGGAAAGCGCTCGATGAAGTCCGGCACCCAGTCGAGCCGGACGCCGCCGGGCGTTAGCCACTCGGTGTGCAGCCGCCGGTGGTCGCCCACCCGCACGGTTGCCTTCGAGCCGACCACCTCCGTCGAGCATTCGTAGCCGTAGCCGGCAACCCGGCTGTCGTCGATCACCCCGAGGGCGCCGTTCGCGAACCGCAGCGTGACGATCGCGTTGTCGAGGTCGCCCACCTCCGCGAAGGCAGGGTCGGAGAGCGCGGCCCCGACCGCCGTCACCTCGTCGATCTCGCCGACCAGCCAGCGCGCCGTGTCCAGGTCGTGGATCGTCACGTCTACGAAGAAGCCGCCCGAGCTGCGGATGTAGTCGAGCGGCGGCGGGGCCATGTCTCGTAGCGACGTGCGGAACAGATAGACGTCGCCCAGCTCCCCGTGCTCGATCCGCCGCTGCGCGGCCGCCCAGTCGGGGTCGAACCGGCGGTGGAATCCGACCTGCAGCTTCACGCCGGCCGAGTCCGCAGCGTCGACCGCCCTCGCGGCGGCGTCCACCTCGAAGGCGATGGGCTTCTCGCAGAGGACGTGCTTCCCGGCGGCTGCGGCCTGCTCGATCATCGTCACGTGCAGGGGTGTGGGGGTGGCGATCACCACGCCGTCGATCGCCGGATCGACGAGCAGGTCGTCGAAGCTGGTCGACCACTCGCAGCCCAGGTCGTCCGCGAGCTTCCTCGCCAGCGCCTCGTCCGCGTCGACCACGCGCGCGAGCTCGATTCGGCGGGCGGCGGCGGCGTTCCCGGCGTGCAGGCGGCCCATCCGTCCCAGCCCGGCGACTCCGAGCCGCACGCGTCGGCTCATTCCAGACCGGCTCCCGACCCGGATGTGCGCATCGCCACGTAACTCACGGAAGCGCTTACTGTAAGCGCTTACATGGACGACGTCAACAACGGAGGTGGCGTCTACGCCCGAGGCGCCGTCGAACCGCGGACGACCAGCGTCGGCTCGAGCAGCGAGCGGAGCCTCCGGACGCGGCGGCCGTTGATCAGGCCGATCAGGATCTCGGTCGCCTGCCGGCCGATCTCGGTCGCGGGCTGACGAACGGTGGTCAGGGGCGGAGAGGTGTAGGCGGCCAGGCGGAGGTCGTCGAAGCCGACCACCGAGACGTCGCCCGGAACAGCGCGGCCGCTCTCGGCGAGCGCGTTCATCGTCCCGATCGCGGAGAGGTCGTTGGCTGCGAACACGGCAGTGAAGTCGAGACCCGCGTCGAGCAGCGAGCGCGTCGCCTCGTAGCCGCCGTCCTCGGTGAAGCGGCCGGCCGCGACGAGCGACGCGTCGTAGGAGAGGCGGGCCGAGCGCAGCGCCTCGCGGTAGCCGGCGATCCGCTCGCCGCTGATCCCGAGCTCGGTCGCGCCGGTGACGTGCGCGATCCGCGTGTGGCCGAGCTCGAGCAGGTGCTCGGTCGCCATCCGCGCGCCGCGTTCGTTGTCGACCTGGACGAGCGGCACCGACTGGGAGGTGACGTCCCGGTCGAGGCAGACGATCGGGAAGCCGTCCTCGACGAACTGCGCGATCCGGTCGGGCGTCATCACGAGCCCGTCCACGAGGGCGCCGTCCACCTGCTTCGCGCGGAGCAGGCTCAGGTACTCCTCCTCCCGCGCGGCATCCCCGCCCGTCGTGCAGAGGAGCATCGTGTGGTCGCTGGCGAGCGCGACCTCCTGGATCCCGCCGACGAGCGCGGCGTAGAACGGGTTGGTGATGTCGGGAAGCAGGAAGGCGATCGTCTGCGTGGACTTGGTGACGAGGCTGCGGGCGATCGTATTCGGCCGGTACCCGAGCCGCTCCACCGCCTGCTCGATCGCCTGCCGGGTCGCGGGCGCGATCTGCTCGGAGTCGTTCAGGGCGCGGGAGACGGTTGCGGTCGAGACCCCGGCCTCCCGGGCCACGTCGTAGATCGTCGGCCGGCTGCCCTTCGAGCTCATCGGCGCGCCCAGCGTACTCCGTCCTCGGCGTCGTCGGACCGAGCAGGATTGCTGCTACACCGACCGGCCGCGCAGCTTCCTCCCCGCGTGGATCGAGCTGCGCCTACCTGGCCGGATCGAGGAAGGCGCTGATGCGCTTGCGGACCGCGGCTCGGATCGTTCGCGCGATCAGGCCGACCGTGAGGACAACGGCCAGGGTCAGGGCGGCCGCGGCGCTGACCAGGACGAGTCCGGCGAGCGTCCAGTTGCGATCGAGCGGTGCGGCGACGAGCCCGATTCCGGCGAGAAGAACGACGACGAGGCCGCCGAGCGCGAGCGGTACCTTCCAGTTGAGCCTTGCGAGCGAGAGCAGCAGCGCTGCGATCGCTGCGATCCCACCGGACCTGTCGGGAAGCGCGTTGCGGAGCGCATTCCAGACGCTGCTCGAGCTGCCGCCGCGCCGGCTGAGGATGTCGCTGACGATCGTCGCGACCACCGGTGCCCCCCGTTTGAGCGAGCCGCTGAGCGGCGGGCTCGGCGTCTGGGTCAGCTCCTGGCCCGCGAACCATTCCAGCGGGCTGGGGCCGGCGTCCTGGTCGAGCTCGGAAGCGTAGTCCCGCAGAATCCGCGCGTGCGCTTTCTCGATCAGAGCCGGCACGGTCGCGGATGGCGCGAGTGCACGGATCAGGCACTCCGCGCCGTTGAGGCGACCCCAGGCCATGTCGCGCTTGCGCCAGTCGGTGTCGAGAAAGCCGGCGAAATGGTGCAGCCGGCGACCCATCAGCTCACGCGTGGCGGCAGGCAGCCGGTCGAGGCTCGTGGCGTCGACCGGGCTGATCCGGATGATCTCGACCGGGTTCGTCTCCCCGAGCGGGGCCGCATACTCGATCGGATAGAGGACGAGGTCGTACGTCTCGAAGCCGTCGTAGTAGGAGCGCAAGACGTAGCGAAGGCGTCCGTCGAAGTCGTCCTCGGCCGGCATCTGCCGGTCGGAGACATGCGGCCCGAGTGCCGTCTCGACCTCTCGGCGCGCCGCCGAGACCTGTGCTCCGACCAGGCCGCCGAGCGCCTCGGCCGCCGTGTCCAGGGCTTGCTCGTTCGCTGCGACCACGCCTGCGATCCGCTCGTCCCGCTCGGAGTCGAGGGCATCGAGTAGCCAGCGCAGGGTGGCGGAGGTGAGCTCGCTACTCGCGAGCGCCGTTGCGATCGGGCCGTCGGGCCGCGCCGCGAGCGTCGCGGTCTCCTGCAGCGCATCGAGCGCCGTCGCGAGGCGAAGCCGCAGCCCTGCGTACACCTCGCGCGCATCGCTCGAGCCGTCGACCGATGACGGCTCGAGTCCCGCCCCTGTCACGGTTGCGTCGCGCACCTCCGGCGCCCCGGTTTGCAGGTCCTTGAGCTTCTGGTAGACGAACATCAGCCGCCGCAGCCGGTAGGGGATGCCGTAGGCGAGCATGAACGCGTTGTCGGTCTGCCGGGTTTCGCCGGGGTCTTCGGCGTAGCGCGCTTCTTTCCAGGCTGCGATCACCTCCCGGATCGCCCACGCCTCGTCCGACTGCGGCGGCACGCCGGCGGCTGACGCGGCAAGCGCGGACATGTAGTCGATCGTGTTCGCGACCTTCAGCCGGTAGTAGGTCGCATACGAAGGTCCCCATGGCAGATCGGGGTCGAGGAGGATCTCGCTCAGCGGAGTCGCGGCAAAGGTTCTCGGATCCTGGGACTTGAGCCGCGCGAACGCAGCCGTATCCGCCGCGTCGCCACGGCTCTTGGCGATGATCGCGCGGACCCGCTCGAGCGCCCGGTTGCGCTGCACGACCGCGTCGATGTCCTGGCGAATCACCTCCTTGCGCGGCAGCGTGAACGCGGCTGCCGCGGTCTCGATCGCGTTCCAGTCGTGTCCCCCCGGCGCCGCCGGCGGGGTCAGCTCGGCCGGGTCAGGCTCGATGTAGATCAGCTTGCGGTCGACGGGGATCGCGGCGTGCCGGCGGGCCAGCGTCTCGGTCGCATAGCTGAACGGCTTGTTGTCGAGGATGCCGCCGTCGGCAAACGGGCGGGTCGGGAACGGCTGCTCGAGATCGCCGCCGTAGTCCGAATAGAGACGGCGCCAGGACGCCTTCGGCTTCCCCCAGGGGCCGAGCAGGTCCAGCCGCACCGGTTCGAACGCAAAGGGGAACGCAGAGGTCGAGCGGGCCGTGTAGGCGAGAAACGGCGCCGTCTCCTTGCTGAAGTCGTTGCGGCCGTCCTTGCGGGAGAAGCGGAAGCGGAAGCGGTTGCCGTAGCGACGCTCGCGCGTGGTCGCGTTCGCGAGCCGAATCGGCAGCTCCAGTCCGTTCAGGTCGGTCGAGGTCACCCACAGATCGAGCTCGTCGACGAGCGGCGACGAGGTGTCGCCAGGGTTGCCGCTGATCGAGGTGAGGGCCTCCGCCAGCCGGTACAGCATCCGCCGCCCATTCAGGAGCGAGCGTGGCGGCAGCCCCTGCTCGAACCACTCGGCAAACCCGCTCGGAGCGTCGGCCGGAATCGAGGCGGCATCGTTCACCAGAACATCGATTCCGCCCTCGTCGATCCACACCGGCTTCAGCGCCGAGAGGGGCGTGTCATTCGCCAGAGCCGCGGCCAGGAACACTCCGTTCAGGCCGCCTGCCGAGGTGCCGGAGATGATGTCGACGACGAATCGTGAACGGATCGTGCCACCGCCACGTGCACGCGCCAGCTCGCGATAGACCGGCTCCGTGCTCTCGTCGTCATACCTCCGGACCGTGTCGGGCGGGTTCAACGGGTTCTGAACTGGCTCGGCCGGGGAGGTCGCCCGAACGAGCCGCCACAGCTCCTCGGCCACTCCGTACATGTAGATCGCCAGCGACACACCGCCGTACAGGACCACCGCGAGCCGCACTTCCTCCTCCAGCGCGAGCGCAAGCTCGGCGTCGGAGTCTGGCGCCGCGCCCTCCGCTTGCATGCGGTCGCCGGAGCTCTCGCCCTCGCTCTGCGCCAGCGGCGGCGCAGCGGCTGCGACCCGATCCCGCGTTTCGGGGCTATCAGCCATCACGGTTCAGGCGAGCTCTCCCGTGAACTCTCTGCGCTGTCGCGAGCAAGCTCTTACCAGAACCGCCGGCGAAGTGGGCTCTGCTGTGGATTCGACCCTCCGCGGGGCGACGATCGACCTGCATGCGCAGAAACACGTTCCCGCACCACCTTCCGCCGCAGATCGGTCTTGGTCTCCCGAACCTACTCCGCGAGCAGGAAAGCGTCAACAGCCTCTGCGCGACGTTCGCGAGTCGCCAACGCAAGTCGGGCGTGGTGGAAGGCGAACCCGCCGGGCCTGGAAACGGAGGCGCCCGCTCCTGGAAGGAGGCGGGCGCTCCAATGCCGGTGGGGTATGTGAGGGGAGATCCGGCGCGCTCAGCTTGCCCCACCCGAACGCTTTGGGCCTCCCGAAAAAGGGTGATCTTCGTCGTCGGCCGCGGAGAGGTGGCAGTGGACGCGGAAAGACGTCCGCTACCATGCTCACGCTCCGGAGAAGTGGCCGAGTGGCTGAAGGCGGCGCCCTGCTAAGGCGTTATGTGGGTGAACACCTGCATCGAGGGTTCGAATCCCTCCTTCTCCGTAAGCCCCGGGAAGTCCGCCCGCGCCTTCGGCGCGAGCATGATGACTTTCCGGGGATGGAGTAGCTTCCGACCTGTGCGTGCCGCGCCCGCGCAGGTCGGGCGCGGCGGCGAAACGGTTAGTCTGAGCCTTGCGCGGAGGGGTGGCAGAGCGGTCGAATGCGGCGGTCTCGAAAACCGTTATCCGTCGTTCGGCGGATCGAGGGTTCAAATCCCTCCCCCTCCGCTTGATAGAGCCGTTTCCGGTGGCACGGCTCTTGCCCGTGCCGGCCACGGTCTCTAGTACCTCGGCGAAGGAGGAAGCGTGGCGTTCGACCGGATCACCCCACGAGCTGCGCCGATGGCGGCCGCCCCCGAGTCGCGGATCCGGTCCACGCGAAGAAGGCCGTCTCAGCGCGAGCGAAGCCAGCGTTCGAGATCGCTGCGGTGGACGATCCCGAGTACGTGTACGACGCGATCCTCGACGATGACGTCGTACATCACGCGATAGTCGCCGACTCGGAGGCGGTGGAACGAATCGGCAATCCCCTGGATCGTCCGCACTCTCTTGCCGGCGATCCGCCCCGGCGTCGCGGCGGCAGCCGCCAGCCTCTCGAGGCTCTGCTCGATCCGCGCCAGCTTCGATGTGGGCAGCTTGCGATGGGCCCCTGCCGCCGCAGGCGCGAGCATGACCTCGTACGGATCGCTCAGCCCAACTCCCGCAGCGGACGAGAGCGGCCCTTCCGGTAGGCCGCCCGTGCGCGTCGGCGCATGGCGACGAACTCCTCGGCGTTGGCAAGCACGAGATCCTCGGCCTCCTCGATCGGCACGATCGCCGCCGCCGCCCGCCCGCGCTTGGTGACAACGTAGCTGCGCCCGCCCGAAACCTCGTCGACCACGCGCGAGGCGGCGCTCTTCAACTCCTTGATCCCGATCTCAGCCATCGACAGGCTCCCTCCAAGGTAGTCTCCCAAGTGACCACTTTAGCAGCGGCGGGCGCGTACTATTCCCATAGTCGTTCGTGGTCCTCGACTCTGTCCCGAGGATCATCTCGGCCGGGGCGCCGAGCAGGACGACCGCCTCGAACCGGGTCGTAGACACGCCCCTGATTGGACGCGCACCGGGAAACGTAGAGCGTGCCTTGCCGCCCGACGCGAGGAGATCCGCGAGCCGATCCTCTCGCCAGAGCCATTCGCTGTGGCGCGCGCAGCGCCAGTCCGTCCCGGTCGACCTCGTCAGGGGCTCTGCGCGGCGGCCGGATCGAGCCGGTACAGCTCGCCCCCGACCGTCGTCACGTAGATCCTCCCGAGCGCGTCCGTGCCGAAGCTCGTCGGCTGAACGGCAGAGACGCCGAGGGGTACTTCGGTGATCGCCGCCGCGGCCGGGTCGATCGCGTACAGGGATCCGTCGCACAGATCGGACCAGAGATAGAGGCCGTTCAGGTCCGGCAGACGGGGGTCGCGGGCGACGACACCGCCCGTGATCGAGCAGCGCGTCGACGAGTGCGGGTATTCGTACAGAGGTGCGGTCAGGGTCGCGGTCGCGCACGAGGGCGGGATGAGGACGTCGGGTGTGACCGAACCTTCCTTGCAGGGCCAGCCGAAATCGAGCCCCAGGTCGTCGAGCGGTAACCGGTCGATCTCCTCCCGGCTCCCCTCGCCGACGTCTCCGATCAGCATCGCGCTCGTCTCCGGGTCGATCCAGAACCGCCACGGATTGCGCAGCCCGAACGCGACGATCTCGGGCCGGGCGTCGGGCAGGTCGACGAACGGATTGCCGGCCGGGATCGCGTACGGGTCACCGGCCCTCGGGTCGATGCGCAGGATGCTCCCGAGGAGGTCGTCGGTCGTCTGGCCGTACATGCCGATCGGGATCGACGGCGGGTTCCCCCCGCCGTCGCCGACCGCGATGTACAGATAACCGTCGGGGCCGAACTGCATCATCCCGCCGTTGTGATCGGCGGTCGGCTTGATGATCCGGAGGAGCTCGCGACCAGCGGGATCGACGACGTCCGGGTCGTCGGGCGAGCGCTGATATTCGACCACACGGACGTCCCCGTTCTGGTCGTTGTAGTAGGCGTAGAGCAGGCCGCTGGTCGCGTAGTCGGGGGCGAACGCGATCGAGAGCAGGCCCTTCTCACCGTCTGCCCGGGTCACGCCCCGGAGATCGAGGAACGGGCGATCCCGGAGAACGCCGTCCTCGAGCAGCAGCACGACGCCGTCCTGCTCGACGATCATCAGCCGGCTCGGATCTCCGGGCGGGGCGACGACATCGGTGAGCGCGTCGAGGCCGGTCACGACGGGCGCCAGTTGGAGCGCGCCGCTCGTCGTCCGCTTTCCCGCCCCACCTCCCGACACGGCCGGCGGCGGCGGGGCGGGCGGCGGAGCCTTTGCCGATGAGACGCGAAGGGTCCCCTGCATTCCGAGCGCCCGGTGCCCGGGGACGCTGCAGTAGAACCGGTAGACGCCGGACTTCGGGAACGCGACCGTGATCGTCGACCGTTGCCGCGGCTGAAGCACACGTGTCCGCCCTCCCTTTTGGAAGACGAGGTCGTGCCCGACCGCTCCACTGTTCACCACGGAGAACACGACCCGGCCGGGAGGGACGACCGTCCGCGACAGACGGATCCTGAAGTCGACCAGCCGCACCTCGACACGCGTGGCGGCGGCCGGCGCCGTCCGGACGGCCGGGGAGGCTCCGCCGACAACGATCCCGGAAACGATCAATGCGGCGGCGGATGCCGACAGACGGACGAGGCCGCCCGGCGGGATCCTGAGGGGTGTTCTGGGTATCGGGTGGGTGCGGGCGAGCACGACGTGATCGAAGGAGGGATGACCCTCGTGCGGACCGTCGGCTCGTCCAGCGGCAGCCCCGGGTACCGGCGCCGGAGTATAGTCGCCGCCGACCAGGGACTCGTCGCTACGCCACGGTCAACCGCCGGCCGGCAGGCGCGGCCTTGTCATCGACGTTCCGCACGGCGAGAATCAGTCGGGTCGTCGCACGACGGGGGAGGCACCATGCCGACGAAGGTACCGAGCTCGCGGGAGGCCGGTACGTCAAGTTCCTCCACGCCGGGCGCCGCGAGATCCTGATCGAGGACGCGGAAGAGGACATGGCGTGGGCGAGCCGGTACGCGTCTCCCCACGAGGGTTTCACCTAGTCGAGCGCATCAACCACGGGCGCGCGCTCTTCCGGGAGCTCGTCGATTCCGCCTTCGAGGACTTGGACGGCGAGCCGTCGGCGGTGATGGTCAGTGCTCGAGCGCTCGAGGAGAGCGGCGTCTTCAATCTCCGGCTCCACCAGATCGTCGATCTCGATCTGTGGACGAGGTCATGCTCAGACATCGGGTCGGCTTCGTCGACAGGCCGTTGTGCTCTATCGACATCACGGCGGCTCGATCACGGACATCAGCCGCAGAACGGGCCACGATTGGCTCGACCGGCTGTGACTCTTCGAGGGCCTGCTCCGAACGGGCGGTCTCGACCCGGCCGAACGGGACAAGCTCGAGCGCCTGCGCCGCGCCGCGCTCCGACGTGCTTTGCGGAGTCAACTCGCTCGTCTCGCCCGCGGCCGCTTTGGTGCAGAGCTCCCCGCCTACCTCGGGTTCCGGGCCCGTGCGCGTGCCGGCCGCGCCCAGCTCCACACCGCGGGCCAGACGCTACGCTGAGCCCGGTCCGGAGAGGTGTCCGAGCGGCCGAAGGAGCGCGACTGGAAATCGCGTACTCGTCGAAAGGCGGGTCGCGGGTTCAAATCCCGCCCTCTCCGCC
>JBBRXG010000072.1:0-15821 GCA_038248655.1 Gaiellales bacterium
GTAGGCCGAATCCCCCCTGATCGAGGCGTCGACCAGCTCGATCGGGTGGAACGCCGGAAGGCGGCGGCCCGAGCGGCGCAGATGGGTGGTCACCTGCACGAGGCAGCCGGGGTTCGCGCTCGCGTACGCGCGCGCACCCGTCTCGAAGGTCAGCGCGCCGATCGGGCCTCCCAGTTGCGGGAAGCCCGTCCCGCCGGCGGACGACGCGCCGGACGGCATCTTCCTGTGCTACTCGAAGTTCCAGGTCAAGCCGGGCGTGTGGACGCAGGATCAGGCCGCCGATCTGCTCGACGCCGGTTACTACTACCGGGCGCGGTCGCCGGCAACGTTCCAGGCGGCCCGAACCTCGGCGACTACCACCTCGTGTGCAACGCGACCGGCACGCCGACTGGAAAGGTCGTGAACGAGAACGGTGAGGTGTTCGGCACCGATTACGCGGCTGACAACCTCGGCTACTACCCCCTGCTCGGCTAGCCGGAGCCATAGGACAACCGGGAGCGAGGGCGCCGGCGGGCGCCCTCGCTCCGGTGCGAGCGTCCCCCGGGGTCGGACGTCGTCACGGCGCCCCGGCCGACGGGCGGAGATCCGCCTCCTCCAGCCTGCGGCACTCCTCCCGCTTCTTCGCGCTCAGCGGTTTCGCCGCGCCGACCGGGTGGCACTCGTACGACTGGTGGAGGCGGTTCGTGTCCGGATCGACGCCGGCCACGGGCCGAAGTGGTCGGTGAACGGGTCGCCGTCCGAACCCACACGGCGGCTCTCGCCGAGCACCATCAGCGTCCGCCCGTTCAGCGTCGGACGCTGATCGTCGCGTCCGTGGCGTCGTAGCCGGCGTTGACGGCGAACACGTAGGTCGCCCCGGCCCAGCTTCGAGCAGAGACGACGACCTGCGGATTGTCGTCGCTCGCGGCGAGGCTGTCCATGTAGACCGCCGGCCCGGCCCGCGCCACGTCGCGACCGACGGCGGCGATCGCGCGCCCGTTGGCTGCCGGCCACGAGGCGGGCCTGAAACCGAGTCCGTGCGCACCGCCCGCGATCGCCATCCACGACTCGGCGCGCACGACGGCCGGCGTGACGGCGGTCGGCCCGCCGGAGCACTTCCAGTCGGCGGCCTCGATCCACTGGAACGTCGGCTTCTCGCCGGCGAGCTCGACCAGCTCCCGCTGCGCGTGGAAAGATATCGCTCAGGCGGCTCGGGCGGCACCATTCCTGGAGCGGATAGAGGTCGAACCCGATCACATCGGCCCTGGAGATCAGAGACGGATACATGCCGCGTCCCCAGTCCAGGGGAGCAGCACCGGAGTAGAAGTGGTTGGTCAGGGTCACGAACGAGACGCCGGCGGGCGCCGGCAGCAGCTCGTTCGCGCCGACGTTCGCGCCGTCCGGCTCGTCGTACTGGAACCAGCCGATCAGGCCTGATCCCGCGGCGCCGTGCCCGCCCGCGACCGCCGCGGAGAAGGCGGCTCCGCCGAGCGCGGCCAGCTGCCCCTGGAGGCTGCCGCAGGCGTTCAGCGCGAAGAGGTTGATCCCGGCCGCGAGCGCCGCGGGGTACTCGTACGGGCACACCGAGTAGAGCATCATCGGGAAGAACGGCTCGCCGTCCAGCATGATCGCGCCGGTCGGCCGGTTGATTGCGACCGCGGGACGTGCGGGCAAGCCAGGGGTGGACAGGTCGAGCGGTGCCTGCGCCCGCTGGCCGTCGTCCCCGACCGCGGTCACCCAGACCTCGTAGGTGGACGACGGGCCGAGCCCTCTCAGCGCGGCGATCCAGTGGTCGCCCGACGAGCGGATCGGCGCCCAGGTCGTCGGGACGCCGAAGTCGGCGAGGCCGTACCCGACCTGCACCTTCGCCGGATTCGTCGTCTTTCCAGGTCAGCGTGCCGCCGTACGAGACGAGCGACGCGACCTTCAGCTCGTCGATCCGCAGGAGGGTGGCCGGTTTCCGCACCGGCGGCCGGGGCGGTACGCCGGTCGCGGACAACTTGGAGCAGTCGATCGTCCGTGCGTTCGCCTCCGCGGTGACGGTGCGGAGCGCCTGGTAGGCCGCCTTCGGCGTTCCGTCCGTTCAGTACACGCCCGACTGCCAACCGGCGAGGTCTCGCTCGTCGGTGAGATGGAAGTTGAAGTAGGCGCCGACGTTCGGCTGGCAGTAGGCGAGGGTGACCGCATCGGCGAGCTGGAGCGGCTGATCGACGCCGGGCTCGTCGCGAGTGTCGGCGGCCTCACCCGGCGACCAGGCCGGCACGGGCTTCGGGTCGGTCTCGGTGCCGGAGTACGCCGACGCCTTCGCCTGCTCGGGAGGCGTCTGGTAGCCCTGCGCCAGGTACCAGGTCGTGGTCGTGCCCTGGCCGGGCACCGGCTGCGCGGTGCCGCCGAAGGCTGCGCTCAACGCGCTCATCAGGACGTGGTAGTCACCGATCGAGATCGCCGCTGCGTTCGGATGCCTGGTCCACGGACGCTCGGTCGAGTCGGCCGGATGGGGGATGTACCCGAAAGTGTCGAACATCGGCCTCGTTCGGTTGCTCGCTCGATAGGCAGCTGCCAGCTTCGAGATCCAGTCGGCGGGTGGATGCCAAGCGAGCGTGAACGCACCCGGAAGGGACGAGCTCTTCGAGACCGCGGCGGAGACCACGTTGGCACCGGCACGGACCGCGTGGGCGGCGTCCCAGCACCGTGACAGGAGCGCCGCGTAGTCCGCCGGCGCAACGCTCGTTCCACCCGGGTCGAACTGGGGCGCCCAAGAGGCGCCGTCGTTCGCGTCGTCCAGATCACGACGTCGCCGATCTCCGGATTGGCCCTCAGCAGGTCGGCGACGAAGCCGCAGTTACTCGGAGCGGGCGGCGTCGGTGCGCGGCGCGTCGATCGACTTGCCGTAGACACTGACGACGATGCGGAGCCCGCCCGTGTCGAGCTGGAGCTTGTCGAGCAGGCGCTGGTACCCGGCGGGCACCTTCGTCATCCCGGGTTGCCACTGCACGGTGATGCGGATCGAGCGCAGGCCGAGGCCGCGGGCGATCGACGCAGTCTGCTGGGAGCCGTCCCAGAGAAGCGAGTCCTCGTCGGCGCCGACGAAGAACGCCGGCCCTGCCGTCGACGCAGCGGCTGCATGCCACGACGCGGCGATCGCCGCGATCGCGGTCAGAAGCAGCAGACGTCCTCGGTGCCTCTTCACCACCCCTTCATCGGCAGAACCTGCGCGAGATTGAGCGCCCGGCGTCCCGATGCGGTAGGCGGCTCGGCCTACTCCGAGCGTCGCTAGCCTGCTCGGTGTGACCTCCCGCTGATCCGGCAGCTCCGACCCGCGCTCCGCATCGGGGCAGGCCTCGTGCTCGGCTGGGCCATCGTCGCAGCCGTTCTCTTCGTGTGGCCCCCGGAGCGCCGGGCCGAGCGGGCCGACGCGGTCGTGGTGCTCGCCGGCGCACGCGGTCCCCGGCTCGCGAAGGCGCTCGAGCTCGTCCGCGACGGCGTCGCGCCGGTGCTCGTCGTATCGGACGGGTGGGGCCTCGCCTGGGTCGAGGCGAACCGCCTCTGCGCAGGCCGGCCGGCCGCGGTTCCGATCGTCTGCTTCCGCCCGGCCCCCTACTCGACCCGGGGCGAGGCGCGCGGCTTCGCCCGCCTGGCAGCCGCCCAGGGCTGGCGGTCGGTGCTCGTCGTCACCTCCCGGTATCACGTCGCCAGGGCGAGAGTCCTGTTCGAGCGCTGCTACGACGGCGCGGTCTACACCGACGGTGCAAACGAGTCGCTCGTCAGACGGGCTCTGGCCTCACCGCTGGAGACGATCAAGCTCGTCTACGCGTACACACACCGTGGCTGCTAGTCGCCCCAGTCGAAGTCCCGCGAGCGACCCCAGAGGCCGTCGTCGGCATGCGCGACCTCGGGCGCTCCGCCGAGGGGCTCCTCGCCCGGCCAGGGATGCGTCGCTCCGGTCAGCGCGAGCGCGGGCTCGGTCCCGTCCATCGTCTCCTCGAGGCGGGCCTGCTCCTCGGACTTGAACAGCGGATGGTTGTTGAACGGGTCGTCGGTCTCGTAGCTCTTCAGGGGCATCTCGCCTTCGAGCTCCGCGTTGCGGCGCTTGAGCTCGAGGTGCTCCTGGATGACCTGTGTGAACAGCGACGGCGTCTCAACCGGCATTCGAACCTCCGAGGCAGGGGACGGTGATCGAGGCGGGGATTGTAACGGATTTGTGAGTACAGCCAGGGAGAGAGTACGCCCGCTCACGGATGGATCCTGCTCTCTGGAAGAATGGAGGTGTGCCGAGACTGGGAAAAGGTGCGGGGCCGATCGGGCTCACGCTCACCGCCGTCGACGTCTGGCGGCGACTGAGCCCTCGCCAGAAGCGCCTGGTCGCGGAGCAGGCGCGCAAGTACGGTCCGCTCGTCGCAGCACAGGCGTTGCGCTCGGCGCGCACGGCCGCGGCGGCGTTTCGCGCGAAGCAGGGCTAGGCACCGAGCGCCGCGCGGACGATCCGGTCCTGCTCGCGCAGGTGAGCGGTCGGGTATCCCTCGCTCGGGCTGGCGCGCCAGGGCCGGCCGACGTACGTGAGCGACACCCCCGAGGGGCAGGCCTCTTCGAGGCGGTGGCGGATCGAGCGCCAGGCGCCCATGTTCTGCGGCTCCTCCTGCACCCACACGACCTCGTCGAGGTGGGGATACGAGCGGACTGCCGCCGCCGTCTGCTCCTTCGGGAACGGATAGAGCTGCTCGATCCGCGCCACGGCGACGGTGTCGGAGGCGGCTCGCAGCTCGTGACCGACGATGTCGTAGTACACCTTCCCCGTGCAGAGGACGAGGCGGCGCACACGCTCCCGGTCCGAAGCCGGGTCGTCGATTACCTGCCCGAATGCCCCTTCGGCGAGATCGGCGAGGCTCGACGCCGCGTCCCGCAGCCGGAGAAGGCCTTTCGGCGTCATCACCACGAGCGGCCGGGCGGCCGGCTCGAGCGCCTGGCGCCGGAGAACATGGAAGTGCTGTGCGGCAGTCGAGCAGTTGACGACCCTGATGTTCTGCTGGGCGGTCGACTGGAGGAACCGTTCGAGCCTCGCACTCGAGTGCTCGGGGCCGTTGCCCTCGTATCCGTGGGGGAGTAGGAGCGTCAGACGCGTCGTCTCGCCCCACTTGGAGAGCCCCGCGACGACGAACTGGTCGAGAATGATCTGGGCGCCGTTGACGAAGTCGCCGAACTGCGCCTCCCAGAGCACGAGCGATTCGGGCGCGGCAACCGAGTAGCCGTACTCGAAGCCAACCGCGGCGTACTCGGAGAGCGGCGAGTTGTGCACCTCGAACGACGCGGTCGCCTCGGCAAGGTGCTGGATCGGGGCGTACCGCTCGCCGGTGCGTACGTCGTGGAGGACGAGGTGTCGGTGCGAGAACGTCCCGCGCTCGGTGTCCTGGCCCGTGAGGCGGACCGGGATGCCCTCGACGAGCAGGCTGGCGACCGCCAGTGCCTCGGCATGCCCCCAGTCGATCCCGCCCTCCTCGAGCGCCGCCGGCCTGCGCTCGAGCTGACGGGCCAGCTTCGGGTGGATCGCGAAATGGTCGGGCACCGCCACCAGTTGGCGGTCGAGCCCGCGGAGGCGCTCGACCGGTACCGCTGTGACGACTTCGTTCTCGGCAGACGGCATCTGCGGCAGCGACCCGGAGTCGTGCGTCCGTGCCTCTGATCGGGCGAACCTCTCCGTCAGGCGCTCATGGGCCTCCTTGAGCAGGGTTGCGACCCGGCGCTGGAGCCGCTCGGCGTCGTCGGCAGTGATCACGCCCTGCTCGGTCAGGTGCGCCGCGAACTGCTCGCGCACCGTCGGATGCTCGGCGATCCGGTGCGCCATCAACGGCTGCGTGTACGCCGGCTCGTCCTGCTCGTTGTGGCCGAACCTCCGGTATCCGACGAGGTCGACGACGATGTCGTGCCCGAACCGGCGGCGGAAGGCGAGTGCGAGCCGGATCGCGGCAATCGCCGCTTCCGGGTCGTCGGCGTTGACGTGGACGATCGGAACGTCGAATCCCTTCGCGAGATCGCTCGAGTAGCGGGTCGAACGACCCTCGGCCGGATCGGTTGTGAAGCCGATCTGGTTGTTCGCGATCAGGTGCAGGGTGCCGCCCGTCGTGTAGCCGGCGAGGCCTTCGATATTCAGCGTCTCGGCGACGACGCCCTGGCCGGCGAACGAGGCGTCGCCGTGAATCAGGATCGGGAGCGCCACACCGGGATCGTGGACGCCGGCGCGTGTCGAGCGATCGGTCTGCTCGGCTCGGGTCCGGCCCTCGACGACCGGGTCGACGGCCTCGAGGTGGCTGGGATTCGAGCAGAGCACGACGGTGATCTCGCCGGCCGACGTCTTCCGGACCCCCTCGGCGCCGAGGTGGTACTTGACGTCGCCGGAGCCCCCTTCGGGGTCGGAGACGACGGCATCGATCGTTCGTTCGCCCTCGAACTCGCGCAGGATCGACTCGTACGGCTGTCCGATCGTGTGGGCAAGCACGCTCAGCCGACCGCGGTGCGCCATGCCGATCACGACTTCGTGGGCCCCGGCCTCTGCGGCCAGCGAGATTGCCTCGTCGAGCATCGGCACCATCACGTCGAGGCCCTCGAGCGAGAACTGCTTCTGGCCGAGGAACGCCCGGCGCAGGTACCGCTCGAACCCCTCGACCTCGGTCAGCCGCTCGAGCAGTCGTCTCCGTTCTTCCGCGGGGAGGGGCTGCCGGTATCGGCCGGACTCGATCGCCTGGCGCAGCCACACACGACGCTCGTGGTCGGAGATGTGCTCGATCTCGTAGGCGATCGTCCCGCAGTAGGTCTCTCGCAGCCGCGGGAGCGCATCGAGGAGCGTTTCCGCCGGCACCGAGAGGCGGAGGAGCGACGCAGGGATCCTCGACTGGAGCTCGGGGGTCAGCTTCGGAACGAGGCGGTCCGGGTCGAGTGCGGGATCGCCGACCGGCTCGGATCCCAGCGGATCGAGGTGTGCGGCCAGGTGGCCGTGCATCCGGTGCGCCTTCACGAGCGCCATCGCAGCCGCGACGCCTCCGAGGACCAGCTCGTCCGGCACGGCCGGAGGAGCAGCGGCCGGCCCGGCGGCAGCAGCCGGCGCAGCAGCAGGGGCGGATGCGGCGCCGTTGCCGTCGTGCAGGCGCATCGTCTCGAGGAGGCGGGCCAGTCCGGGCAGGCCGCTGACCAGCCCGGCTCCGCCGCCGCTCTCGAACAGCGCTCTCCACTCGGAGGGGACCGACTCGGGGTTCTCGAGGTACTGCTCGAGCAAGATGCTCGCATAGCCCGCGTTCAGGGCGTCGACGTCGGCCATCTCTTCCTGTTTTGTAGCAGGGCGCGCATCCCTGCCAGCGCGGCGCCCCTAGAAGAGTGGACGCACGGTGACGACGGCGATCACCATGCCCAGCACCCAGCATGCCCCCGAGACCGCGACCGCGATCGCGGCCAGACGGCTGTGGCGGCCGCCGATCCCGGCGGCGACGAGGGCGATCACGACGGCTGCGATGCCGATCCGGATCGGTCGCATCTCCACGTGCGCGCCTCCGAGACTGAGATTGAGATTGGTCGCGCCGAGCACGCCGACGAAGATCGCCGTCGCCGACATCAGCCCGGCGAGCGTATCGAGCCCTTCGCGCCTGCGTTCGCCGGCCGCGTCGATCATCGTTCGGCCCTCGCGCCTGCGGTCTGCCGCCGCGAGCCGCGGGCCGGCGCACCGTGAGGCCCGCGACGGGGCCCGCGCGGGCGCAGCCGGAACCGCCAGTCGGGCCTGCGGTCGATCTCGAGCGCAGCCGGCCGGAGCGCCGGCTCGAGCGGCTCGGGCTTCGCCCGGATCGCCCACCAGACGACCACGCCGAGGTAGATCACCGGGATCTTGAGGATGACGAGCATCCAGATCAGCTCCCAGGTCATTGGGGCATCTTAGAGGGTCGCTACGTGTAGCGCCTGCCTTCGTCGCGGCGGTAGCCCCAGGCGGCGAGCGTGCCGAACACGACCGTCCACGCGAGGAGCAGCAGCCAGTCGCGGGGAAGCCACAGGTGTCCCTCGGCAGCGCCCCAGAGCACGTTGCCGAACTGGCGGGTGGGAACGAGGGGTGACAGGCCGCGAAGGGACTCGGGCAGATGCCGAGGAGTCGTCCAGAGCGCACCGGCGAACGACAGAACCAGATAGAGGATGTTCGCCAGCGGCAACGCGCTGCGCGGAGACGCCCAGTAGCCGAGAGCGATCCCGAGGAGCGCAAACGGGACGCCTCCGGCGGCGAGGGCGACGGCGAGCCCCAGCCACCGTGCGCCGGAGAGATGCGCGTCGGTGGTGACGAGCGCGACCACGACCACGAGGCCGGCGGAACCGAGACCGAACGCCGTCGCCGAGAGCACCCTCGCCGCGAACCTCACCCGGGCGCGAAGCGGCAACGTCCGGACGAAGCGCTCCCAGGGGGAGTCGCGCTCGGTCGCGATTCCGACGCCGAACTGGAAGAACGCGACGGCGAGCACTGCAAATCCGGCGAACGAGGCGAGGAGGAGATCCGGATCGACATCCACGCGCGGCGCCACGAAGAGCAGAAAGAACAGCGCCGGGAACGCGAGGGTCGGGACGCTGAACGCGGGGTAGCGGAGCAGCTCGAGCGTGCTTGCGCGCGCGTGGAGGAGGATCAGCCTCATTCGGGCCCTCGTATGAGCGCGAGGAAGGCGTCCTCGAGACTGTGCACTCGGGCCCGCCCGGCCAGCTCGGCCGCCGAGCCTACCGCCACGATCCGTCCGCGCGCCAAGAGGGCGATCCGCGACGCCAGCGCCTCGGCCTCCTCGAGGTGGTGGGTGGTCAGCAGCACCGTTCCTCCGCCTTCCGCGTACGACCGCACCTCGGTCCATACGGCCCGCCTCGACTCGACGTCCAGCCCCGCTGTCGGCTCGTCGAGGAACATCGCCCGGGGCCGTCCCGCAAAGGAGAGCGCCACCGCCAACCGGCGGCGCTCTCCACCGGAGAGCCCGCCGGTCTGCCGACGCGCGAGGCCGGCGAGGCCGAAGCGCTCGAGCAACTCGCCCGTGGGTGCGGGCCCTCGAAAATGCGCGCGGACGAGGTCGACGATCTCGGCGACCCGCAGGGTCGGCGGAAATCCGCTCTCCTGCGGCGTTGCTCCAATCGCCGCTCTGGTCGCTGCCGTCCGCGGATCGCCGCCGAGCACCTCGACGGATCCGATGTCCGGTCGCCGGAGACCGAGGAAGATCGACACCGCGGTCGTCTTGCCGGCCCCGTTCGGGCCGACCAGGGCGAGCACCTCGCCCGCGGCGACCTCGAGGCGTACGGCGTCGAGGGCGACCGTGCCTCCGAACCGTTTGGTCACGTCGTGGAGTGCTGCGGCGGTCACGCCGAGGGCCTGCGCTCGGCTCTGACCGCCGCATCGACGAGCAGGTTGTAGGAAACGTGGGCGAGGATCGCGGCGGCAATCCCGCCGAGGAGGAATGCGGTCCCGAAGCCGAGGCCGGTCGCCGTGTGCAACAGTCCGCCGCGTTCGTCGGGCCGGCGATGCCGGATCCCGAAGCCAACCGAGGTCGCGACGAGCGCGGCGACGGGCCCGATCCAGAGCGCGGTGAGCGCGAGTGCGAGCCCGCGCCAGAGGAGCTCCTCGTAGGCGGCCGCACCGACGAGGTACGTGGCGCGGGCAGCGACGACGGCGAGCGGCGGAGGAGGCAGACGTGGCCGCTCGCGCGCGAGCAGCACGAAGAGAGCGACGCCGATCGCCGGGCCGGCCGCGAGGGCGGGACGCGACACGCCCGGCGAGATGCCGGCCGCGGCGGCGGCGGCGAGCACGGCCGCCCACAGCACGAGCCGCCGTCGGATCAGCTCAGCTGCCGTCGGGTTCCCTCCCGATCGCGATCGTGTACAGCGACGACTCGTTCACGCCGTCGAGCTCGAGGAACTCGTCCAGCGGCCGGTCGTAGAAACCGCCGAGCGGGACGGCGGCGAGCCCGAGGGCGGTCGCCGCCAGGACGACGTTCTGGCCGACATGACCCGCCTCGAGCAGCGCGAACCGGTAGCCACGCAAGCCGTACTTGAAACGCGTACGCCCGAAGACGCCGACCACGACGATCAACGCAGCGCACGGCGCGACGATCTCGGGGTAAGTCGACAGCGAGGCGACCTCGTCGGACGCCACGCCGGTCCGGAGGATCTCGAGGCTGTGGACCAGCGGGTCGAAATGGTAGAGCCCGGCGTCGAGCCCGTCCAGCCGCAGCGAGGCGACGTAGAGCTCGAGCGGGTAGAGCGCGCCGCCAGAGGGCACGGCTCTGAGCGGGAGCGACGCGCTCCGGTCGGGAGCATCGAGCACGTGCGTGACGCCGTAGCCGGCGTGCAGGAGCGACGCGAGCTCGTCGGCGCCCACCGGCCCTGCTCCGAACTCGCGTTGCGAGCGGCGGCGCTCGATCGTCTCCCAGAGCGCTGCTGCCGAAGGTCGCCGCGGCACCGGCAGCTCGGCGGCAGGGCGATGAAGCCGGCGCACGGCACGCGTCGAGCTGAGCTGCAGATGCGGGCTCGCCTCGAGCCGCCGGGCGCCTTCGATCTGCCGACCGATCTGCCGCGGCGAGATCTTCGACGCATCGTGGTACTCCTCGGCGAGATCGCCGGTCGTCTGCGGCCCGCCGTAGACGAGCCCCACCCAGCGCGCCGTCTGCTTGCGGTCGATCACGGGAAGGGGTGAGGGTCGGGATTCAGCTCGTCGAGCCGCAGCGGTCGGGGGACGAGACCCGCCTCGAAGGCGGCGTTGAGCATCCTCCGACCGGCCAGGAACCGGGCTCCTTCGACCACGTCGAGCGGGCACAGCTCCGGCGCGACGGCCCTGGCGACCCGAAGCCCGCCGGCCCGTACGTCCGGGCTCGTCACGTCGACGGCGTACGCCGATACGCCGTGGGCGGCGAGACGGCGGGCGATCGCCTCGATCAGCTCGAGCACGTTTGCGCCCTCGAGAGGGGCGACAGCGCCGACGGGGCGGCGCTCGGGCGACGCGTCGAGGAAGGCGGCGAGGCGGGCGCGCTCCTCGGTGGCGTAGTAGAGCGTATGCCCGTCGAACGAGTCGATCTCCGCCGCCCGCCCGCCGAGACGGTCGGGGTGCTCGAGTGCCTGGTCGCGTACCCAGCGGTGAACCGAGAACGCCTCGGCGAGCGCCTTGCGCCAGGCGACCGCGACCGTCGGCGCGCTCGCCGCGCCGACGCCGAGCGCACCCCTGGAACCGGGATGCCCATGGACGACGCCGAACGCGGTCGGCACCCCGAGCATTGCGCTGAGGTCGACGGCCGAGTACCGGAGCCCGGAGGGCGCGAAGTACCGCCGATCGAGCCCCGTCAGCTCGGGGTCGGCGCTCCAGTCGAGGAGCGGCAGCGACAGGCGGTTGTGCCAGGTGAGCATGACGGCGTCGCGCTCGACGAGCTCGAGCAGGCCGGTGAGGACCGCCTCCTCGATCGTCGCTGCGCACGCGAGCCCGCTGCTCGTGGCGTGGCCGATGCGCGTCTCGTCGACCGATCGACGCCGCCACGGCATGAACACGAGCTGGGCGGGAAGGTGCGCCGGCTCGCCGCTCGGAATCGCGAATCCGTCGACCCAGCCGACGAGCGTGTCGCGGCGGAACGGACGGAACGGAAACGCGGGCGACGCGTATTGCGCCGGCGTGAACAGCGCGAACCGCTCGGGATCGACGGCGGTCGGCCCGAGCTCGTCGGCGGATGCGAACACGATGCGCTCGGTCGGCACGTACGAGCCCGAATAGCGCTCGAGCGCCTCTCCGATCGCCGCTGCCTCCGCCGCTTCGCGAACGAAGTGCTCGCTGCCGGTGTAGGAGTCGAGCGGTGTGCCGATCGTCGGCAGGCCGTCGGCGAGCTCGCAGCCGATGCTGATCAGGCGGTGCTCGTCCGGGGCAGCCAGGGTCTCTTCGGTCCGGCTGATCACGCCCGCGAACGGCGAGACGAACGAGCGCAGCCGGGGCAGGCTCGCGGCGATCGGCGTCGGGCCCAGCGGCCGTAGCAGCTCAACCGGACTGCTCAACCGGCTCCTCCTTGTGCCAAGGGAGCGGCGGCGCCGCCCGGGCGACCTCCGCGCAGGCCGAGCAGCGCGGCACCCGGTACACGTGATGGAGCGAGAGCGCGATGGTCGGAACCAGCTCGAGCGCGTAGAAGGCGCCGGGGGCGAAGTGGTCGTCGTGGACGAGCCAGCTCGCGACGAGGAGCGCGGCGAGGCCGCCGATGATCGCCTCGAGGGGCGGCGCGGACGGAGAGCGCGCGGGGACGGCGTCGAGCAGCGGCTCGGCCCCGCCCTCCAGGTTGGCGGCGCGCCGCAGCCGGAAGCACTCGTAGCAGCAGGTGTCGGCCGGGAGATACAGGGGCCCGACCGACGCGTAGCGTCCGTCGAACGGCAGCACCTGGAGCCAGGCGACGCGCGACTCCAGAGCCTGGGCGTTCCAGTCCCGCAGTCGATGGAGATCGGAGCCGGACGGCGCGCAGACCACGAGGTCCGCGTCCGGCTCGATGCCGTCCGCCCGCCGAACGTCGACGCCCGCAGCTCGTAGGAGCCGGGCAAGCTCGATGCCCGCCCCGCCGTCGCCTGCCACAGCCACGGAGCAGCCGGCGATCGCGCGAGCGGTCTCGGCCACCGGCCGGGAGCCGGGGCGGAGGGATGCGAGCAGCTCCGCGGCTCCGGCCACCGGTCGCGGAACGCCGTCCGGTACCGGAGGCCCCTCCTCGAGCACGCCGTGCGCGGCGAGCGCTCCGAGCGCCTGCTCCACCGCCGGCCTCGCGGGTTCGCCCAGAACGGCGACGATCTCGTCGACCGTCCGCCGGCCGTCGAGCAGGGGGAGGAGCGCCGGCAGCAACCGTTCTGCGGCGCCCCCCTCGAGCCGGACGATCCGCTGGCCGTGCTCGAGCACCACCGTGCGCGATCCGGACGCCACCCGGTACCAGGGGCCGAGGTAGGGAAGCGCGGGGACGTATGGGGGGCTCACGCTTCCCACCTCGGCCGTGACCGCACCCGGGCGACTACCAGGAGAGCTTGCAGCAGGTGAGACTGGACGAGCCGCTGCAGCTGGACGATCCACCCCCGCCGTCTGCGTTGGCGTAGAGCGCCTGCCGGTAGCCCTGCTCCCGCACGACGAGATCGAGGAGCTCCTCGCTCAGCTCGGTGAACATGCGTACCTCCTTCGGTCGTTGCCATTGCGAGCAACGGTAGCCCTCGACCTGTAACGAGCGTGTGGCGCCGAAGTGACGAATTGGAAGCGACTATCTCTTCTAGCGCACGACCCCCCTGCGCGCTATTGGCCGTTTCGGCCCCCAGACCGGCGGCTCGAATCCGGGACCGAGCTTCGGATCGGGCACCGGTCTCCCGGCCTCGAGCCTCAAGGGGATCACGCCGGCCCACGCCTGAACGCCGAGATCGTGCTCGTCGTCGTGCGGCGGCCCGACCCGCACCTTCGCAGATGCCTCGTCGAGCGGCAGCCGCAGGATCGCGGTCGCCTTCAGCTCCTTCTCGGTCGGAGGCCGCACCTCCGCCCAGCGCCCGGGCACGATGCGATCGCTGAACGCCTCGAGCGCCCGCAGCTTGTCCTCGCTTTCGGCGACCGCGGTCGCTCGCCCCAGCACCACGACCGAGCGGTAGTTGATCGAGTGGTTGAAGATCGAGCGGGCGAGCACGAGCCCGTCGACCAGGGTCACGGTCAGGCAGGCGTTCACACCCGCGTCGAGCGTCCGCAGCATCCGACTCGCCGCCGATCCGTGCACGTAGACGTCGTCGCCGACCCGACCGTAGAGCGTCGGGATCACGAACGGTTGGCCATCGTGGACGAAGCCGAGGTGGCAGACGAGCCCCTCGTCGAGAATCGCGTCGATCGCGGCGCGGTCGTAGACGCCGCGATCCGGCTCCCGCCGGACCTTGGTCCGCTCGGACGGTGCCCGCCCTCCCACGGCCGAAGACCCTACTCGCTCGTCGTCCCGACGACACCGGGGACCAGGTTCGGCCTCGCACCGCGTAGTGAGTACGATCGGAGGATCCGAGGAAGAAGGAGCACGCCGGGATCCACGAGCCGGCCGAGCAGCGGGAGCGAGGGTCGCCAGCAGGCAGATGACACCCGGAGACGAGATCGAGGCGCCGGCGAGCAGCCGAACGGATGCCGAGCAGAAGGCGGCCACGCGGGCCCTGTGGGCGCTCGGCGACTATCACAGGTTCGCGAAGGAGACCGTCTGGGAGCTCGGGGAGGTGCTGGTCGGGGCGTGCGGGATCTCGGCGGGGCAGCGGGTGCTCGACGTCGCGGCGGGCACGGGCAACACGGCGATTCGCGCCGCCGAGGCGGGCGCCGACGTCGTTGCCTCGGATCTGACCCCGGAGCACTTCGAGGCTGGCCGTCGCGAAGCAGCGGCTCACGGCGTGCGGCTCGAGTGGGTCGAGGCCGACGCCGAGGCGCTGCCGTTCGGCGACGGCGAGTTCGACGTCGTCACCTCCTCGGTCGGGGCGATCTTCGCCCCGGATCACCGTGCGGTGGCCGACGAGATGCTCCGCGTGTGCCGGCCCGGAGGGACGATCGGGATGGTCAACTTCACGCCCGAGGGCTTGATCTCGGACTTCTTCGGCGCGCTGGCACCCTACATGCCGCCGACCCCGCCGGAGGCGCTTCCGCCGCCGCTGTGGGGCAGCGAGGAGCACGTGCGCGAGCTGTTCGGCGACCGGCTCGAGGCGCTGGAGACGACCCGCCGGCACTATGTGGAGAGGGCGGAAAGTCCGCGCGCCTACCGTGAGCTCTGCAAGGAGACGTTCGGACCGGTGGTCGGGATCTACGCGAGCCTCGCCGACGAGCCCGAGCGCTCGGCGGCGCTCGACCGGGACCTCCTCGAGTTCGCCACGCGCGCCGACAGCGGGCCGTCCGGGGGCCCGGCGGAGTACCGCTACGAGTACCTGCTCGTGGTCGCTCGCAAGCGGTCGACCGGGCAGACCTAGGATGGACGCGATGTCCCGGCGGACGCGAAGCAGCCGCCAGGACACCTGGCGCTCGGGTCAGTGGAGCCGGCGGGACTCGAACCCGCGGCCTACGCGCTGCCAGCGCGTCGCTCTCCCAGCTGAGCTACGGCCCCGAGGAGGTCAGTGTAGCGCCGCGCGGAACCTCGCCGCCGTTGTCTTCCACGCCAACTAGGCGGAAGCAGCATCGACCGAAACGAACGGGACGTCACCCCACAGGTCCTCGAGCGCGTAGTACTTCCGCGCCTCCGGCGTGAACACGTGCAGGACGACGTCGAGGTAGTCGGCGACGATCCACGACGACTCGCGGGTACCGTCGGTCGAAACCGGCAACGTCCGCGAGTCAGCCTTCAGCAACCGGTGCACCTCGCTGTAGATCGCCTTGGTCTGCCGCGGGTTCTGGCCCGTGCAGATCACCAGGTAGTCGGTGTACGTGCACACCGGGGTCATGTCCAGGATGACGACGTCCTTGGCCAGCTTCTCCTGGGCGAGAGCGGCGATGCGACGTGCTTGCTCGAGTGGTGTCAGTCAGCTCTCCGGTGGGTGACGCGGCCAGTCTAGCGGCGGTACAGGCCGCTGCCGACGATCGCCGCGGCAACGGCCGGCGGAACGAGCCCGTCGATCGGCTCGCCCCGTCCGAGTCGTTCCCGGAGCTCGCGGGAGGAAACGGCAACCGGCTCGATCTCGAAGAAGAGGACGCGGTCCGGGCGCGCGAGACCGGCGAGCACCTCCTCGAGCCGCTCGCGCGGATACCCGGGGCGGCTCGCGACGCCGAGCCTCGCGAGCTCGAGCACCTCGTCCGGCTCCTTCCAGCCCGGGAACGCCGCAAACTCGTCGGCGCCGATCAGGAACACCGGGTCGTCCCAGCA
>JBBRXG010000073.1:0-15371 GCA_038248655.1 Gaiellales bacterium
GCGATCTCGACCGTCTCGTCGGCCGACCTGGCGTGGAGCGAGGAGCGGTCGTCGGGCGCGGCGACCGCGACCGTGGCGATCCCCATACGGCGGCAGGTGGCGAAGATCCGGACGGCGATCTCGCCGCGGTTCGCTACGAGGAGCTTCCGGATGCCCATCCCGGCTTGCGCTTCTCGAGGAACGCTCGCAGGCCGTCCTGGCCCTCCGTGCTCGTCCGGCGCTCCGCGGCGCGCACGAGCAGATCCTCCTCGCTCCCCGGCTCGAGCGCGAGGCGCTTCGCTTCGCGAACGGCGACGGGGCCGCCCGCGAGGATGTCCGCGACGATGCGGTCGACCGCCGCGCCGAGGTCGGCGGCGACCTCGTCGACCAGGCCGATCCGCAGCGCCGTCGAGGCGTCGATCCGCTCGCCGGTGAGAAAGTAGCGCCGGGCGGCGGCCGGGCCGATCTTCGCCAGCACCCACGGCGAGATCACCGACGGAATGATCCCCAGCCGCACCTCCGAGAAGCCGAAGACCGCATCCTCGCCGGCGACGGCGATGTCGGCGCAGGCGGTCAAGCCCGACCCGCCGCCGAGTGCGAAGCCCTGCACCCGGGCGATCACCGGTGCGGGGCAGCGGAAGATCGACTCGAGCATCCGGTACAGCCGGCGGTAGTCCTCGACGTTCTCCTCGTAGGAGAGCTCGATCGACGAGCGCTGCCACTCGACGTCCGCGCCGGCGCAGAAGCTCGGTCCGTCACCGGCGAGGACGACCGCGCGGGCGTCGCCGACGTCGGCGAAGGCATCTGCGAGCGCCGCGATCAGCTCGGCGTCGAAGGCGTTTCGCCGCTCGGGGCGGGCCAGCGAGACGCGGAGGAGATCTCCGTCGCGCTCGACGCGAAGTCTCCGCTCCGGCGCCGGCGCCTGCGCTACCGGGTCGCGTCCGCCGAGCCTAGGGCTCATGGGCCAACCTTTGGCCTATGAGGGGGAGGGGTCCCGGGGGAACCGGAAGGTTCCCCAAAGAGATCGGCCTCTGGAAGAAGGGGGTTCGTGGGGGAAACATGGTTTCCGGGGAGACTGCTTCAGGGACAGGCTTAAGCCTGTCCCTGAAGCTCTTGCCCACGAGGCGGAGCCGAGCGACGCTCACGTGCGCTCATTCGCGGCTCAGCTTCGCGATCAGCGCCTTGACCTCGCGGAGGACGTCCGCCTCCTCGTGGCCGAAGTCGTCGAGGTAGGCGTGGAGGGCGTTCTGGAGCAGCCGCAGCTCGTCGTCGTTCAGCTCGAAGGTGTGCATGGCGCAACTCTAAGCGTCGGAGAGGGTGCGTGACCGGGGCCCGCCGCCACGGCGGGCCCCGGTCGATCGATCAGCAGAAGACGGCGACGGAGAACGCTGCGTCGGTCGACGCTCCCGCGGAGTTGTAGGTGAACACGCGGATCCCACCGGCGACCGCAGGCAGCTGGCCCGCGGTGATCTGACCGTTGAAGAGGCCGGTAGTCGGCCCGCCGAGGGTGGCCGAGTAGCTGCAGCCGGTCACGTCCTGGCCGAAGACGACCTGGTACTGGCCGGTTCCGTTCTTCTGGGCGGTCGAGGCGCCCTTGTTGCGGACGAGGGTGCCGTTCGTGTCGATCGACGCGAAGAGCGCCGTCGCCGAGTCGCCCTTGTCGCCCTTGGGGCCTGCTGCGCCGGCGGGTCCTGCCGGGCCGGCCGGGCCCGTCAAGCCCCGGAGCCCCCTGAAGCCCCTCGGCCCTCTGAGGCCCCTCGGGCCGCGCGGGCCTGCCGCGCTTGCGTTCGACTTGGCGGCGCTCGCCTTCAGCCTCTGCGGCGCCTCACTCTTCCTCGGAAGCGTGGTTGCGGCGTAGCTTCCTCCGCCGAGGGCGACCGTCAACGCGACGCACGCGACGATCATGGCCGGTGACGGCCTTGGGATCCTGCCTTTCACGAACGACCTCCTTTACTGGGACGGGCAGATCGTAGTACTCCAACGGATTCCGCGCTTTTCCATACAACCTCCTTTACATGCGGAAGACGCCGAAGGTCGTCTCGGGGATCGGGGCGTTCAGCGCGGCGGCCAGGCCGAGCGCGAGCACCCGGCGCGTGTCGAGCGGATCGATGATCCCGTCGTCCCAGAGCCGTGCGGTGGAGTAGTAGGGGCTGCCCTCCTCCTCGTACTTGGCGGTGATCTCGTCCGGGTCGGCGTCGCCGACCATCGTCAGCACGGTCGCGGCCTGCTCGCCGCCCATCACCGAGATGCGGGCGTTCGGCCACATCCACAGCTGCCGGGGTCCGTAGGCGCGGCCGCACATCCCGTAGTTGCCGGCCCCGAACGACCCGCCGATCACGACCGTGAACTTCGGCACCTCGGCGCAGGCGACCGCGGTGACGAGCTTCGCGCCGTCGCGGGCGATCCCGCCCGCCTCGTACTCCTTGCCGACCATGAAGCCGGTGATGTTCTGGAGGAAGACGAGCGGGATGCGGCGCCTGCAGGCGAGCTCGACGAAGTGCGCACCCTTCTGCGCGGACGCGGCGAAGAGCACCCCGTTATTGGCGAGGATTCCGACCGGGAAGCCCTCGATCCGGGCGAACCCGCAGACCAGGGTCTCGCCGTACAGCGCCTTGAACTCGTGGAGGCGGCTTCCGTCGACGAGCCGGGCGACGATCTCGCGCACGTCCACCTGCTCGCGGATCGTCTCCGGGATCAGTCCGTAGAGGTCGGAGGGGTCGACGGCAGGGGGCGCGGGCGCAGCGGGCTCCCACGGCGGCTCCGGCCGCCGGCGGCTGACGTTGCGGACGATCGAGCGGGCGATCGCGAGCGCGTGCTCGTCGCCGGTCGCGTAGTGGTCGGCGACGCCCGACTGCCGGGTGTGCACGTCCGCGCCGCCGAGCTCCTCGGGCGTCACCTCCTGTCCCGTCGCCGCCTGCACGAGCGGGGGGCCGCCGATGAAGATCGTCCCCGTGCCGCGCACGATCACCGTCTCGTCGCTCATCGCCGGCACGTACGCGCCGCCGGCCGTGCACGAGCCCATCACGACGGCGATCTGCGGAATCGCCTTCGCCGACATCCGGGCCTGGTTGAAGAAGATCCGGCCGAAGTGGTCGCGGTCCGGAAAGACCTCGGCCTGCAGCGGGAGGAACGCGCCTCCGGAATCGACGAGGTAGATGCACGGCAGCTCGTTCTGCTCGGCGATCTCCTGCGCCCGCAGGTGCTTCTTGACCGTGAGCGGGAAGTACGTGCCGCCCTTCACGGTCGCGTCGTTCGCGACCACGACGCACTCGACGCCTTCGACCACGCCGATGCCGGTGACGATCCCGGCTGACGGCGCCTCGCCCTCGTAGAGACCCCAGGCGGCCAGCGCCGAGAGCTCCAGGAATGCGCTGTCGGGATCGACGAGCAGGTCGATCCGCTCGCGCGCGGTCAGCTTGCCCCGCGAGCGGTGGCGCTCGACCGACCGCTCGCCGCCTCCCTGCGCGACCTGGGCCGTACGCTCGCGCAGCTCCGCGACGAGCCTCGACATCCGCTCGCGACGGCGGGCATAGAGAGCGCTCTCGGGCTCGACCTGCGAGGTCAGGACCGCCATCGGCCGGAGCCTATCCGTCGCGCTTTCCGGGCGGCACACCCTCGGCAGGCTCATCGTCACCGCCGTTTCTGCCGATGACAGATAACGCCGGTGCGGCCTGCTGGGAGAGGCAGAAAGCAGCGCCGCACCGGCTGACTACGTCCGCACACCGGTTGCGCCGGTGCGTCCTCGCGGCCGCAGCGGGGGAAGAGTAACCCCCAACCCACGAACCTGTCGCCGTCGGCTCGGCGTAGCATCTCGCCTCATGGCCGGACGCCGCCCCCTCTCCGAGCTGACCAGGGAGCTGAGCTCGGTGTGCATGGGGCGGACGCCCGCCGAGCTCGTGATCCACGGCGGCCGCCTCGTGAACGTCCACACGCGAGAGGTGCTCGACGGCGTCGACGTGGCCGTCGCGCACGGCCGCGTGGCGATGTTCGGCGACGCTTCGCACACGATCGGCCGCGAGACGCTGACGATCGACGCCGAGGGCGCGTACCTCGTCCCCGGCTTGATCGACACGCACCTCCACGTCGAGTCGGTGATGGTCACGGTCACCCAGTTCGCCGAGGCCGTGCTCCCGCACGGCACGACGACCGTCTTCATCGACAACCACGAGATGGCGAACGTCTTCGGCCTCGAGGGGGTGCGCTGGATGCTCGAGGAGGGGAGAGGACTGCCGCTCAAGCTCTACCTCGCGGTTCCGTCGTGCGTCCCGGCGCTGCCCGGCTTCGAGGATGCCGGGGCGACCCTCGGCCCGCCGGAGATTCGCGAGGCGCTCGGCTGGGACGGCGTCGCAGGGCTCGGCGAGCTGATGAACATGCCCGGGGTGATCGACGGCGACGAGGACGTCCACGCGGCGATCGCCGCCGCGCTCGAGCTGGGCAAGCCCGTCACCGGCCATTGGAGCCTCGCCGGGTGGAACGACCACCGCCTGCAGGCCTACATCGCGGCCGGAATCGACTCCTGCCACGAGACGACGACGCGCGAGGATGCGCTCGCAAAGCTCCGCGCCGGCATGTGGGTGCAGTTCAGGGAGGGGACGACCTTCCGCGACGTCGCCGCGCTCGCACCCATCCTGACCGAGGACGGGGTCGACCCTCGCCACACCTTGCTCGTCACCGACGACGTGCTCCCGGAGACGATCGCCACCGAGGGGCACATGGATCTCGTCGTCAGGAGAGCGGTCGAAGCCGGGATCGACCCGCTCGTCGCGATCCAGATGGCGACGGTGAACGGCGCCGAGTACTTCGGTCTCCGCCACGAGCTCGGCTCGATCGCCCCCGGACGGATCGCGGACATCCTCTTCGTCGAGCGGCTCGACGACTTCCGGCCGCATCGCGTGCTCGCCGACGGACGGGAGGTGGGCGAGCTGCCCGCCTACGAGTACCCGCCGAAGGCGTACGAGTCGATCCGGCTGTCGCGGCCGCTGACGGAGGCAGACCTTCGCATCGAGGCATCCGGGGACCGCGTTCGGGTGCGGGCGATCGGCGTCGCCTCGGGCAGCGTCCGAACCGACCACCTGCTCGTCGAGCTCCCGGTCGCGGACGGGGCGGTCCGGGCGTCGGTCGAGGACGACATCGCCAAGGCGGCGAGCGTCGAGCGCCACGGCGGCCCCGGGACGATCGGCCTCGGCTTCGTCAAGGGCCTCGGCCTGCGAAAGGGCGCGATCGCCAGCACGGTCGCGCACGACAACCACAACGTGCTCGTCGCCGGGATGTCCGACTCGGACATGGTGATCGCGGTTCAGCGTCTGGCCGAGGCGGGCGGCGGGATGATCGCGGTCGCGGACGGCCGGGTGCTCGCGATCGTCCGCCTGCCGATCGCCGGGCTGATGAGCGATCGGCCGGTGCCGGAGGTCGCAGCCGACGTTGTCGCCCTCGAGGACGCCTACCGCGCGCTCGGCTCCGGCATCGAGGCCGGGCCGATGATCTTCTCGTTCCTCTCGCTCGGGGTGATCCCCGCCCTGCGCCTGACCAATCGCGGGCTCGTCGACGGTGTCGCCTTCGAGCTCGTGGCGCCGATCGTCCTCTGAGCCGCGCCGAGGCGCTCCCGCCGGTGAGGCTCAGCGGCTGCGGCGCTTCTGCTGCGGAGCGGGCATCCGGCCCTTCTGCATCCGCTCCATCGCCCGGCGCTCCGCCCGGTTGCGCGGCTCCTCGAACGCGCCCTGCTGGCCGGCCGCCTCCATCCAGGCCTTGCGCTCGCCGGAAGAGAGCGTGCCCAGCGCCTGCTGTGCGCGCAGCGGGTCCTTGTCGGCCCCGACCCGCTTCAGCTTCTTCATCGCCCCAGCGAGCTCGGGGTTGTAGCGCTCGATCGCGGCCTGCGAGGCCTTCTCGATCAGCCGCTTGAACAGCGGAACCTTCGAGAGGAGGGCGATCACGGGGCGCAGGTACCTGCCGCCCTGGATCCGGGCAAGGAGCATGAAGAGGCCGAAGACGACCAGGAGGCCGCCGAGCACGAAGACGGGGATCAGGTAGACGAGCACGGAGGCATGGTAACCGCCGCGCCGGTGCGCGAAGCTTCCGAGGTGCACGTTCTCGACCGCCGGGAGCTCCTGCTCCGCGCCGCCGGCGCCGCCGCCTCGGCCGGCGGAGCCGCGCACTTCGCGGCCGGCGCCATCGCGGCCGCCGGCGCCGACCCGCGGCTGCGGGAGTTGCAGCGGCTCGTCGACGGGCCGGTGATCGGACCGCGCTCGGTCGCCTACGACTCGGCGAGGGTCGCGTACAACCGCCGCTTCGACGACCGCCGCCCGCTTGCGGTCGTCAGCCCCGTGAGCGCCGCCGACGTCCGGGCGCTCGTCGGCTGGTCGCGCAGGAGGGGGGTGGCGCTCGTCCCCCGCTCGGGCGGCCACAGCTACGCGGGCTACTCGACCGGGTCGGGCGTCGTCGTCGACCTCTCCCGACTGAGCGGCGTGCGGATCGAGGGGAAGACGGCGGTGATCGGAGCGGGCGCGCGTCTGATCGACGTCTACGCCGCGCTGGCCAGGAAAGGCGGGACGATCCCGGCGGGCTCGTGCGCGACCGTCGGCATCGGCGGGCTCGCGCTCGGCGGCGGGATCGGCCTCGTCTCGCGCAAGCTGGGCACGACGTCCGACAACGTCGAGTCGCTCGAGATCGTCACCGCCGACGGGCGCGTCCTGGAGTGCGACGAGCACCGGCACGCCGACCTCTATTGGGCGTGCCGCGGCGGAGGCGGGCGCAACTTCGGGATCGTCACCAGCCTCCGCCTGCGCGTCGCCGCCGTCTCGACCGCGTCCTACTTCTTCGCGACCTGGCCGTGGGAGGCGGCGACCGAGCTCATCCCCGCCTGGCAGCGCTGGGCGCCGCACGCGCCGGACGCCCTGATGACGCTCTGCCGCCTCGCGACCGGAGGCTCCGCACCGTCGCTCCAGGTGTTCGGCCAGTACCTCGGCCCGGAGTCGAAGTTGAGCGGGCTCCTCGCTCCGCTCGCTCGCGCTGCTTCCCCGCTGCGTGTCGTCACCGGCACCTCCGGCTACCTCGACCTGATGCTGCGCTGGGCCGGGTGCCTCGGGCGCTCGCAGGCCGCCTGCCACCTCGTCTCCGAGCACGGCGTGCTCGAGCGCGCGACCTTCGCCGGCAAGTCGGACTACGTGGGAAAGCCTTTCCCGGCGCACGCGGTGCGGGTCCTGCAGCAGCGGCTGGAGGCACGGCAGTCGTCCGGTCACGGCTCCGGCGCCCTGATCATGGACGCCTACGGCGGGGCGATCGGCCGTGCGCGTCCCGACGCGACCGCGTTCGTGCACCGCTCGCCGCTCTGCTCGATGCAGTACCTCGCCTACTGGGGCGCGGACGAGCACCAGGCGGCTTCGCTCGCCTGGATTCGCGGCTTCCATGCCGCGATGCGGCCCTATGTGACGGGTGCCGCCTATCAGAACTACGCCGATCCCGACCTGGCCGATTGGAAGCGTGCGTACTACGGCGCCAACTACGCGAGACTCCACGACGTGAAGCGGCGGTACGACCCGGACCGGCTGTTCCGGTTCCCGCAGGGGATCCGATGACGGAAGCCGCCGAGCCGATCCCGAACCGGCGCGCGAAGCGGGCGCTCGACCTCGTCGTCGCCTCGTTCCTCCTCCTCGTTCTCTCGCCGGTGTTCGTCTTCGCCTTCGTCGTTCTCGCCCTCGACCAGCTCCTCGTCCGGGCCGACCGCGGCGGCTGGCTCTACCGTGAGCGCCGCATCACCCGCGGGCGCACGTTCGACCTGTTCAAGTTCAGGGTGCTCCGCCGGAGCGCGCTCGAGGAGCTACGGAGGACGAAGGGCGCATATGCCCGTACCTACGAGCGTGACGAGGCGAACCTGACGAGGGCGGGCCGCCTGCTGAAGCGCATGTACCTCGACGAGCTGCCGCAGCTGGTGAACGTCCTCTGCGGCGACATGAGCCTCGTCGGGCCGCGGCCCTGGCCGGTGTCGATGGTCGAGAAGCAGGTCGCGACGGGCTTCGACTACCGGCATCGCATCCGGGCCGGGTGGACCGGCCCGGCGCAGGTGCGAAAGGACTCTCCGAACCGGTCGCAGGAGACCGAGTTCGACCTCCAGTACGTCGAGGCGTGCCGGTCGCTCGGCGCCGGGCGCCTGCTCCGCTACGACCTGTCGCTCCTGGCGTCGTCGGTCGCGACGATGCTGCGCGGGCGGGGGCTCAGGTACTAGCCTCGGGCCTGAGCGAGGACTTCCGCCGCGACGGCGCTGTCTGCGTACGCGGTGCGTTCTCCGCAGCCGAGGTCGCGCTCGTCGAGCGCGGAATCGAGCGGAACCTCGCGGAGCCGAGCGAGCGCGCTCAGGTGGCGAGCCGGGCCGACGACCCCGGCCGCTTCTTCGAGGACTTCTGCAACTGGCAGCGGATCTCCGAGTTCGCGGAGTTCGTGCGCACGTCGCCGGCGGCCGCGATCGCCGGTCACCTGCTCGGCTCGCGGTCGGTGCGGCTGTTCCACGACCACCTGCTGGTCAAGGAGTCTGGAACGAGGCAGCGCACGCCGTGGCACCAGGACCAGCCGTACTACAACGTCGACGGCGCCGACAACTGCTCGATGTGGATGCCGGTCGACCCGGTCGACGGCGCGTCGACCGTCGAGTTCGTCGCCGGCTCTCACCTCGGGGCGTGGCTGATGCCGCGCTCCTTCATGGACGACCAGGCGAAATGGTTCCCTGAAGGCAGCCTCGAGGAGCTGCCGGACGTCGACGGCGACCGCGACCGCTTCGAGATCCTCGCCTGGGAGCTCGAGCCCGGCGACGCGGTCTTCTTCCACATGCTCACCCTGCACGCCGCAGGCGGAGCGACGAGACGGCGGCGGGCGTTCTCGGTGCGCTTCCTCGGCGACGACGCGACCCATGCGCCGCGGCCCTGGCGGACGTCGCCCGAGTTCCCCCGCCTGATCGACGAGCTGCCGGCCGGCGCGCCGATGGACCATCCGCTCTTGCCCGTCCTCTGGCACGCCGACGCGTAGCCTGAACGGACAACGGGGCCGATTGAGGCCGGCAACCGCGCGCGGCGAGGTGCTCGCTGACGTATCGTCGGCTCGACCATCTCGGTCGGGTCCAGACAACGCCGATGCAGACGGCCGCCGCGCTCATCATCACGCTCGTCTCCGCTTGCGCGCTGAACGTCGGCTACCTCCTCGAGCACAGCGTCGCCTCTCGGCTCCCGCCGCTGTCGGTTCGACACCCGCTCGGCGCCGCCCGGTGCCTGCTCGCTCAGCCGCGCTGGGTGGCCGGCTTCGCGACCGAGGTCTCGGGGTGGCTCCTCTTCGTCCTCGCGCTCGCGCTGGCGCCCCTCTCGCTCGTGCAGGCGACCGCGGCCGGTGGGATCGGGATCCTCGCCGTGATGGTCGCGCACTACACGGGTGTGCCCCTGACCCGACCCGAGCAGGTTGGCGTCCTCGTCTCGATCGTCGGGCTGTGCATGCTGGGCATCTCGCTGGCGGGCGCGCATGGGCAGGGGGGCCGCGGGAGCTTCGCGGCGGTGGGCGCCTGGCTCGGCGGCTCGCTCGCGGCCGCTCTCGCTGCGCTCCGTTTCGCGCCGCGCCTGGTCGGCGGTGCCCCCGCGTACGGGCTCGCGACGGGAATCCTCTTCGCCGCCGGCGACGTGACCACGAAGACGACGGTGACCGGGGGCGAGCACGCGTACTTCATCCCGGCGCTCTGCGCCTGCTACGGGCTCGGGACGGTGGTGCTCCAGGCCGGCTTCCAGCGCGGCAACGCCCTCGTCACCGCCGGGATCGCGACCCTGTTCACGAACGCGCTGCCGATCGTCGCCGGGATGACGATCTTCGACGAGCCGCTCCCGGACGGTACCCTGGGTGCCGTGCGCGCCTGTTCGTTCTCGCTGGTGATCGTCGGGGCGGTTCTCCTCGCGCGCCAGCAGAGGGTCGCGGTGAGCGCGCGCGAGCATCCCGACGAGACCGTCGCGGCGATGGGCTAGGCCTCCCGGGCGTCGAGGTCGGCGAGGAGCTCGTCGATCGAACGGATCGGCGCGTGATCGAAGAGATCGACGACTTCGAGCTCGAGCTCACCCCGCTCCGGACCGGCGAGCTCGTCACAGGTGGCGTCCCACCTGATCCGGTACGTGCCGGGCTCGCTCAGTCGTAGCACCCAGCCGGCTTCGTCGTCCATGTCGACGGGCGAGGAGGAGGGGAGGCTCTCGACTCCGATCTCGACGAGCGCCGAGCCCGGCCCGTACGTCGGGTTCGAGACGCCGCCGATCGAGGCCGCGGAGGGCGGATCCCGCGAGGGGATCGTCGGACCGGGCGCGCCTCGCCGCTGATCTGCTCCAAGGAGCGTGGCGAGAGCGGTTCGTTTGCCTCGGAAGGTCGGCCGCAGCGGGAGCGGGGGACGCTCGAGCCGTTCCGTGACCGCCTCGAAGGGGTCCGGAAAGTGCGCCTTCACGGCCACGTTGTGGGCCGACCGGCGGCCGCTGTTCTCGAATCGGAACCGCCCCCGGACGAGGAGGGCGGAGTCGGTCCGGTAGGCGTCGAAGCGGGTGAGCGCCTCGCGCAGGGTGTCCGCGTACTCTTCGACCCGGTCGCGGAAGGCTTCGCGGTCGCGCTCGGTCGGTTTCCGGTAGGCCTCCAGCGAGCCCGTGAGCGGTGTCTTCGCTGATGGCAGCGTTCGCAGCGCCAGAGAGCGCTCGAACGCGACCGTCTGCTCGATGTCGAGCGGCCGCGGCCGCTGCCGGACGATGCGGGCGCGTTCGTGTCCGCGGTTGTCGGCCAGGAGCAGCACGCGCAGCCGGGGCCTTCGCTCCGCCGCGTCGGCGAGCATTCTGCTCTGCGCGGCCGTGAGCTCACCGAGGTCGCGCGCCAGCCTGTCGTCGCGCCGGCCGCGTGCTTCCAGCCTGATCAGCGCCCAGACACCGGCGAGCGCCCCGACCAGGGCGAATGCGAAGGTCACCGCGTCGAATGCGCTCGCACCGACCCCGTAGGCGGCCGCGAAGCCACACGCGAACACCGCGAGCGGGGGCAGCACGATCCTCGCGTGCCGAAGACGTCCGCTGTGCGGGTCGCGTTCCGAGCTCATCGGCGCCTCTACCTTAGGCTGTCGCCCTGCGCTCGCGTTCACGCTCCGGCTTGGCCGCCCGGGGTGCGATGACGCTCCTGGGGGTGATCCCGGTCGATCTCGTCGCGAGCCTTGCCCGTCTTCTCGACGACGACGAACCCGCCGTGCTCCTCGATCACCCGCTCGACCTCCGGCTGGACGTGGGCCGGGACGACCACGAACCGGTACCGCTCGGCGAGGATCCGCTGATAGACCGGCGTCTGGAGCTCGATCTTCTCCAGGCAGAGCGCTTTCGCGCACTCGCAGTGGAACGGCATCTCGGAGGTGACGCCGTGGAGTTCCGCGCCCTCCTCGATCTGGCGGTTCACGTCCCGGACAGCCTCCTCGTTCTTCGCTGCCCGCCTGGCGAAATCCATGATCCGGTTATCCCCGCCGGGCGGCGCGGTACACATGCTCTGACAACTGGCCCTCCGAGTGAGGCCGGCTGTTCGGGACCGAGTGCGGCTACGAGACCGCCGAGGGGCTCACAGATGCAGAGCTGGCTGTGCTCGACCAAGAGCTGAGCCGGATCGATCCGACGATCCTCAGACTGGGCTGACCCGTGGCCCCCGGCGGAGGTCGGTAGGAGAGCCGGCCGCTTGGCGTACTGGGCGATCCTCAGCTCATGGGCGGATGTCGTAGCAGCCGCCCCGATTCTCCACCGAGGCGACCGACCAGGCGGCGTTTCCGTAGCCGTTTGCGAACTCGGTGGCACTCATGTACTGCTCGATGATCTTTGCCTTCGTCCCGCGCCAGGTGTGGTGGCCGGTGACGGTCAGCTGGAACCGACGGACGACGCCGTCGTAGGAGCGAGCGACTGCGATAAAGACCTTGTATCGGCGCAGCCCCGCGCCCAGCCAGCAATGGTTGTGCATGCCGACGCAGAAAGCCTTTGCGACGTTGAACGTGCGACCGTCATCGATCTGCACCCCGCTGTTCTGTAGCTCCGACTTGCAAGCACCGGGTGTCCAGTACCAGTTTGACGTGGTGGCGCTCCGCGCAGCGCCGGCGTAAACGGCGGTGGCAAGCGCAGTTGCGATAACCGTAAGTCCAAGCACGAGAACTCTCATGACCTATCTCCTTCAGGCATTGCTCTGTGCATCAGCAGACGCGGACCGATGACGGACTCGAGACACTCGAGATCGCTACGGATGGTGAATCCAGACCGCCACTCCGCCGTGATGCGAGCACGCTCCGGAAGTGTGCTGCGAGAAGCTGTACGTCCGGTCTCGGCACCTGGCCGTCGCGCCTGCCGGAGCGGTGGAGAAACGAGTCGGTCGACGAATGCATCGGCCACTTACGTTTCTGTAGTAGCCACGGCTGCACTGCACGGCGTACAGCCCCCCCGACGACGGTGACATGGTCGTGACGAAGCGGGCGGCTACTGACGTTTGCGGGGCCGCGTCTGACGCCGCCGCCGTACCGATGCAGACAACGGCGGTCGTCAGGACAAGCACACCTACAACTCGAACGCGCGTCATCACGTCCTCATCGTGATCGATACCGGCAGGATTGTCGATAGGTCCGATGCGCTGCTTCAAGTCGGACCTGCGACCGCATCGAATCCGCTAACCCCGGCATGCGAGCTCTTGCACCTCGGCAAGAGTGCTCTACGCTAGGAGCTACTTCCCCCTGAAATAGTTGAGACTCGACGTGGGGTCCGGTCCATCCGGTCGGGGTCCTAAAGTCGCTGGGAATTCGCGACTTTGGGGGGTGTTCGATGTTGCGGGAGCGGGCGGTCGGGGAGAGCTTGTGGGAGGCGGTGTTGCCGGAGGAGCTGCGGGTGCTGCCGCCCGAGCTCGGCAAGGTGGACGCGATCCTCGACGATGACCGCTTCTTGGCGCCGTTTCGTTTGCGCCTAACCGCCACGATCGGGCGGCCGACGATCGCGATCGAGACGTATCTGCGGCTGATGTACCTCAAGCACCGCTACGGGCTGGGTTACGAGACGCTGTGCACGGAGGTTGCCGATTCTTTCACCTGGCGGCGCTTCTGCCGGATCGCTGTCGTTGGGCGGGAGCCAGACCCGTCGACGTTGATGAAGCTGACCAAGCGGCTCGGGCCGGGGCTGCTCGAGGAGCTCAACGGCGGGCTGCTGGCGCTTGCGGTCGAGCGGAAGGTGCTGCGCTCGCGCCGGCTGCGCGTCGACACGACCGTGGTCGAGGCCGATATCCGCAGCCCGACCGACTCGGGTCTGTGCGCGCATGCGGTCTCGCAGCTGACGCGGCTGGCGAAGCGGATCAAGGGCGCCGGTCTTGCACCCAGGAGTCGGCTGCGCGATCGTCGTCGCTCGGTCGGTAAGCGGGTGCGGGCGATCTCGGCGGCGCGGGTGCGCGGCCGGCAGGCGTTGGCAACGCTCGACCGGCTCACCGCGGAGATCGCCGAGCGGGCCAAGCAGACGGTGCGCGAGGCCCGCGCGCTCGCCCGGAATGCACGCAGCGGTGCGCGTCGCAAGCGCGCCAGCCTCGCCCTGGTCGAGCGGCTCGAGCACGAGCTCGAGGCTGCCGAGCAGATCCTCGCCCAGACCGATCTGCGCTTGGCGGGGCAGCGCACGATCCCCGACCGGCGCGTCTCGCTTGTCGATCCCGACGCGCGCCCGATCCGGATGGGCAGCCCACGCCGACCGACCGAGTTTGGCTACAAGGCTCGGGTCGCCGACACCGGCGAGGGCTTCGTGATCGCCGACGTCCCCGAACGCGGCGGCCCAGTCGACGGCGGCCTGCTCGACGGCGCGATCACGAAAGCCAAGAAGGCGGGGATGCAGGTGCGCAGCGTCTACGCCGACCGCGGCTTCGGCACCTCGACCGGCGACACCGCGCTCAACCGCCACCGGATCCGCGACCCGGTCATCCCGCGTCAGCAACGCGCCGCGCCGATCGAGCACAGCCGCAACTGGAAACGCCGCTACCGCTACCGCAACGGGCTCGAGGGACGCATCTCACAACTGAAGCGCAAGAGCCTGCGCCGCACCCGCTTGCGTAGCCTCGCCGGCGCGCAGACCTGGGTCGGCGGTATCACCCTCGCCCACAACCTGCAACGAATGGCGCTTCTCACCTGACCCGAGCCGATCAAGACGATCGAACCCCCATTCATCCGAAGCCTCGACCGGCCAACGCGAACGCTCATCCGTTTTTCAGGGGGAAGTAGGAGCTAAGGACCTAGTCCGGACAGCCTATGTCAGCGCGCTACGCAAGCTCCCTCGTCCGCATTCCGCTCGCCGTTGTTGCGGCGCTCGTTTTGCTCGTCGGCTGCGGCAGTAAGACCTCGCGCTCATCGACGTCACCGACCTCCACGCCCGTGACGTCGGCTCCACGGGCTTCGCTTGCCGATGTGGTTCAACGGGTGAAGAGCGGTGTTGTGCGGATCGAGGTGACGGTCTGTTCTGGTGCCACAATTGACCAGGCGGTGGGTACCGGCTTTCTTGTCGCCCCGAAGCTCGTTGCCACGGTCGAGCACGTTGTGGACGGCGCTGGCCAGATCGTCGTGAAGCAGAACGGCAAGAAGCTTTCGGTCGCGACTGTGATCGGGCAGGACACGGATCGTGATCTGGCACTACTTCGCCTGTCGAAGCCGGTGCACGGTTACGTGTTCAAGCTGACTGAGACTTCGCCGCGGCTCGGCGACGAGGTGGCTGCGTTGGGCTTTCCGTTCGGGCTGCCGCTGACGTTGAGCCGGGGCACGATCAGTGGCCTGGATCGCACGATCCCAATCGAGAGGGTTAAGCGGCGCAAGCTCGTGCAGACGGATGCGGCCGTGAACGTGGGCAACAGCGGCGGGCCCCTCCTTCGGGCCGATACGGGGGAGGTGATCGGGCTGGTCGATCTCGGGGGGAATGGCAACGTTCACGGGATCGCCTTCGCCGTGAGCGCCCAGGTGGGGGGCGCCTCTTCTCCATGCCTGGCAGGTTGCGCCGCAACCTGTGTCGCTTCGGACATGCACGGGTAACTCCGGTTCCGGCCAAACGGTTTCCGGTACCCGTGCCGTGGAGGCTCGAGCATTTGTGAACGCGCTCGATCAGGCGCTGATCGAATCAGCGAACACGCGAGGAGACCTTGGCCAGCTCATCAACCAAGTCCAGCAAGGGTCGATCACGGCCGACGACGCGCAGTCTCGGATCGACGGGGTTATCGCGCAGCGCAACGGCCTCCGGAGTGGAGGATGTCCCGTAGCTCGTAGAACTTGACGGCGGTCCCTCCGGCCTCGTCTGCTCTTGTTGGGAGCGTTCGGGGCGATCCGTCCAAGATCGAGGAGGAACCGCCGTGAAGGAGACAACCGTATCGCTCGCCCCGGCCGC
>JBBRXG010000074.1:0-15252 GCA_038248655.1 Gaiellales bacterium
AAGGCGCTCGCATCCGCGAAGCAGTTCCGGCGGCGGCGTCCCCTCCTCATGCTCCCCGCCGTCCAGCGAGCGATCTTCGAGACGTGCCGTGCCGAGCTCGACGAGCCGACGCGGCGTGAGACGATGAACTGCTACTTCACCGCGTTCTTCAACGGCTGGCTCGACAACGCCAGCCTTCGAGCAGGCTCGAAGCGCTGGGTGATCGGCTTCGAGCCCCGCCCTGGCAAGCGGTTCGCCGCGTACAAGCGCATCTACCCGGACGGGCGGGTGATCTCGGTGCTGCGCGATCCGTGGACCTGGTATTCCTCCGCCCGCGGCCGGAAGCCGGAGTGGGCCGATCTCGGGGTCGCGGTGGAGATTTGGCGCGAGCACGCCCTCGCCGCGCTGCGCTGGAAGTCGGAGGATCCCGCCGGCGTCGCTCTCGTGTCCTTCCGTGACCTGCTTGGCCGGCCGGAGGCGACGATGCGCACCCTCGCCGACTGGCTAGGGATCGACTTCGAGCCGACGCTCCTCAGGCCGAGCTTCAATGGATCACCGAGCCGCGCGCGTTCGAGCTTCGACGACGTCGGCGACCGGATCTCGACCAGGCCGCTCGGGCGCGCCGAGGACCTCTCGCGAGACGAGATCGCCGCCATCGACGAGCAGGTCGGGCTCCTCTACGAGCAGGCGTTGCAGGAGACCGTCGACGTGTCGCCGGCCTCGCCGCTCCGCAACCTCGCATCGTGACCCGGCAGCCGCCTGCAGTGCCCCGGACCTCTCGCCGCAACGGCGATCGCCCCGTGACCTGGCCGGCGGCACGCCGTAGGGTTGGTCCCGAGGCGATGGAAGGCAGGAAGAGCACGACCTGCGCGTGGTTGCTGATCTCCGTGTCCTCGGGGTCGTCGTCGACGCTTCGCGTCCGCGCCTGGAGGACGCTGCGCGCCCTCGGCGCGGTCTACGTGCAGAACTCGGTCTGCCTGCTGCCTGCGCGTCCGCAGGTCGGGTCCGCGGTCCGCCGACTGCAGGAGCGGATCACGCGCGAGGGCGGAGAGGCCCGGATCATGCACATCTCGCTGACCACCGAGTCCGAGGAGCAGGAGCTGGTCGAGCGCTTCTCCGCCGAACGGGCGTACGAGTACAGGGAGGTCTGCGAGCGGACGCCGCAGTTCCTCGAGGAGATCGCGAGCGAGCGCCGTCGCGGCCGCGCCACGTACACGGAGGTGGAGGAGTCCGAGGCGGACCTCCGCCGGCTTCAGCGCTGGCTCGAGCGGATCAAGTCCCGCGACTACTTCGGCGCCCCGGGGCGGGACGAGGCCGAGGCCGCTGTCGCCGCCTGCGCGAAGCTGCTCGCCGAGTTCGAGGCCGAAGCCTTCGCACGCGAGGGGTCCCTGTAGTGCCCCGGGCGCGCGCACCGGCCGACCACGGTGGAGCGGCCCGCGGCCGTGCCGGCGCCGGGGCCCGGGGAGGTTGATGTCGCTCTGGCTCTGGCTGCTGGTCGCGCTCGGCGCGATCGTCGCCGTCTACGCTGGCTTCGTCGCCGGGCTCGTCGCCGTCGGTCGCCGCACGGACGCGCGCGCGCTCGCAGGATTCGTCCCCGACTGCTGCGTCCTCTGCGCGCGGCTGCTGCGCGACCCTCGCGTCTCCCGCGGCCAGAAGGCGCTGCTCGTCGGGCTGATCGGCTATCTCGCCTTCCCGCTCGACCTGGTGCCCGACTTCATCCCAGTCGCCGGGCAGCTCGACGACGTTCTCGTGGTCGGGCTCGTCCTCCGTGGCATCATCAGGAGCGGCGGCGAGAAGCTCGTCCGCGAGCACTGGCCCGGCCCCGAGCGGTCGGTCGATCTCGTGCTGCGGCTGACAGGCGCGTCGAAGGCCTCCGAGGCAGCAGCCGCTCGCGCCGTCGGGTGCCGCACGCCTCGCAGACACGTCGGGGAGAAGCCGGTCGGCCATAAGCCTGATCAGCGCGGGCGCAGCACGATGTTCAGCGACGGAACAGTGCGGCTCCGGTCGAGTACGGCGCGTCCCGTCGCCGGGCGCAGATCGCCGTTCCGCCGCAGCAGGCAGAGATCGAAGCCGAGCGACTCGTAGAAGGCAAGGACCTCGTCGGGGTCCTCGCCGGAGAGGTGGCGCGCGTCGCGGAACTCGACGACGACGACCGCTCGCGGGTTCCGGGCGAGCAGGCCGGCCGCGCCCCGCAGCACGAGCGGCTCGGCACCCTCGACGTCGACCTTGATCACGTCGGCGCCGCCCTGCGGCACGAGGGCGTCGAGCGGCCTGGTCTCGACCTCGACGCCGCCCGCTGCGTCGCCGGCGACGAGGTGTGCGCCCGACCGATGGTCGTCGGCCTGGGCGAGGATCGCCCTCCCCGGCCGGTCGGCCGCGGCGAAAGGCAGCACGACCACCGGCGCGCGGTGCCGCCAGACGTTCGCCTCCAGGAGCCGGAGCGCCCAGGGCGCCGGCTCCACCGCGAAGACCCTGCCGGCCGCTCCGACGAGCTGCGCGGCCAGGAGACTGTGGAAGCCGACGTTGGCGCCGACATCTACGAACGTCGAGCCCGGCCGGAGAGTCCGGGCGAGGAGCTTCATCACGTCCGCCTCCCAGACCCCCTGGCTTCTGAGCCACGGCGTTACGTGCAGATCGCGTCCGTCGAGCCAGAGCGTTCCGATGCGCGTGTCCAGCTCGATCGTGTCGTCCGGAAGCCGTGCCGGGGGGGCTCCGGGCGGGACCGGCGTGCTAACTGTGCTCCGGCGCCGAAGGGCTGCCAGCGCCGGGCGGAGGAGCCGCCGCGGGCGCTCCGGGAGGGCCTCCCACGTGCGCCAGCCCACGGACGCGGCGAGGGCGAGCGGGCCGCGCGCCGCCTTCAAGGGTCTGTCGCGTCCCGCTCGCTCACCGAGGCTCCTCTCTCCGTCCGATTCCGAGCGTACTAGCACACTTCCCGGTCGCGGAGGACGGGAGTCGGCGCGCCCTGTCGGGCGCCGGAGCGCGAGATAGCCTGTGCAACCGTGGTGGCGGTGCTCTTCACCTGCGCGGGCCAGCGCGTCGACGTTGTCGACGCCTTCGGCCGTGCCGGCGCGCGGACGGTCGCCGTCGACGCGAACCCGCTCGCACCGGCGATCTACCACGCGGACGTTCACGCGATCGTGCCGCGCGTCGACGATCCCGGCTACGTGTCGGCGCTGCAGGACCTGATCGCCGAGCACGACGTCCGCTTGGTCGTGCCACTCACCGACCTCGACCAGCTGCTGCTCGCCGAGCGGCGCGGCGCGATCGACGCGGTCGTGCTCCTCCCGGACGCGGAGGTCGTCCGGCTGACCGCGGACAAGTACCTCACGCACTGCTTCTTCGAGGGCTGCGGCATCCCGTCGCCTGCCAGCTGGCTGCCCGACGAGGTACCCGAGGCGATCGACTACCCCGTGCTCGTCAAGGCCCGCTCCGGCTTCGGCTCCCGACACATCTACCGCGCCGACGACCGGGCACAGCTCGACTTCTTCCTCGCGTACACGCCCGTGCCGTCCTTCGTGCAGCGGCTGTGCCCGGGCGACGAGTTCTCGATCGACGTCTTCTGCGACCTCGACGGCCGCTGCCTGAACGCGATCCCGCGCACGATGATCGAGTCGAAGGGGGGCGAGTCGATCAAGGGGATGACGATCAAGGACCGGGACCTGATCGAGTTCGGACGGCTGGTCGCGGAGGAGCTGAGCATCCGTGGCCCAGCAAACGTCCAGTGCTTCCGCGTCGCCAAGGGTAGGCACGAGGTCACCGACGTCAATCCCCGCTTCGGAGGCGCCTTCCCGCTCCCGCGCGCGGCCGGCAGCCGGTACCCGGAGCTGGCGGTCGCGCTCGCCCGAGGGGAGCGGCCGGAGCCGCGCCTGGGAGTCTTCCGCGAGGGGATCGTGATGACCCGCTTCTTCTCCCACCTGTCCCTTCGGGCGGATTGCGACGGAACGTTGGCGCCGTTCGCCGAGGAGCTTCCCGAGCCCGTCGCCCGCGACGTTGCCTGCTGATCGGGATCGGAGGAGGGCATGAGCCGCTCGGAGCAGGAAGGGCCGGATCCGAGCGGGCTGAAGGTCCTCTTCTTCACCGGGCGGCTGGACACAGCGCGGCAGTATGGGGTGCTGGTCGCCGAGCTGGTCCGGAGGGGACACCGCGTGCACCTCGCGCACTACCGCGCGGTCGACGACGGGCTCACTTCCTGGAGCCCGAAGTGCTCGACTCGCCTCTCCTCACCAAGGACGCCGCTCCGGTCCAGCCCAAGTCGAGGCCCTGGTGGCCGCTCGCCTGGGTGGTGCGAGCCGTGGGCGACCTGGCCCGCTACTCGTATCCGCGTTACGCCTCGGCCCCCGCCCTCCGCAAGCGGCTGGCCAGGAAGACGATCCGGTACCTCACCGAGCACGGGGGCAGGTTCGATCCGGTCACGCGCTGGCTGGCACTGACGGCTGCTCGCCTCGACCACCGACGCCGAGCTCTCGGCCCGCGTGATCCGGCTCGGGGCCGCGCTAGGGCGATTCCCTCGAGTACGCCGATCGACGCCTACGTCCGCGCCCACGAGCCAGTCGTCGTCCTCGTCGCGGACGCCGTCAGCACGCATCCGCGCGGGTCGAGTACCTGAAGAGCGCCCGCCGGCTCGGCGTCCCGGCGGCCACAGCTGCGTCGCGTCGTGGAATACCCTGACCAACAAGGGGCTGCTCAAGGTCGTGCCCGAGCGGGTGTTCGTCTGGAACGACATCCAGCGACGCGAGGCGGCCGAGCTGCACGGCGTGCCCCCGGATCGGGTGGTGCCGACCGGGTGACCGACTTCCACGACACGCTCGCCCACAGCGCGGCCGTCGAGCGCCGCTCTCGCCGGGCGGACGCTCTACATCGGCTACGGCGGCCGGCTGCTCGCGCTCGCTGGCGGCAGGGGTCGGCTGCGTTGGTCGGCGACCGCCAACGGCCGGATCTACGGCACGCCGGCGGTCGAGGTCTCCGGGAGCGGCGGCCGGCTGCTCCTGCACGGGTACTCGCGCCTGTACGGCGTGGAGCCGCTCAGGGAGCGTCCGCCGCGACCCGTGCGACTGTCGGCCGGCCGGGGAGGGCGAGCGGCCGGAAGCGGGCCGGGTCGAGCCGCGCGAGCTTCCCGCTGACCGCGCGCACGACGCGGCCGCCGGCGACGCCGTAGAGGCGGTACTCGCGCAGGCGCGGGTCCCAGAGCCCCGAGGGGCTCGCCGGGCCCTGGGCCGTCGCGCAGCCTGCGTTCCGGTACGAGCCGTGGGGATCCGTTGCCGTCAGGACGTGGAGGCAGGCGCCCGGCCCCTGCAGCAGGGCCGCCCAGCCCTTGTCGGCGCCGAGCAGCGCCGGCGGTCCGATCGCGTCGCCCGGAGCGGGCGAGAGCACGATCCGGTTGCCGGGGTCGCCGGTGAAGGAGGTGCCGTCGCTGCCGGCGACCTCGGTCGCCGTGCGCAGCTTAACGCACGCCTGGCCAAGGACCGGGCAGGAGTTCGTCTGAGGCTCGAACCGGAGCGCGTACAGGAGGACGAGCGCGCCGGCGTCGTCGATCGCCACGCTCGGGGCGAAGCTCCCCGAGCTCGCGCGCTGGGCGTCTACGAGCGAGGCGAGCTGGACCTGGTAGGAGGCCGGCGCGAGCTCGGTCAGCCCGCCGCCGGCGCCGGCGGCGAAGCGCCGAACCGTCCCGGTGAGGCCGGTCGCGGAGATCGTCGGCGCGTCATACAGGTAGATCCTCGATCCTCGGCGGACCGGGGCCGGGCTGGTGCCCGCCCCCGGCGTGTAGCCCGGGACGGGCTGGAAGCGGACGCCGTAGCTGGACTGGAGCAGGGAGACGGTGCCGCCGGAGGCGAGCGCGAGCAGGTACCGAGGCGGCCGGCCGGCCGGGCCGCGGGGACGGCGAGCGTCAGCGCGAGCGCCACCAGCAGGGCTCCCCGGCGCATGCCGCTAACCTAACCGCCAGCCCCGGCCGTCATGCGCTTCGCTCTCGCCGCAGCCGTCGCCGTCGCGCTCCTCGCCGTCCCGCCTGCCGGATCGGCCACGCGCCCGGCTCCCGCCGCCCTGATCCAGCAGGGGCTCGCGCGGGCGGTCGCGGCTGGACGGCTGACGTCGGACGATGCAGGCGCCTACCGGGCCGCGCTCGCTCGGGCGCGCGCCGAGGTGAAGCGGCTGCCGCCGCTGCGCGCCGCGCTGCTCGGGGCGGTGATCGCCGACGTGGCCGCCCAGTGGCGCTCGTACACGCGCCCCCGCGCGCTGACGCTCTTCTCGACGCTGGCCGTGAACACCGACTGGCTGGCGACGCACGCGCTGGCGAGCCCGCACCCGGATCTCGTCGGCGACGACGGCGCCGTGTACCGGTTCTTCTCCGCCCACGGATACGTCTTCCACCCGCTCGCCAACTTCGCGAAGCTCAACTCGCTGGTCGCGCTCGGCAACCTCGGCGGCGTCGAGCGGCTCTCCGCGGCGCTGCTCGCACGAGCGGTGCCCGCCGGGGGAGGGCTCGTCTGGGAGTACGAGTTCCCGTTCGCCTCCGGGCACGCGCCGTGGACGTCCGGAATGGCGCAGGCGGTCGCCGCTCAGGCGCTCGCCCGGGCCGGCGACCTGCTCGGCGACGCCTCGCTGCTCGACGCCGCCGACGCCGCCTACGCCGCAGTTCCCGGGCTGCTCTCGCCGACGTCGCCGGCGAAGCCGTGGATCGCGCTGTACAGCTTCGACCGCGCGCCGGTGCTGAACGCGCAGCTCCAGGCCGCACTCTCGATCGGCGACTACGCGGCGATCGTCGGCGACCCGGCCGCCGATGCGATGGCGACGAGGCTGACGGCGGCCGCGCGGGCGCTCCTGCCCCGCTTCGACACGGGCTACTGGTCGCTGTACTCGCTCGGCGGCGACGACTCGCCGCTCGACTACCACGACTACGTGATCACGCTCCTCCGCCGGCTCGCCACGCGCACCGGGGACTCGGGCTTCGGGGCGGCTGCCGACCGTTTCCGGGCCTACGAGTCGCAGCCGCCGGCGATCAGGCCCGGGGCGCCGTCGCCGACGCTCTACCCGCGGCCCGCGGACGGCTTCCGCGACGAGGCGCCGATCCGCTTCTGGCTCTCGAAGCTGTCGACCGTGACGCTGCGGATCGGCTCGACGACGATCTCGACGACGCTCGGTCACGGCGAGCACACGCTCGTCTGGCCGGCGACGAAGGCGGCGCCGGGCGTGTATCACCCGCGGCTCGTCGCCCGCGCGCCCACGGGCCAGCGGACCGAGGAGGCGCTCCCGCCGGTGACTGTCGCGCGGGCACCCGGCCCGCCCCCGCTCGACGTCTCCGTGACCGCGCCCGCGACGCTCTCGTGGCGCTCCGCTGCCGAGGGGACGCCGTGGCTCGCGCTCGAGGTGCGCCTGTCGGGCGGCGGCACCGCGCGGACGATCGACCTCGGCCGGCGCGGGCTCGCAGGCACGCGGAGCCTCCGGCTACCGCCCGGCCGCTGGCACGCGACGCTCCTCGCGGCGAACTCCGCCGGGAAGACCCGCGCGGTCTCGCTCGGGTACCTGCCGCGATGAGGTCGCTCGCCTTGGCGCTCGCGGCCGGCCTCGTGCTGGCTCTGCCGGCGCAGGGCGGCAACCGGCTCCGGCCCGTGCCGATCCTCATGTACCACGTGATCAGCCCCGCACCGGCGGGCGCGCCGTACCCCGAGCTGTACGTGCCGAGGGCGCACTTCGCCGCCCAGGTCGCGTGGCTGGCCGCGCACGGCTACCAGGCGGTCACGCTCCAGGAGGTCTTCGACTCGTGGCGAGGCGGCCCGCCGCTCCCCGCCCGTCCGATCGTCCTCTCGTTCGACGACGGCTACCTCAGCCAGGTGCGAAACGCGCTCCCGCTGCTGAAGGCGCGTCACTGGCCGGGCGTCCTCAACCTCGAGGTCCGGAACCTCGAGCCGGTCTGGGGGATCAGGCCGCCCGGCGTCCGGAAGCTCCTCGCCGCCGGCTGGGAGCTCGACGCGCACACGCTCACGCACCCCGACCTGACCGCGGTCGACGCCGCGCGGCTGAGGGAGGAGGTCGCGGGCTCGCGCACCGCGATCCGCAGGCGCTTCCACGTGCCGGTGAACTTCTTCTGCTACCCGGCCGGGCGCTACGACGACGCCGTGATCGCGGCCGTGCAGGCGGCCGGCTACCTGGGCGCGACCACGACCAGACCGGGCCTGGCGCGGCCGGGCGAGCTGTACACGCTCGCCCGCATCCGGGTGAACGGGAGCGACGGCGTCGGCGCGTTCACGGCCAAGCTCCGGTCCGCGAGGTGAGGAGGCGCTGGCTGATCGCCGCCGTCGCCGCCGCCCTGATCCTCCTCGGCGCGGCCGCGCTCCGCTACTACCTCCACGTTCGGCACGAGGCGCGCGACATCCGGGGCTCGCCGACGGTGGAGTTCGTCCCGACGGAGCCCCCGCCGGTCCTGCCGAAGCCGAAGCCGAGACCGAAGCCCAGGCCGCATGCCAAGCCCGTGCCGGCGGCGCTGACGCGGGTCGACTGGCCGACGTTCGGGCTCGACCCGCGGCGGCTCCGCTACCTGCCGAGCAGCCTGAAGCCTCCGTTCCGGGTCGAGTGGACCTTCCGCGCGCACCATCTCGTCGAGTTCCCACCGGCGGTCGCGTACGGGCGCCTGTACGTCGCGAACAACCCCGGGACGCTGTTCGCGATCAGCGCGAGGACCGGTCGTCTCGGCTGGCGCTACGCCTCCGGCCGCTGCACCGCCGCCTCGCCGGCGGTCGCGGACGGGATCGTCTAGATCGCCTTCCTGAACAAGGCGCCCTGCAACCGCAAGCCCGGGGAGCGGGGAATCGACGGCGAGGTGGTCGCGCTCGAGGCGAAGACGGGCAAGCTGCGCTGGCGGCACCGGATCGGGCCGAGCGAGACGTCGCCTCTCGTCGCCGACGGCCGCGTCTTCGTCGGCGACTGGAACGGGTTCGTCTACGCGCTGGCCGCGAAGAGCGGGAGGGAGCTGTGGCGCTTCCGCACCGGCGGCGAGGTGAAGGGCGCGCTCGCGCTCTCGGGTCGGCGCCTGTACGCGGGCTCGTACGACCACCATCTCTACGCGCTCGCGGCCCGCACCGGCCGGCTGATCTGGCGCGGCTCCTCGCAGGACCGCTTCGGCGGGCGGGGGACGTTCTACTCGACGCCGGCCGCCGCCTACGGGCGCGTCTACATCGGCTCGACCGACGGGAAGGTGTACTCGTTCGGCGCGTCCACCGGCGAGGTGCGCTGGTCGCAGTCGACCGGCGGCTACGTGTACGCGTCGCCGGCGGTCTGGAACCAGCGGATCCTCGTCGGCTCGTACAGCGGCCGCTTCTACTCGCTCGACGCCGCCACCGGCGACATCCAGTGGCAGTTCTCGGCGAACGGGCCGATCTCCGGCTCGGCGACGGTGCTCGGCCGGGTCGTCTACTTCGCGACCCTGAAGGGGCGCACGTACGGCCTGGACGCGCGTACCGGCCGGCAGCTGTGGAGCTTCCCCGACGGCAAGTACTCGCCGGTCGTCGCGGGGCCGGAGCAGGTCTACCTGACCGGCTATACGAAGCTGTACGGTCTGCGGCCCGCAGGCGTCCGGTAGGGTTCGCGCGCCATGCCGGAGGCCCGTCCGCCTGCGCCCGATCTCGACGCCGAGCAGGAGGTCGATTTCGGCCGCTACTGGAGCATGATCGCCGCCCGCTGGTGGCTGCCCGTCGGGCTGCTCGTCGCCGGCCTCGTGATCGGATACCTCGTCTCTCTGGGGACGAACTCGACCACCTACCGGGCGACCGCGCAGGTGTACCTCGGCCAGCCGCTCGCTCCCGACAGCGGAGCGCCGGTTTCGAGCGCACCGACGAACCTCGGACTCGTCTCCAACTTCGCGGGCGCGGAGTCGACGATCCGGCGTGTCGCTTCGCAGGTCGGGTTGAGGCCCAGCCGGCTGCGCGGACACGTGACGACGAAGCCGATCCTCGGCATCACGAACGCGAAGCTGGGGACGCCGGCGCCGCTGCTCGCGATCACGGTCACCGGCTCGCCGCCCGCGAAGGTTGCCGCTGCAGCCAACGCGCTCGCCGACGCGGTGGTGGCCAAGGTGTCCACCTACACGGGCACGAAGATCCAGGCGCTCGAGGATCAGCTCTCCTTCGACGAGTCGCAGCTGAAGGACGTCGACCGGCGGATCACTGACACGAACCGGCAGCAGCAGGTGATTCTCGCCAGCCAGGGCCTGGGGGCGAGCGAGAAGCTGATTGCATCGGTCAACTTCAACAACGTGCTGATCTTCTTGGAGAACCGGCGCGCGAGCCTCGAGCGCGACCGGCTCGACGTCCGGCAGCTGCTCTCCCTGGCCCGCGAGGTCGAGAGCGCGCGGATCATCGCGAGCGCGTCGGCGACGACGGTCTCCGGGACGAACGCGCGCACCGGCGCCGCGATCGGCGGCCTGATCGGGCTGATCGTCGGGATCCTCGCCGCTCTGCTCTGGGACCCGATCGCCGCGCGCTCCCGGGCGCACACGGGGTAGATGCTCGAGGGCAAGCGCGTCGCGGTCGTCGTTCCGGCCCACGACGAGGAGGATCTGCTCCCCGAGACGCTGCGCGGCGTCCCCGACTTCGTCGACCGCGTCTACGTCGTCGACGACGCCTCGCGGGACGGCACCGCCGAGCGCGCGCGCGAGGCGGCCGCCGCCGATGCGAGGATCGAGCTGGTCGTCCACGAGCGGAACCGCGGCGTCGGCGCGGCGATCGTCTCCGGCTACGAGCTCGCGATCGACGAGCGGGTCGACGTCACGTGCGTGATGGCCGCGGACAACCAGATGGATCCGGGCGAGCTCGCGGCGATCGCCGGCCCGGTCGCCCGCGGCGAGGTCGACTACGCGAAGGCGAACCGCCTCTTCACCGGCCAGGCGTGGCAGCTGATCCCGAAGCACCGCTACCTCGGCAACGCCGTGCTCTCGCTCTTGACGAAGATCGCCTCGGGCTACTGGCACGTCGCCGACTCGCAGTCCGGCTTCACGGCGGTCTCGCTCGAGACGCTCGAGCGGCTCGATCTCGACCGGATCTACCCGCGCTACGGCTTCCCGAACGACATGCTCGTGCACCTGAACGTCGTCGGCGCCCGCGTTCGCGACGTCCCCTCGCGCCCGGTCTACGGCGTCGGCGAGCGCTCGGGAATCAGGCTGCGCTCGGTGATCCCGCGGATCTCGTGGCTGCTCGTGAAGGCGTTCTTCTGGCGCCTGCGGGAGAAGTACGTGATCCGCGACTTCCACCCGCTCGTCTTCTTCTACGTCTTCGGGCTGGCGATGACCGTGCTCGGCCTCGGCCTCGGGATCGCCCTGATCGTCCTCCGCAGCCTCGGCCACGGGATCACCGCCGCGACGGGCGTGCTGGTCGCGCTGCTCCTGATCTTCGGCTCCCAGTTCACCCTGTTCGCGATGTGGTTCGACATGGAGTCGAACAAGGATTTGAAGTAGCGCGGGCGGGTGTGACTTCTGTGTCACAAACGGTGCGCAGCTGTCGAGTCGGTCGCATCGGGCAGGCACCCTCGACACGTGGCGACCCGATCGTACCCGCCGCCGGTTCGGCTAGCCTCGCCGCGTGGTCGCCTGCACCGGATCTCGCCCGTGAACGCGGCCGAGTTCTTCGCAGCCCTGGACGGCGTGCAGGGGGCGCGCCGGGTGCCGGTGGAGGCGAACGGGGTCGCCGACAGCCGGTTCGTCAACGGGGTCGAGATCGCGCGAGCCGCCGCCGACGACGAGCCAGCCCTGCGGCGGCTCTGGCGCCGGCGAAGCGCAGGCGGCCCCCAGGCGCTGCTGCTCGTCGCCGACGATCCGGCCGACGAGGGATCTCTCCGCGCGCTCGGCCCCCTGAGCGAGACGGGCCCGCTGCGCAGCATCGATCCCGAGGCGCTGCTGCGTCTGATCGAGCGCCTGCCTGGGCTGCCGCCGCTGCTGGCGGTGCGCACCCTGGCCGAGGAGCTCGATCAGCTCGACCGCACGGGGGTGGCCGGGCTCGTGGTGCGCCGTCTGGGGAGCGAGTACCTGCTCACCGAGCGGCTGCCGCGGTCGGCTCGCTGGGCGCAGCTGGCCGCGGACGCAGAGGGAGCGAGCGGCGAGTGGCGCGAGATCGTGATCGGTCTGGGCTACGAGCTGGAGGCGCTGCCGGCCCATGGCTACGTCGCGCGGTTCGAGGGCAGGCCGGTTGCGGTCGTCTGGCCGCTTCCCAGCGCCGCTGACTTCTCGAAGCTCGACGCCGAGGGCCGCCCGCCCGAGGGGCTGGTCGTGAACGAGTGCACGCAGCACGGCGCGCGGTACGGGCTGCTGGCCGCCGGCTCGCGCCTCCGGCTGCTCGAGGCCGAGCCCGAGGCCGGCTCGGCCGTCGCCCGCTACCTCGAGCTCGACGCGGCCGCGCTCGCCGATGGGCACCGGCCGCTGCTCGGCCTGCTCGCGCCGCCGTCGCTCGCGGAGGACGGCTTCGACGCGCTGATGCGCGAGGCCCGCGAGTCGGGCGCGAAGCTGCGGCGCGACCTCGACACTGCGATCCGACAACGGGTGCTGCCGCCGCTCGGGCTCGAGCTCGGCCGCTGGGCGCAGTCTCAGGGCTGGGACCTCGCAGACGACGAGCACCGTGGCGAGCTCGAGGCGGCCGCCCTGACCTTCGTGTTCCGTGCGCTGTTCCTGCTCTACGCCGAGAGCGCCGGCCACCTGCCGCTCGCGCAGGAGTCCTACCGGCCGCACTCGCTGACGCAGATCGTCCGCGACGCACGGGACGCGGGCGACGACCCCACCGCGACCCTGTGGCGACGCATCGCCCTGCTCGTCGACGCGATGCGCGTGGGTAAGCCCGGCTGGTCCGTTCCCGGCTACAACGGCGACCTGTTCTCCGCCGACGGCTTCGAGGGGGCGGAGGTGCTCGAGCGGGCCGAGGTGCCCGACCGGGAGCTCGGGCCGGCGCTCGTCGCGCTCGGCGTCGACCCGGACTCGGGGTCGGGCTTCGACTTCTCGGGCCTCGACATCGGCCACCTCGGGCACATCTACGAGGGCCTCTTGTCGCTGCGGCTCTCGCTCGCCGACCGCGACTACCGCTACGACGCCAGGGCCGACCGCTACGAGCCGGCGTCCGGGGGTGAGGTCGAGGTCCCGGAGGGCGAGCTCCTGTGGCTGACCGACGAGGGCGGCCGCAAGGGCGGCGGCGTCTACTACACGCCGGAGCCGCTGGTGCGCCATCTCGTCCGCCGGGGGGTGGTGCCGGCGTTCGCGCGGCATCTCGAGGAGGTCGAGACGCTGCTCGCTCGCGGCGATCCGGCCGCCGCGGCCGAGCGGCTGTTCGACTTCCGCGTCCTCGACCCGGCGTGCGGCAGCGCCCACTTCCTGGTCGCGGTCGTCGACGAGCTCGCCGCCGCGGTCGCCCGCTTCCTCGCCCGCTCCCCTCTGCCCGCGGTTCGCCGCGAGCTCGACGACCTGCGCGCCGGCGCGGGCGAGACCTACGGCGTCGGAGTCGAGGACGCCGCGTTGCTGAAGCGGCTGGTGCTCAAGCGCTGCGTGTACGGCGTCGACGTGTCGCCGATGGGGGCGGAGATCGCGAAGATCTCGCTCTGGCTCGCCTCCTTCGTGCCCGGCCTCGCGCTCTCGTTCCTCGACCACAACGTCCGGGTCGGCAACTCGCTGATCGGGATCGGGAGCGTGGAGCAGGTCGGGGACCTCGCCGGCGCCCTGCTGCGCGAGACGATGGCGAAGCAGTCGGCGCTGACCGCGCGGCTGCGGGAGATCCAGGACCGCACGCCCGAGGAGGTGGAGGAGAGCAGGGAGATCGAGTACGAGCTGCGCGAGCTCGGCGGCACGGCGCGCGAGCAGCTCGACGTCTGGACGGCCCAGGTCGCGGGCGGGCAGCTGCGCGGCTTCCACTGGCCGCTGGAGTTCCCGGAGGTGTTCGAGGGCGGGCGCGGGTTCGAGGCGCTCGTCGGCAACCCGCCGTGGGAGGAGGTGACGGTCGAGGAGCTCGCGTTCTACGCCCGCCTCTCGCCCGGGCTGCGGGGCCTGGCGCAGCAGGAGCGCGAGGAGCGCCTGGAGGAACTGAAGCACGAGCGGCCCGAGCTTGCCGACCGCTTCCGGGCCGAGCTGGAGGCGGCGGCGGCGCTGCGGATGTACTTCTCCGGCGACAGCGGTTACGAGGGTGGTGCGGGCGATCCCGACCTGTACAAGTTCTTCTGCCAGCGCTACCGGCGGCTGCTCTCCGACGGCGGGACGCTGGCCGTCGTGCTGCCGCGGAGCGCGTTCGCCGCCAAGGGATCGGCGGGGTTCCGCGCCTGGTTGTTCGAGGGGTCGACGGTCGAGCGGCTCGACTTCCTGCTCAACACTGGCCGCTGGGCCTTCGATGCCGAGCCGCGGTACACGAGCGCGCTGCTCGTCGCTCGCGCCGCGCCGCCGTCCGCGCGCCACCGGCTCGAGGTCGCCGGGGTCGCCGACTCGGAGGCGCGCTTCGGCGAGCAGTCGGCGGGCGCCGGCCTCGGGCTCTCCCGCGAGGCGCTCGGGCCGCTCGGCGAGGTGCCGCTGCTGTCCTCGCAGGCGGCTGCGGATGTGCTGGCCAGGCTGCGGAGTGGACGGCCGTTCCCGTACGGGTGCGGACGCTGGCGTTGCTTCCCGGTAGCGGAGTTCCACGAGACGGCCGACAAGGGCCTTTGGGAGGGAGCGACGGCTGGGCTTCCGCTCTGGAAGGGCTCGAGCTTCGACCAGTACGACCCTCACGGCGCCGACCAGCGGCTGTGCCCGGCGAGTCCGGAGGCGCTCGCGAAGCAGCGCAAGCCGAATCCGGGCGCGGGATCGCTCGTCGCGGAGAGCGCGTCGAAGGCCGAGCGGGTAGCTGCGGTCAGCCAGGAGATCACCCGCGCGCGGGTCGCCTTCCGCGACGTCTCCCGCGCGACCGATTCCCGCACCGTCCGCGCCGCGCTCGTCCCGCCCACGACGTTCCTGACGAACAAGGCCCCGTACCTGACCTTCCCCGGCGGCGCCGACCTCGACCGGGCCTGCTGCCTCGGCCTGCTGAACAGCCTGCCGTTCGACTGGCAGGCGCGCCGCTTCGTCGAGGTCAACCTCAACTTCTTCGTCCTCGAGGGACTGCGGCTGCCGGAGCTGACCGATGAGCGGTACGAGCGGATCGCGCGGGCCACCGTCAGGCTCTCCTGCCCAGACGCGCGCTTCGCCGACTTCGTCGCGGCGACCGGCGTCGACGCAGGCCCGCTCGGCGACGACGAGCGCGCCGAGCTGCGCGCCGAGATCGACGCCCTCGTCGCCCGCGCCTACGGGCTCAC
>JBBRXG010000075.1:0-15071 GCA_038248655.1 Gaiellales bacterium
ACGTGCTCGATCGCGCCGAACTCGTGCGAGACGTAGACGACCGTGACCCGCAGCTCCCGGTGCAGCTCCGCGAGCAGCGCGGCCAGCGCCTCCTGGGCATCGGCATCCACTCCCGCCGTCGGCTCGTCGAGGATCAGCAGCCTCGGCGCTCCGGCGAGGGCCTTGGCGATGAACGCCCGCTGCTGCTGCCCACCCGACAGTGTCGCCAGAGGCGCGTCCGCCCGGTGCCCGAGACCGACGCGCTCGATCGCGGCGGTGACCGCTGCGCGGTCGGAGGCGCGGAGCGGCCCGACGAGGCGGCTGCGTGACACACGTCCCGCGGAGACGACCTCGCGGACGCTGACGGGGGCGTCGATCGCCAGTTGTGCCCGCTGCGGGAGGTAGCCGATCAGCGACCGGTGGGTCGAGCGCTCGACCGTGTCGCCGAAGACCCGGATGGTGCCGCTCTGTGGCTGGAGGAGTCCGACGACCAGACGCAGCAACGTCGTCTTCCCGCCGCCGTTCGGGCCGGCGACGGCGACGAACTCGCCGGCCGCGATGCGAAGCGAGACGTCGTCGAGAACAGGCTGCGCCGGCAGGTAGCCGTACGAGACCTCGTCGAGCTCGACCGCTAGCTGCACCCGAGGCCCTCCCGGAGGTGGCGGAGATTCGAGCGCATCACGGAGAAGTAGTCGGATCCCTGCGCGGTCTCACCCGGCGTCAAGCCCTCGATCGGGTCGAGCACCGCCGTCCTCGCGCCCGTCTCGCGGGCGACGGTGCGGGCGAGCTTCGGTGAGACGAGCGTCTCGAAGTAGACGGTGGAGACTCCCCTTCGGCGCACGAGATCGACGACGCGCGCGAGCTCGCGCGGGGCGGGCTCGCCCTCGGGATTGAGCCCCTCGATCGAGATCTGGTCGAGCCCGTAGCGCTGCGCCAGATACGCGAAGGCGGCGTGGCTCGTCACGATGTCGCGGTGGGAGCAACGGGCGAGGCCGATGCGGTATTCGCGGTCGAGCGTGCGCAGCCGCGCGACGAACCGCCCGGCCGCGGCCGGCTCGTGCAGCGCCTCCCCGATCGCGTTCGCGAGCAGGGCGTACCTCAGCGGGTCCAGCCAGACGTGGGGATCGCCGTCGGAGAAGCGCGCGAGGCCGGGCGTGTCGAGGAGCCGCAGGACCCTGGCTGCGCTTCGACGTGCCGCCTGCTCGAGCTGCGGTTGAAAGCCCTGCCCGAGAAGCAGAACGAGATCGGCCGACCTCACCGTCGCGGCATCGTCCGGGGACAGCTCGAGATCGTGCGGCTCCGCACCGGGCGGGGTCAGGTTCTTCACCGCCACCGTCCGACCGCCGATCTGCTCGGCCGCGTACGCGAGCGGGTAGAAGGCGGCCACGACCCGGAGCGCGCCGCCACCGCGTTCTGCCGTGCCGCCGGTGCCGACGAACCCGACGGTGACCGCGCCGGCGACGACGAGACCGAGGAGAATGAAAGTGATTCTCAATCTCATCGAGCCGCTATCGTAGGCCGATGCCTACGGAGGCGCAAGTCCGCGCTGCGGTCCGGCCCGGCGAGCTACTCGGGCGCTGCGGGATCCGCGTCACCCGTCAGCGTCTGCAGGTGATCGAAGAGCTCGCGCGCGAACCGAACGACGTCACCGCACAGCAGCTCTTCGAGCGGCTCCGGGCTCGGGGGGTGACGATCGGCCTGGCCACGGTGTATCGCGCGCTCTCCCTGCTCACCGAGCGTGGCGCGATCGACGCGCTGACCCACCACACGGGCGAGCTCTGCTACCGGCTCTGCGGCGACCAGCACCATCACCACCTCGTGTGCTCGGAGTGCCACCGCGTCATCGAGCTCGCGCACTGCGACCTCGAGCAGTGGATCTCGGCGAACGCCGCCCGTCACGGCTTCACCGCGACCACGCACCAGGTCGAGATCGTCGGCGTCTGCGCCGACTGCCGCTCGTCGTAGACGATTGATCGATAAATCGACCAACCGTCTGGCTGAAAGCCGAAATTCGCGGTCCTAACGCGCACGGTACAGGCCCCGACGTCGCCAAGTCGAGTTACATCAACCGCTAGATGGCGGCGTCAGCCGAACGGATCGCGTGTCTCGATGGCGGGAAAAGCGCCGGTAGTCCCGGTCGTACGTCCAGATCGTCCGCACGCCGTTCTCGACCATCAGGGCGACCAGATGCGCGTCCGGAATCAGATTCCCGCGTGCATCTGCCTCTCCCGCGACGCGCACGTAGGCGGCCCAGAAGCGGTCGTGCTCGCCCACCGTCTGCACCTGGGTGAGGGCGAGCAGCTGCTCGATGTTGGCGACCGCGTCTGCGGTAGCAAGACCCCTTTACACCCCATTCCTTCCTTCCTAGCCCGGCTCTATCTCATGGGCAGGATCGCGATACGTGTCCCTGGCCGTGTCGGGATTTGAGGCGGACGGCGTAACGTATGGCCGTGGAGACCTGCGGGAGCTGCGGTCAGGACAATCCGGAGGGCTTTCGGTTCTGCGGTCGCTGTGGAGCTTCGCTGGTTGTAACGTCAGCACGCGAGGAGCGGAAGGTCGTTACGGTGCTCTTCGCCGACCTTGTGGGCTTCACGAGTCGTGCCGAGCGCCTCGACCCGGAGGATGTCCGCTCGACGCTCTCGCCGTACTACGCACGGCTCCGCACGGAGATCGAGCGGCATGGCGGCACGGTCGAGAAGTTCATCGGTGATGCCGGTGATGGCGCTGTTCGGCGCCCCAGTTGCTCACGAAGACGATCCTGAGCGCGCCGTTCGAGCCGCCTTAGCGATCCGAGATGCGATCCAAGGGGAAGGAGACGAGTTCGGACTCAAGTTGCAACTTCGAATCGCTGTGACGACCGGCGAGGCGCTCATCGCTCTAGGTGCGCGACCGTTGGAGGGCGAGGGCATGGCCTCGGGTGACGTGGTCAACACAGCGGCGCGCCTGCAGAGCGCTGCGCCGGTGAATGGGATCCTGGTAGGGGAGACGACGTATCACGCCACCCGCAGCACGATCGAGTACCGCGACGCTCCTCCCGTAGAGGCGAAGGGCAAGTCCGAACCGGTTCCGGTGTGGGAGGCAGTCGCCGCGCGATCCCGCTTCGGGGATGATCTGGAGCAGCGGCAGCGTTCACCGCTCGTCGGCCGGGAGCGGGAGCTTGGCGTGCTCGCGGATGCGCTCGATCGATGCCGTCGCGAACTGGCCCCGCAGCTGTTGACGCTCATCGGTGTGCCGGGTATTGGCAAGAGCAGACTCGTGACTGAGTTGTTCCGGATCGTGTACCACGACCCGGAGCTGATTTGGTGGCGACAGGGACGTTCGCTCCCTTATGGCGAGGGCCTTCCCTACTGGGCGCTCGGAGAGATCGTGAAGGCGCAGGCCGGCATCCTCGAGACAGATCCGACGGAGGTCGCCGAGCGGAAGCTTCGAGCGACGGTCACGGACGTTGTTGGCGGTGGCACCGATGCTGAGTGGGTCGAAGAGCACCTGCGCCCGCTGGTTGGCCTGAGTGTGTCGACCGAGGGCGGGGCTGATCGTCGCAGCGAGGCGTTCGCGGCGTGGCGACAGTACCTAGAAGCGTTGGCCGAGCAGCGCCCGCTCGTCCTTGTATTTGAGGACTTACATTGGGCTGACGACGGCCTGCTCGACTTCGTCGACCACCTCGCCGACTGGGCAGCTGGCGTACCGTTGCTGATCGTCGGCACAGCCCGACCCGAACTGCTCGACCGCTGTCCAGACTGGGGCGGCGGCAAGCGTAACGCCGCGTCGATTTCGATCGCTTCCCTGTCGCAGGAAGAGACCGCTCAGCTCCTTGGGACGCTCCTCGACCAGATCCTGCTGCCGGCAGAGCTCCAGGCGCGGGTGCTCACGCTTGCCGAAGGGAACCCACTCTATGCCGAAGAGTACGTGCGCATGCTGCAGGATCGCGGCTTGCTCGTGCGGGCCAATGGGGGTTGGAGATTGGACGACGCCCGCGAGCTGCCGCTCCCCGAGACCATCCAGGGCATGATCGCCGCGCGGCTCGACGCGCTCTCGCCCTCGGAGAAGGAGCTGATACAGAACGCCGCAGTGATCGGCAAGGTGTTCTGGGCAGGTGCCCTCGCGGCGCTCGCCACAGAGGCCCCCTTCGATGACGCTCTACACGCGCTCGAGCGCAAGGAGTTCATCCGTCGGGAGCGTCGGTCTGCGGTTGCGGGCGAATCGCACTACGCGTTCTTGCACGCCCTCGTGCGTGACGTCGCCTACGGGCAGATCCCGCGCGGCGTGCGCTCAGACAAGCATCGCTCCGCGGCACAGTGGCTCGAATTGCTCGCTCCCGATCGCACCGAGGACCGGGCCGAGATGCTTGCTCATCACTACCGGGAGGCGATCGCGCTGGGCTCCGCCGCCGGCATCGAGACGGGTGAACTGCGCGAGCCCGCAGTGGCGGCGCTCATCGAGGCGACCGAGCGCGCGAGCGCGCTCAACGCCTGGGCCGCTACCGCCGAGTCCGCCCGAGCAGCGCTCGAACTGATCGATGACGGGGACCCGCGCCGGTCAGGTCTTTTGCTTGCCCTCGGACGGTCCGCCCGGATTCTCGGGGAGGTCGATGCCCGCGAGGCCTTACTCAAGGCGGGCGAGGCGTTCCTGACGCAGGGCGAGGTCGAGGCCTCAGCTGAAACGGAGATTCTTTCGGCGGAGCTCCACTGGACGCGAGGAGAGCGCGAACTATCGAACGAGCACAATGCTCGCGCACTCGCCCTGGTTGAAGGCAGACCGCAGTCGGCTGCGCAGGCCCGCGTCGTCGCCGCTCACGCGCGTTCCGTCGTCCTCGCCGGCGACGCGCGCCGTGGCCTCGAGCTGTCCGAGCGCGCGCTGCCGCTCGTAGAGCAAGTGGGCGACGACCAGCTTCGCTCCGAAGTTCTGAACACAATCGGGATGGCGCGCGTCAGCCTAGGCGATCAGGCCGGGATCGACGACTTACGTCGAAGCGTTGCGCTTGCGGAGGCAGCGAACTCGCCCAACCTCATTCATAACGCCTACAACAACCTCGCCAACATGCAATGGCGGCTCGGCCAGCTCGATGCAGCATCTACCGCCCTGGAGCAGGCGAAAGCGGCCGACGAGCGGTTCGGCCACGCGAGCGGCCTCCGCTGGCTGATCGGAGAGAAAATGCAGGGCCATCACCTGAGCGGCGAGTGGAACGAGTCACTGGCACTCGCGGACGAAGTGATCGCCGCCGCGGCAAAGTCTCCCCACTACCAGGAGGCCCCCGCCCGGGGTGTGCGTTCAGAGATCCTCTTGAGCCGCGGTGACCTCAACGGTACCCTGACCGACTCCGAGCGAGGGCTTGAGTTGGCCAGAGAAGCAGGCGACGCCCAGGTCGTCGGCCCAGGACTGATCTACCGCGCAAACGCCCTGGCTGCTGCTGGGCGGCTAGACGAGATGGAGCCGCTAATCAACGAAGTACTCCGCGACCACGATCTCACCGATCCCTGGCAGTACCGGCTGGCGCCGCTGCTCGTCGAGCTAGGGCGCGGCCAGGAATTCATTGCCGCCCTCGGCGACGACGCCCCTGCGACACCCTGGGCAGAAGCGGCCAGAGCGTTTGCGCTTGGCGATTTCGCGGGCGCGGCCGCCACCTTCGGTGAGATTGGCGCCCGGGCTCTGCAGGCTCAGGCGCAGGTGCTGCACGCGGAGGCGCTCGTTCGCGATGGGCGTCGTTCAGAAGCCGACGCTAACCTGAACCTTGCTCTCGCATACTTTCGTAGCATCGGCGCCACGGCACACGCACAGCGCAGCCAGAGGCTCCTGGCCGCGACGGCATAGCCGTTGCGCCGCCCCAAATAGATCGCTCGAGGCGGCCTGAGTTTGTCGTCTCGCACAAGAAAATCGGCGCGGTTACGTTTGTGGCGGACGCCTTCGCCTGCTGGGCAGCGTGCGTGAGGTCGAGCCCGAGCACGCGGGCGTCGTGGGCGTGGGGCTGGGATGCGGACTAAACGCTGCCATACGGCCGCCGAGGATCGTTCTTGCCGAAGAAGGCAAAATGGGGGACTATCTCGCCAGAATGGGCCGCGCACAGCGGCCCGGAAGGAAAGGAGTTAGAAAATGGGTGGCAGAGGTGGCGGCATCGGTCTTGGCGGCATCCTTGTGGTCTTGGGGATCATCCTGGCGATCGTCTGGAGCTTCTGGTGGGGACTGATCATCGGCCTCGTCGGGCTGGTCTTCTTCGGCGGCTTCGCAAGAGGAAAGTGGTACTAGGGGGTGGCTCGCCGAGTTCTTGTTGTGACCACGGCGGCTGCGCCTGAGGCGGAAGTGGAGTCGATGGTACGGGCGCATGCCGGTGAGGACGCTGAGGTGCGTGTGATCGCGCCGGCCTCGAAGATCTCGTGGCTCGACCGGCTGACGAACGCAGAGGACGACGCACGCGCCGACGCGGCTGAGCGCGCCGAGGCCGCCTCTGAGGCGGCACCGGGCCAGCCCGTTCAGGCGCAGGTCGGCGATGTTGATCCGTTGCAGGCGATCGAGGACGCGCTGCGGACGTTCCCCGCCGACGAAGTCGTCCTGCACAGCACCCGACGAGGACGCGACGTGGCTCGAGTCCGGGCTTGGTGAGGACGCGCAAGAGCGCTTCTCCGTTCCCATAACGCATCTCGTCACTCGCTGAGCCCGCGCGCCGGGTGTTTTGACGCAACGCCGGGTGCCGCGTCCTCTTGAATGGGCGGCTGGACAAAGGGGGCGTTTCCCCCTGTGAGCGCGTCGAGCCGCTGGCTGTCGGGGAGGAAGCGGGTGCTCGAAGATCGCCGGATGCGTGGCGGTCCGGAGATCGACCATCACCGTCGGCCAGAACAGGTAGACGAGCTCGTCGCCCCTCGCCATCCGGTCGAGAAAGGCACGCGCCCGAGCGTGGTATGCGCTCGCCTCGTCGGAGGCGTAGAGGAGGACGTTGGCGTCGAAGGTGAAGCTCAACGTCCGTCGAGCGCTCGGCGCACGGCTTCCTCGTCCTCGAGGTCGATGCGGGCGGCCATCGGTCGCGAGGTCCAGGTGAGCTCAGGCGATGTGGGCGCATCCGGCTCGCGGAGCGCCGCCCGCGAGGAGCTCGGAGACGAGCCGGCCGAGCGTCTTGCCCTCGCGACGCGTGCGCTCCTTCAGCTGCCGCAGGACCGAGCCGTCGATGTCGATCGTCGTCCGGGTCATATGCGTGATGGTTCTCTCTGACGCATCAGATGCGAGCCGGCTTGTGCTCGGAACCGTCCCTACACTCGGCTCGTGGCGCGCCTGCTCGAGATCGGGATCCAGCTCCCAGAGGTCGAGCGCGCGGTCACGTGGGCGGAGGTCAAGGCGATCGCGCTCGCCGCCGAGCAGGCCGGCTTCGACTCGGTGTGGCTCGGCGACCACCTGCTCTACCGCGACCAGGGCCCCGAGCGAGCGCCCTGGGACGTGTGGACCTTCCTGGCCGGCCTGGCGGGCGCGACCCGGCGAGCTCGCCTCGGCCCGCTCGTCGCCTGCACCGCGTTCCACCCGCCGGGGCTTCTGGCGCGGATGGCGGCCGCCGTCGACGAGCTGGCGGGCGGTCGGCTCGTGCTCGGGCTCGGCGCCGGTTGGAACGAGGCCGAGTTCAGGGCGTTCGGGCTTCCCTTCGATCATCGCGTCTCGCGGTTCGAGGAGTCGTTCGAAATCGTCCGGCGTCTCCTCGGCGGCGAGCGCGTCACCTTCTCCGGCCGCTTCCACCGGGTCGACGACGCGGTCGTGCTGCCCCGTCCGTGCCGCCGCGCGCGCCTGATGATCGGCTCGAACGGCCCGCGGATGCTGGCGATCGCGCTGCCGCACGTGGACGCGTGGAACACCTGGTACGAGTCGTACGGAAACACCGCGGGCGGCTTCGTAGCGCTCAACCGGCGGATCGACGAGGCCGCGGCGGGCGCGGGGCGCGATCCGGCGTCGATCGCACGGAGCGCCTGCGTGCTCGTCGCGCTCGGTCGCGGCGCCAACGAGCGGTCGCGCGATGGGCGTTCGCGCCCGATCGAGGGCCCGCCGGAGCGGATCGCGGCTCACCTCGGCGAGCTCGCCGCGGCCGGCGCGGGCGAGGCGATCCTGGTCGTCGACCCGATCACCGAGCGCTCCGTCGAGGAGCTTCACGGGGTTCTGGCGCTGCTCGACGCGTAGGTCGAAGCCTCACCGCCCGGGGCCGGGCGCCCGCTCCGTCCGGTCGATCTGGTCTCCTGCGGGGCAGTGGCTGTGAGATAGGCAGTCGTCCATCGTCGTCGGAGGCTCTGAATGGATCACGTCAAAGCGATGAGCCGCTCGTCCCAGCTCCTGCTGGGAGCCGGGCTGCTGCTCTTCATCTTCCTGTTCTTCGACTGGCAACAGGTCTGTGTCTCGGGCGGAGGCTTCTCCGCGTGCGGAGGACGGTCGGGCTGGCACGGCTGGGGGATCCTGGTCGGGCTGCTCGTGATCGCCCTGGTCCTCTGGGAGGTCGTCCAGCTCGTCGGCATGCGGGTCGAGCTGCCGTTCAAGGCTGCGCTCGTCAGCGCGGGTCTCGCCGCGGCGGTGCTGCTCTTCACCGTGATCAAGTTCCTGGTCGACAACGAGGCGCGGCACTGGCCCGCCTGGATCGGGCTGATCCTGGCGATCGTGATCGGCATCGGCGGCTTCCTCCGCTGGTCGGGCGACGCGCCCCGGGAGATGCGCGTCTCCCGGACGCCGCCGCCGGCTGCGTAGTGCTCAGCGGCGAGGGGACCCGACCCGGGTCCCCTCGCCCAGGAGCGGATCGAGCCGCCGCTCCGGCTCGACCGCGTGCACGAGCGCGTCGAGCAGGAAGAAGTCGCCCCAGGCGGTCGCCGAGTCGAGGCACAGACCGATCGGGTGGCGATAGCAGCAGTGGAGGAGCAGGCCGTCGCCCGGGCCGCGGTTCAGGCACGAGTCGACGAGCGCGTCGAGCAGGCGCCGGGCGTCGGCGTCGCGGCCGAGGTCGAAGAGCGCGGAGGCGACGATCGCCGCAGCCGAGGCATCGCGTTCGCCGGCCGGATCGTCGAAGTCCCAGGGCGGGATCAGACTCGGCGGGAGGTGGTCGAGGAACCAGCGCGCCGCCCGGTCCGCCGCGTCGGAGAGCCGCGGATCGCCGGTCGCCCGCGCGGCCGAGACGAGCCCGTGGACCGCCCAGGCCTGCCCGCGGGCCCAGGTCGAATCGCGGGAGAGGCCGTTGGCGGTGCCGCGCTCGAGCGTCGATCCGTCGTCGGCGAAGCGGGCCGCGTGGAAGGTCGAGCCGTCCGGCCGGAGCAGGGTGTCGAGGGTCGCACCGAGATGCGCACGGGCGGCGGCGCCGGCTTCCTCGAGCCCCTCCCGCTCCGCCCACCAGAGCAGGAGCAGGTTCGGCCACGTGTCGACGATCGTCCGCCCGCGGAGGGCAGGGTCGTCGAGATGACCGACCACCTGGATCACGCCCGAGGGGAGCGCGCGCTCGACCAGCGCGGCCGCGGCGCGAAGGGCGAGCACGCGGTAGCGCTCCTCGCCGGTGGCGAGGCGGCCGAGCACGGCGCTCGGCCAGAACAGGAAGCCGAGATCGTGCGTGGTCGCCTCGGTCGCCCGCGGAGCGAGCGCGCCGGTGACGCGCTCCGCCTCCCGGGCGAGCGAGTCGTATCCGTCGAGGCGTGAGGCGAGCCAGAGCTGGCCGGCGACGAAGCCGCCCGTCCATGGCAGTCCGGTCAGCGCCTCGTGCTCGGCCCCGACGGGCGAGAGCCGGAGCCAGCGTCCGCCGTCGCCGGTGACGTGCGGGAGCCGACCGTCCACGAGGCCGAGCCGGCCGGCCCGGCCGGCAGCCAGCTCGAGCGCCTCACGCAGGCTCAAGCGCGACCTCGAGGGTCAGACCGTCGCGGCCGACGATCCGCACCCTCTCTCCTCGTGCTGCGCCGTCTTCGCATCGTGCGCGCCACAGCTCACCCTGGATGCGGACCAGGCCGTAGGGCCTGCACTCCTCTGCCACCTCGACGACCTGGCCGATCATGGTTTCCGCGCCGACCTGGACATTGCGACGCTGGGAGTACCAGAGCCAGAAGATCGGCGTCGACGTCTCGAAGACACCCGTTGCGGCGAGGAGCGCGATCGCCCAGCCGCCCCTGACGACGTGGAAGACGACGAGCAGAAGCGCGATCCAGAAGGTCATCGGTCAGCGCGCGCTTCGGCGCAGGACGCGCTCGTCGCCGACGCGTCGGGTGAGGCCGTCGGCGTCGAAGCGCTCGAGCAGGAGCTGGGCGGAGCGGCGTCCGATGCCGAGCAGATCGCGAAAGCGGGCGAGGGTGATCGAGCCGGTCGCCCTGCACTCGCGGACGAGGGCCGAGCGCGCCTCGTCGTAGGCCGCCGTGCCGATCGCCAGCCCGTCGCCCACCCGCACGAGCCTTCCCTCCAGCTCGAGCGCGCGCGCGAGCTTGGCGTCCGGGATCCTCACCGGGTTCGGGCCTGCTGCCTCCAGTTCGGCCAGGAGCTCCTCGCCGCCGGCCGACGCCGCCTTCGCGCCGGGCAGGTACAGGCGCGAGCCGCGCCGCTCGACTCCGAGGAGCGGCACGATCGCGGGCGCCCACGGCGCCGCCGGGGCGTCGATTCCCGGATCGCGCAGATCGGCGGCGGCGATGCGGGCGTGGACGTCGTCGCGGAGCGCGCCGAGCCACTCGCCCGAGAACACCCATTCGCCGGCGCGCTCGACACCGGTCAGCTCGCCGAGGTGGCGAAGGGTCTCGGCGCGTACGGGCTCGTGGACGGCGGCGCCGGCCTCGCCGCTCTCCAGCAGCTCCAGGCGCGCCGCGTCGAGCCGCCGGGGCGGAAGCGGGTCGAGCACGCGGCCGCCGCCGACGGTCGTCGCCGCTCGCAGGATGACGCGGTCGTCGCGTGAGGCGACGACCGGCTGCGCCAGCCGAAGCTGGGCGTAGAGACCAGCCTGCACGACCCTGGCGGGCACGTCGGCCGTTCCCAGGTGCACAGTGACGGCCGCCGGCAGCTCGGTCGCCTCCTCGAGCCGCACATCGAGCCGGTAGGTGACGGGGTACGCGCCGGGCTCGACGAGCGCCTCGCCGCGGGCGAGCCGTCCGCGCTCGACCCCGGGCAAGGACACGGCGACGCGCTGTCCGGCGCCGGCGCGCTCGACGGCGCGGTCGTGGACCTGGACGCTGCGCACCCGCACGTCGATCCCGCCCGGCTCGATCCGCAGCTCGTCGCCCTCGCCGATCGACCCCGACCAGAGTGTCCCCGTCACGACCGTTCCGACCCCGCGGAGGGAGAAGGCCCGGTCGACGTAGAGCCGCGCGGCGCCCTCGCCGTGTGCGTCGTCCGCCCCGTCCGCGGCCGCGGCGAGGGCTGCCCGGAGCTCGTCGAGGCCGGCGCCGGTCTTCGCGCTGACCGCGACGACCGCGGCCTCCGGCACGAGCTCCTCCGCCTCCGCGGTCGCCAGCTCGAGCGTCTCCGCGTCGACCGCGTCGGCCTTCGTCACCGCGACCACCCCCCGCTCGATGCCGAGCAGCCGCAGGATCGCGAGGTGCTCGTGCGTCTGCGGGCGGGCGCCCTCGGCGGCGTCGATCACGAGCAGGAAGAGGTCGATCCCGGTTGCGCCCGCGACCATGTTGCGGACGAAGCGCTCGTGCCCGGGCACGTCGACCAGCGACAGGCGGCGGCCGTCGGGGAGGTCGAGGGGAGCGTAGCCGAGGTCGATCGAGATCCCCCGCCGCCGCTCCTCGGGCAGCCGGTCCGTGTCCTTTCCGGTCAGCGCCCGGACGAGCCACGTCTTGCCGTGGTCGATGTGACCCGCGGTTCCTACCGTGAGCGGCATGCGGCGACCGCGGCTGCGACGTCCTCGAGCTCGTCGGCGGCGAGCGTGCGGCAGTCGAGCAGGCAGCGGCCGTCGCGGACGACCGAGACGACCGGCGGATCGGCCGCCCGCAAGCCGGCCGCGAGCCCCTCCTCGACCGCGCAGGCGAAGCTCGGCAGCTCCGCGAGCGGCAGCGCGCCGCCCCCCACGCGCGCGACGGTCTCCTCGACGGCGCCCTCCGTGAGGGCGGCGAGCCGCAGTGCCCGGCCGCGAACGGTCTCGGCCGGCTCGGACAGCATCCGGAGCACCGGAACCTCGCGCAGAGCGCGCGCCGGCTCGAGGTACAGGCCGAGCGTCGCTTCGAGCGCGGCGAGGGTCAGCTTGTCTGCGCGTACCGCGCGCTGGAGCGGGTGCCGGCGCAGACGCTCGACGAGATCCGCTCGCCCGACGACGATCCCCGCCTGCGGCCCGCCGAGCAGCTTGTCGCCGGAGAAGCAGACGAGGTCGGCTCCGGCGGCGAGCGATTCCCGCGCCGACGGCTCGTCTCCAAGTAACAGACTGTTACTAAGTAACCCGGAGCCGAGGTCGTCGACGAGCGCGAGGCCGTGCCGCGCGGCGACCTCTGCCAGCTTCGTCGTCGAGGGACGTTCGGTGAAGCCGACCTGCCGGAAGTTCGACTGGTGGACGCGCAGGAGCAGTGCCGTCTCCGGGCCGATCGCCCGCTCGTAGTCGGCCGCCCGGGTCCGGTTGGTCGTCCCGACCTCGATCAGCCTGGCTCCCGAGCGTGCGAGCACGTCGGGGATGCGGAAGCCGTCGCCGATCTCGATCAGCTCACCGCGGGAGACGATCACCTCGCGCCCCTCGGCGAGCGCGGCGAGCGCGAGCAGCACCGCAGCGGCGTTGTTGTTGACGACGAGCGCACCCTCCGCCCCCGTCAGCCGGTGGAGGATGCCGGCAGCGTGATCCTGGCGGGAGCCCCGGCCGCCCCCGTCGAGGTCGTATTCCAGGTTCGAGTAGCCGAGGCCGACCTCGTGCAGCCGCTCGAGCGCGGCCCGTGGGAGCGGTGCCCGGCCGAGATTCGTGTGCACGATCACGCCCGTGGCGTTCAGCACCCGCCGGAGCTTCGGACGGCGTGCACGTCCAAGCTCGTCGCGCAGCTCCTCTTCGAGGTCTCCAGGCTCCGCGCCGGCCCGGATCCGTTCGCGTGCGGCCTCGAGCACGCGCCTCGCTGCGTCGACGGCGAGAGCGTCGTCGACCGTCCGCGCGAGCTCGTCGACCGAGGGCAGATCTCGAAGCTCCATCCCGCTGACAAGTCTAGGCGCCGGCCGGCGGGCTACCCTGTGGCGCGTGCGACTTCCCCCGCTCGCACTCCTCGTCGCCCTGCTCCTCGTCCCGGCGGCGGCGGCCGACCGCCGGCTCGAGCTCGTCCACTCGACCGGTCCTCTTCCGGCCCACGGGATCAAGCTGACGGCGCGCTCTGCGATCCTGGTCGACGGTCCGAGCGGCACGGTGCTGTGGGGCAAGCGGATGCGCGTCCGCCGTCCGATCGCCTCGACGACGAAGATCATGACCGCCCTCGTCGCGATGGAGAGGCTCGGCCCGCATTCGATCGTCACCGTCGACCGGTCGGTCCGTCGCGTCCCGCCGATCGTCGAAGGCCTCCGGCCGGGCGAGCGGGTCGAGGCGTGGAAGCTCTTCTACGGGCTCCTGCTCTACTCCGGAAACGACGATGCGCTTGCGCTTGCGATCGGCGCGGGCGGGACGCGCTCCCGGTTCGTCGAGCTGATGAACGAGAAGGCGCAGGGCCTCGGCCTGAGCGACTCGCACTTTCGCAGCCCGAGCGGACTGCTCGACCGGGACAACTACTCGACCGCCTGGGACCTGGCCGCGCTCGCCCGGTACGCGATGCGGAACCCGCGGTTCAGGGCGGTCGTCCGGACGCGCGTCAAGCACGTTCCCTGGCCCGGTATCGGCGAGAAGATCTACGTGAACAAGAACCACCTGATCGGCTCCTATCCGGGCGCGAACGGCATCAAGACCGGCTGGACGACGATCGCCAAGCACTGCCTCGTCGCCTCCGCCCGCCGCAACGGCGTCTCGCTGATCGCCGTCGTTCTCGGCGCGGACGATTCCTACGCCGACGTCGAGAAGCTCCTCGACTTCGGCTTCTCGACGCGCGGCTGACTCAACGTTCCTGCAGGTAGGCCAGCACCGCGAGGACGCGGCGGTGGTCGGACCCCGACGGAGGCAGGCGCAGCTTCTGGAAGATGCTCGCGATGTGCTTCTCGACCGCGCCGACAGTGAGGACGAGCGCATCGGCGATCGCTCCGTTCGACCGTCCTTCTGCCATCAGCGCCAGCACTTCTCGTTCCCGGGGGGTCAGCACGTCGAGCCGTCTGGCGCCGCGGTTGCCGAGGAGCTGGGCGACGACCTCGGGGTCGAGGGCGGTGCCGCCGTCCGCGACGCGCCGAACCGCATCGACGAAGTCGGCCACGTCCAGGACGCGGTCCTTGAGCAGGTACCCGACGCCCCCTTCGCCGCCCTGGGCGAGGAGCTCTGCCGCGTACGTGTGCTCGACGTACTGCGAGAGGATCAGGACGGCCGTCTGCGGTGCGGAGCCTCTCAGCTCCAGCGCGGCGCGCAGGCCCTCGTCGCGGAAGGTCGGCGGCAGGCCGATGTCGACGATCGCCAGGTCGGGATGCTCGCGGAGGACGGCGTGGACGAGCGCGTCGGCGTCGGCGACCTCGGCGGCGACCTCGAAGCCGTTGTCGCGCAGCAGCCGCGAGAGGCCGTCGCGCAGCAGCGCGAGATCCTCGGCGATCACGATGCGCACGGCAGCTCCGCCCGGATCGTGGTCGGGCCGCCGTCCGGGCTCCGGACCGTCAGCGTTCCGTCCAGCGCCTCCACACGACGGCGGAGGCCGGCGAGTCCGCTCCCCGACGCGTCGGCGCCTCCCTCGCCGTCGTCGGCGATCTCGATCTCGAGCATCGTGTCGCGCCGGCGGACGAGGATGTCGACCCGGCCTGCTCCCGAGTGCTTGGCGGCGTTCGCGAGCGCCTCGGCCGCGACGAAGTACGCGGCGGTCTCGACCCGCGCGGGCGGCCGCCCGTCGAGCTCGACCGACACCGGCGTCGGCAGCCGGCTGCGGTCGGCGAGCCTCGCGAGCGCCGCGCCCCCCCCCCGGTCGGTGAGCACGGGCGGGTAGATGCCGCGGGCGAGGTCGCGGAGCTCGCGCAGCGCCTCGGCCACGCCCATCCGCGCCTCGGCGACGAGCCGTTCCGCGCCTTCCGGGTCGGAGCGGAACCGTTGCTCCGCCATC
>JBBRXG010000076.1:0-14876 GCA_038248655.1 Gaiellales bacterium
GCGATCGAACGCGACAACGACCGTCGCCGTCACTCCGATGCCACTCGCACCCCGACCAAGGAGGCCGCTATCGTCGCAGCCGTGTAGCGATCACACCGGGACCGCCGCCGCGAAATTCCACGACGCCCGGGACATCCTCGGGACTCTCCCATGAGCGTCTCAAGAGTGAGCTAACTGCCCATCTTGGCGTCGATGAGCGTAAGGATGCAACGCGCGTAGTCGACTTTCTGGACGACGAATTCGGTTTGATCGGTGAGATTGGCGCCGCGCGCGCCCGCAGCTATGACTGGCTCGACATGCTCGTTGCCCGGGCTGGCACGCGGCAGTCGGCGGGTCAGGCAATCGCAGGCGGCCGCGGCGTAGAGGACGCGATCGAGCAAGTCGTTAGAGACATCGGCCTTCCCTATGAGTTACGCACGCGCTTCTCGGGTCGGAACGCCGAAACCGGTCCCTGCGACGTCGCGATTCCGGCGGGTGGGGCCGCCGCCCAGATCGTTTGCGCGGCCAAGGGTTTCGACTCAACCGGATCCAAGCTCTCGGACGCCGTACGGGAGATTCAGGAGATGGCCGATGTACGTCTGCCGAGGCAGTTCGTCTATGCAGTGGTCGACGGGATCGGCTGGTTCCGAAGACAGGCCGATCTCAGGAAGATCCATCGACTGTATGAGCAACGGACAATCGATGGACTCTATTCGGTGGCGATGCTCGATCGCTTCCGAGGCGATATAGACGAAGCCGCGACGCGGCTTGGCATCGAGCGCCTTCCGTAGCACGGGCAAGGGCGCGCCTTACAATGGAGGGATGCCCTCGTCTACGGGCACCAAATCTGTTGACATCGCTCTCGCGCTTGAGGAGGCGATCGTCTCCGGAGAGGTCGCGCCCGGGACTGTGCTCCGCCAGGAGCAGCTCTCCGAGCAGTACCAGGTCAGCCGCACGCCGGTCCGCGAGGCGCTCCGGCGCCTGGCCGCGCTCGGGCTCGTCTCCTTCGTCCCGAACCGGGGCGTGCGGGTGCGCACGCTCTCGCGCGACGAGCTGAGGGAGGCGTTCCTCGTCCGGGCGGAGCTGGAGAGCCTCGCGACCGAGCTCGCCACGCCGCGGATCGGGACCGAGGCGCTCGTCGCGCTCGACGAGGCGGAGCGGCTCTTTGCCAAGGTGACGCTCGAGCTCCGCAGGCGTGCCCGGGAGGGCTCGCAGGACGGCGCACTCGTCTCCAGCTGGGTGCACGCGAACCACGCCTTCCACGACGTCATCTACGCGGCCGCGGACGCCCCGTTCGTCGAGCGTCTGGCGAAGAGCGCGCGGCGGAGCTTCTTCACGCACGTCGTCTGGGCGGCGGGCCTCGACATCGACCACCTCTACGAGCAGAACGACCTCCAGCACCGCGCGATCCGCGAAGCGATCGCGGCCGGGAGCGCTCAGGGGGCGCGCCTGCTCGCCCGCGAGCACGTCCTCGCCTCGGGGCGGATGCTGGAGACGATCCTCGACCAGGTGCGCGAGCGCCAGGCCGGGGAGCTCAGGTCGGCCTAGCGGTACGAGCGGAAGACGAGCTCCGCCGCGCAGACGGGCTTCTCCTGCCCTTCGCGCTCCGCGACCCCGTTCAGCGTCAGCTGGATGCCCCCCTCGATCTCGTCGACCGCGACGACCGTGAAGCGCCCGCGCACACGGCTGCCGACCGGCACCGGCGCCGGGAACCGAACCTTGTTCGTGCCGTAGTTGATCCCCATCCGGTACCCGTCGTCCTTCGGGCCGACCTCGTACCAGAAGCGCACGAGCAGCGAGAGCGTCAGGAATCCGTGCGCGATCGTCGTCCCGAACGGGCCCTCGGCGGCTCTCTCCGGATCGACGTGGATCCACTGCGGGTCGTCGGTCGCCTCGGCAAAGCGGTCGATCCGCTGCTGGTCGATCTCCAGCCACTCGCTGGGCCCGAACTGGTCACCGACGTTCATACCGCCCCCCAGCGTACGACGCTCGCGGCCCATGTATAGCCGGTACCCGCCGCCAGGAGCAGGACGAGGTCGCCCGCGGAGAGCTCTCCGCCCCGGGCAGCCCGGTCGAGCGCCAGGAGCGGGTCGACCCCGCTCATGTGACCCGTGTCGTCGAGGTACGCCGCCCGGTCCGCCGAGATGCCGAGCGCGTCCAGCACGGCCGCGTGCATCGAGCGCTTCATGTGGATCCCGCAGAGGTACGAGACGTCCTCGAGCCGCGCGCCCGACCGCTCCATCGCGCCCCGCGCGGCGGCAACAAAGTTGCCCAGTGAGGTGACGTCGAGACGCGCCTTCATCGCGGCCGGATCGACGACGTCGAGGTGATGAGATCCGTCCGGGTCGATCGATCCGCCGCCTGCCAGCTTCACCTGGAGGGAGAGCGACCCGTCGGTGATCGCGTGCGAGGCGAGCAGCTCGTTCGCGTCGTGGTCGCGCACGAGCAGCCCCGCGACCGCGCCGTCGCCGAAGTTGAACATGAAGCGCGCGCGCTCGTTCCCGTAATCGAGCAGGTAGGACTCGCGAGACGCCGCGACGAGCAGCAGTCGCCGCAGACCGGGCTCTCCGGCGAACAGCGAGCGCGCGACCCTCAGCGCCGCGGGCGTCCCGTGCGAGACGTTGTCGTACTCGAGCGCGTAGGCGTTCAGGCAGCCAAGCCGGTGCGCGATCCACGGCGAGGCCTGCCAGACTGCGTAGTCCTTCCAGCACGAGCCGTAGTAGAGAACGCAGTCGATCTCGGCCGGATCGACGCCCTGCTCTTCGATCAGCCGCGCGGCGGCCGTGACGGAGAGGTCGCTGACGTGCTCGTCGGCGGCCGCAATGTGCTTGCCGCGCAACCCGAACTTCTCCACGAGCACGTCCTCGGGGATGCCACTGACCCCTGCCAACTCGGCGGCGGTCATCCAGCGCTCGGGAAGGTACGCGGCGGTCGCCGCCAGGCCTACCCTCACCCCGCTGGCCCCAGAACGCCGCGGATGATCCGCTCCAGCTCGCGGGAGACCTCGCCCGGCAGCTCGCGTCGGCCGCCCCACAGCACCCAGCGCATGCCCAGGAGCTCACCCATCCCCATCAGCGCCCAGGCCGTCACCTCCGGGTCGATCCTCCCGACCTCGCCGGTCTCCATCGCCTCACGCAACGCCTCGACGTACCCCTCGGCGAGGCGGTCGTAGTGGTAGCGCAGCATCTCGGGCGAGACGAACTCGGCCTGTCGGATGATCCGGTAGAGCGCATTGTGCTCGGAGGTGAACCGAAAATACGCCGCGAAGCCGAGCAGCTCCGCCTGCAGCCTCGTCTTCCCGGCCGACGAGGCCTCCTTCATCGAACGGCGGACCCGGCTGTTGAGATCGCGGACGAGCTCGTCGAAGATCTCCTTCTTGCTCGAGAAGTAGAGGTAGAAGGTCCCCTGGGCGACGCCGGCAGCCTCGGTGATCTTGACCACGGACGCGTCGTGATAGCCGAGCGCGGCAAAACAGGTCTCTGCCGCCTCGAGCAACCGACGCCGCGTCGCTGCGCCCTTCCGGGAGAGCGTCCGGCCGTCGGCGGAGGTGGGCACGACCTCGGTCATGCCGGCACCGTCAGCTCGTCCTTCAGCACCTTGCCGAGCGCATTCCGGGGCAGCTCGCCGACGACGTGGAGCGACTTCGGCACCTTGAACCGGGCAAGGCGCTCGCGGCAGAAGGCGATCAGCTCCGCGTCGCCCGTTTCCGTGCGCAGAACCACGAAGGCTGCGCAGGCCTCGCCCCAGCGCTCGTCGGGCACGCCGACCACCGCCGCCTCGACCACCGCCGGATGCGAGGCCAGCACCTCTTCGATCTCCGCCGGGTAGATGTTCTCGCCGCCCGAGACGACGACATCCTTGAGCCGGCCCTTGATCCGGAAGAAGCCCTCCTCGTCGCATTCGGCAACGTCGCCGGTGAGGAGCCAACCGTCGCGAAATGCGGCCTCGGTCGCCGCAGGATCGCGCCAGTAACCCGGGAACACGTTCGGCCCACGAACGAGCAGCTCGCCGTCGGCCGAGAGGTCCACCTCCACGTACGGATACGGCTTGCCCGCGTAGCCGGCCTTGCGCGCGGCCTCCTCCGGGGGCAGGCAGAGCACGTTCGGCGCGGCCTCGGTCAGCCCGTAGCCCTGCACGATTGCCACTCCCTGCTCGCGCCAGGTCTCGAGCAACGGCAGCGGCATCGGTGCGCCGCCGACGACGGCCCGGCGCAGCGACGAGAGATCGGTCCTCCCGAACCCCGGGTCCTCCGCCATGAACTGGTAGACGGAGGGAACGCCCATCATCGTCGTCACGCGCTTCTCCTCGATCAGGGACAGGCACCGCCCCGCGTCGAAGGACCGCTCGAGGACGACCCGCGCCCCCTTCCACCACGCAAGCAGGGGCTGGACGTTCCAGCCGCCGCAGTGGAACTGCGGAAGCACCTGAAGCACGACGTCCTCGTCTCCGAGGCCGGCGACGAGGTCGAAGCCGAGGTTCGTCCAGAAGCAGTTGGCGTGCGTCAGCAGCGCTCCCTTCGGACGGCCCGTGGTACCCGACGTGTAGATCAGGAGCAGCGGATCATCGGCGCTCGGAGCGCGCGGTCTGCCGACTGCCCGGTCGAGGCTGCGGCCCGGTCGCACAGACGCGAGGTCGAGCGCCTCCCCGGCCAGCTCCGCGTAGTCCTCCTCGGAGAGGAAGAGCGACGGCTCGGCGTCGTCGAGCTGGTACGCGATCTCGTAGGGCGAGAGCCGCCACGAGATCGGTGTGAGGATCGCTCCCGCCTTCGCACAGGCGAAGAAGAGCGCGACGTGCTCGGGAGAGTTACCGGTCAGCGTCGCCACCCGCTCGCCGTGACCGATCGAACGTGCGAGCTCCTCGGCGCGTGCGTCGAGCTCGGCGAACGTGATCTCGCGGCCGAGATGATCGATCGCCACCCGGTCCGGGGTGAGCCGGGCGCGGTCGCGGATCCAGCGTGCCAGGGTGATCACGCTCGGATCCGCTCCGCCGCCGGCAAAGCCGCCGCCTCCCTTCATTGCCCGCCTCCGCCGAGACCACGGCCCAGGAACTCCGTCACGAGCCTGACGAAACGGTCCGGCTCCTGCCAGAAGAACAGGTGGCCGCAGCCCTCGAAGCGCTCGAGCCGCGCGCCGCCGATCCGATCGGCCAAGAGAGCGGAGTTCCGGACGTCGACGACCTCGTCGGCCGTACCGGCGACGACCAGCGTCGGCGCGACGATCCGCTCGACCCGGTCGAGGGCGTCGTGCGCCATGCCGGCCGCAGCCTGCGCCTGCCAGGCCTCGAGCGGTTGCGCCTCCTCGAGCCGAAGCGCGGTGATCCTCTCGACGACGGCTTCGTCGTAGGGCTCGGAGAGCGCGTTGCGGACGAAGACGCGGAAACGCTCCTCGCGAGGCAGATCGATCGGCTGGGTGATCAGGCGGATCGTGTGTTCGGGCATCGGGTACGAGCCGGCTCCGCCCGCCGTCGTGCAGGCGAGGACGAGCCGGTCGACCCGGTCCGGCCGGCGGAGGGCGAGCTCCTGCGCGACCATCCCGCCGAGGCTCGTCCCGACGACGTGCGCACGGTCGACGCCGGCCGCGTCCAGAACCGCGGCGGCGTCCTCGGCGAGCATCCGGGTCGTGTACGGGCCAGGCGGCCGCCCGCTGCCCCCGATCCCCCGGTTGTCGAAGGTGAGGACGCGGAAGCGCTCGGCGAGTGGCCCGAGCACCGGCTCCCAGCCCCAGCTCGCGTACCCGAGCCCGTGGATGAGCAGGAGCGGCGGCCCCGCACCGCGTTCGCTCCAGGCGATGCCCGTGCCGTCGGCGCTGGTCGCGTTCATGCGTCGACCTGCGCACTCGGCGCGGGGGTCTCCGGCGTCCTCCGTACCGACTCGCCGAGCAGCCGCAGTCCGCGCCGCCGCGAGCTGCGCGTGGCGAGGCCGGCGATCCCGCCGGGAAGGAAGAACACGATCAGGATGAAGATCGTGCCGAGCACGAACAGCGGCTCCGACAAGGGTGTCCGCAGGACGCCCGGCAGGCTCTGCACCGCGTGCGAGGACGCGGCGGCCGGAAGCCGCTGGTCGGCGAACGTGTACAGGATCCCGCCCAGGAGCGCGCCCCAGCGGGTCCCGGCGCCGCCGAGGACGACCATCACGAGCAGCGTCAGCGTGAAGTTGGCGGTCGTCACCTCGGGCGTCGCCCCGCCGATCACGAGCACGTAGACCATCCCGCCGCAGACGGCGAGGAACGAGGAGAGGACGAAGGCCCCGAGCTTGTACGTGAACGGGCGCAGGCCGAGCACCTCGACGCGTCGCTCGTTCTCGCGGATCGCCTGCCAGACGTGGCCCGGCGACGACGCGACCGCCCAGCCGACGGCGGCGAAGACGAGCACGGCGTAGCCGAGCGCGAGCCAGTACAGGTTCCTCGTGTTCAGAACACCGACGAGCCCTGCCGGCAGCTTCTGGTACGCGACCGAGACGCCTTCCTCGGCTCCGGTCCACTTGCGCGGGTTCGACTCGACGAGAATCGAGCCCGCCTGGGCGAACGCGAGCGTGACCATCGCGAAGGCGATCCCGCCGACGCGCAGGCTCACGGAGCCGAGCACGAGCGGAAGCACGAGTCCGACGGCGCCCGCGAACAGCACCGCCTCCCAGAAGCTCCAGTCCCACCTCGTCGTCGCGATCGCGACCAGGTAGACGCCGACCGCGAAGTAGAGCGCATGCCCGAACGAGAGCAGGCCGGTGAAGCCGAACAAAAGGTCGTAGGTGAGCGCCACCCCTCCGAAGACGAGGCAGAGCGCGAGCACCTGGAGCGTGCCGGGACTGTTCAGCGGCCCCGAGAACAGGCCCCCGGTGCCGACCGTGATCCACGGCACGCAGACCGCGAGCGAGAGCAGCGCCAGCCCGAGACCGAGCGGAAGCGCGCGGCGTGCCGTCATCCTGTCCTCGTCGCAGGTGCACCCGCGAGGCCGGCGGGCCGCGCGAGGAGAACGACGGCCAAGAGCAGCATCACCGAGAGATCACCGATCCCCGAGCCCGCGCCGTGCTGCGACGCGTAGTAGTTCACGTACTGCTGGAGCAGGCCGACGGCGACCGCTGCGATCGCCGAACCGCCGAGCGAGCCGAGCCCGCCGATGACGACGACGATGAACGCGAAGATCAGGAGCCGCGTTCCCTGGAGCGGGTCGACGGACCCGAAGTAGACGCCCGAGAGGATGCCGGCCAGCGCAGCCGCGACGCCGCCGATCGTGAACACGAGGGTGAAGGCCCGGCGCACGTCGATCCCGAGGGCGGTGACCATCGCGCGGTTCTCGACCCCCGCGCGGACGATCAAGCCGTAGCGCGTGAAGCGCAGGAACGCGACCAGCCCGACGAGCACGACGATCGCCGCAGAGATCTCCACCCATCGATCGTTCGGGATTCGAGCGCCGAAGACGGTCGTCGTCTCGACCAGCCAGTGCGGAGTAACGAACAGCTTCTGCGTCGGCGTCCAGATCGCGGTCGTCAGCGCGGTCACGGCGAGGCCGAGGCCGACGGTGACGAGCACCTGCTCGATATGCCGCTGATAGAGCGGCCGGATCAGGACGAGCTCGACGGAAGCGGCGACGGCCGCGCCGACGGCCAACCCGCAGAGCGAGGCGAGCAGAAAGCGGGGCACGAGTGGGCCGATCCCGCCGAACACGCCCATCATCCGCCAGGTCGCGTAAGCGCCGATCGTGATGAAAGCGCCGTGCGCGAAGTTGAGAACTCCCATCAACCCGTAGATCAAGGAGAGCCCGGAGGCGATCAGGAAGTACATCGCCCCGAGCCCGAGCCCGGTGATGGTCAGGAGGACAAAGGTGCTCATCTGCGCGCTTCTCCCGATACGCCGAGGAAGCGGCGGACGAGCGCGGGGGCGGCGAGCAGCTCCCTGGCGTCGCCGGTGTGGACGACACGGCCCTGGTCGAGGACGACCGCCCCGCCGGCGACCCGGCGTACGACGCCGAGGTTCTGCTCGACGAGCAGCACCGTCGTCAGCTCGGCGACGCGCTCGAGCACGCGCGCGACCTCGGTGACGAGGTTCGGCGCGAGTCCCTTCGTCGGCTCGTCGATCAAAAGGACCCGGTTCTCGTTCAGGAGCGCCCGGGCGATCGCGACCATCTGCTGCTCGCCTCCCGAGAGCGTGCCCGCGCGCTGACCGAGGTGAGGCCGCAGCATCGGGAAGAGCTCCCAGACGAGGTCGTACCGGGCCGAGCCGTTTCGCTCGGCGAGCCGCAGGTTCTCCTCGACGGTGAGGCTCGCGAAGATGTCGCGGTCCTCGGGGACGTAGCCGACGCCGCGCTGGACGATCCGGTGAGTGGCGAGGCGAGTGACGTCTTCGCCCCCGAGCACGATCCGGCCGCGGCCGGGCGCGAGCCCCATGACCGCACGCAGGGTCGTCGTCTTGCCGACTCCGTTGCGTCCGAGCAGCGCGGTCACGCCGCCCTCGGGGACCGCGAACGAGACCCCCTGGAGGACGTGCGACTCTCCGAGGTAGACGTGCACGTCATCGAGATCGAGGAGGCTCACAATGCGTCCCCGACATAGGCTTCCTGGACGGCCTCGTTCGCCATCACCGCGCTCGGCGTATCGCAGGCAAGCAGGGCGCCGTGGTGCATGACGGCGATCCGGTCGGCAACGCCGGTGACGACCTCGATGTGATGCTCGACCATGAGCACCGTCTTGCCCTCCTCCTCCTGCACCGCCTTGATCACGTCGACCAGGCCCTTGACGTCCGCGATCCCGACGCCGGCCATCGGCTCGTCGAGCAGGACGACGCGCGGATCGCGTGCCAGGATCATCGCCAGCTCGAGCTTGCGCTTGTCGCCGTGCCCCAGCGAGCCCGCCGACGCGTTCCCCTTCGCGCCGAGCCCCACCCGAACGAGCGCCAGCTGCGCCCGCTCGAGGGCCTCGCGCACCCCTCCGGCCCGCCGCCAGATCCGCGTCGTGCCGCCGAGGCGCGCCTCCGCGGCCAGCCGCACGTTCTCCAGCACCGGGAGCAGCGGAAAGACGCTGGAGATCTGGAAGGTGCGCCCGAGCCCGGCCCGTGTCCGCCGGTAGGGCGGGTCGTTCGTGATCTCGCGGCCGTCGAGCTCGACGTGGCCGCTCGTCGGCCGGTAGAGACCCGTGAGCAGGTTGAAGAACGATGTCTTCCCGGCACCGTTCGGGCCGATGATCCCGAGGAACTCGCCTTCGGCGACCTCGAGCGAGACATCGGCGACGATGGTGGCGCCGCCGATGTCGAGCCCGAGTTGTCTGGTCGCGAGGATTGGAGAGGTCGCGCCCACCTCTGGTCGGATTAGGCCGGGAAAGGATGGACCGGTGGCTGGACGTTCCCCGGCGAGACCGTCTTCAGCACCTTCGCGACGGGCTTGCCGCTCGGGAACGTCAGCTGGACCTGGAACATCGGCTGCATCATCGCGTGATCGCTGGGGCGGATTCGCTGCGTGCCCTTCGGGGCGAGGAACTGGTAGCCCTCGAGCGCGCTGATCATCTTCCCGACGTCGTCACCGTCCGCCTTCGACACCGCCCGCGCGATCATCTGCGCGGCGACGAAGCCGTCCGGCGTGAACAGATCCGGCGTCTGGTTCCGCTTCCGGAGCGCCCGGACCAGCCAGTCGTTCACCTTGTTGTGCGGCGCGGTGTACACGTAGTGCGACAGGAACTTGATCTTCGCCGCCGTCGACGGGTCCCCGTAGCTCGACCACGTCGCCTTCTCGGCAAGCCCCGTCGTCACCGTCGTCGAGCTGAGGACGCCCTGCTGGTCGAGCGCCCGCCACATCGCACCGGCGGTCGTGCCGGCCCAGGCGACGAAGAGCAGATCCGGGCTCGCCTGCTTCGCCTGCTGAGCGAAGGGAGTGAAGTCGGTCGCGCTCAGCGGGACGAGGATCTTCGCGACCTTGTGGCCCTTTGCGCCGATGTAGGCGCTGACGGCTGCGAAGTTCCCCTGGCCGAAGGCCGAGTCCTGGGCGAAGACGACGACCTTCTTCCCGGCCGACTTGCCGAGGAACGAGGCGGCGGTGAGCACGTCCTGCGTCGTCTGGCGTCCCGAACGGAAGGTGTTGCGGTTGAGCCCGGTGATCGCGTCCGAAGCGGCCGGGCCGGAGATGAACAGGACGTTGTTCTGGGCCGCGAGCGGCGCCACCTGGAGCGCGACGCCGGAGGAGACGCTGCCACCGATGATCTTGTAGCCCTTGCCGATCAGGTCCTTGGCCGCCGACACCGCCGTCGCCGGGTCGGTCTTGTCGTCGACCAGGGTGAGCTGGATCTTGTGACCGTTGACGGTGTTCGTCCCCTTGGTCACGTAGCTGAGGCCGAGCCGCAGGCCCTCGATGTACTCCGCGCCGTACGCGGCGAGCAGCCCGGTGCGCGAATAGACGATCCCGACCTTGACGGTGCTCTTCGCACCGGCGTGCGGACGGGCGGCCGCCACCGCCGCCGAGAGGCCGGCGACTGTCGCGACGATGACTGCTGCGGCCACGAGTTGCCGCATGCGCCCCTGCTTCATGGTGAGTCCCTCCTCGCGAGAACTGACAGGTGATTCAGGTCTAAGAAACTACGGCGATCCTGCGTCTGTGTCAAGGATCTTCGGGCGATCCGCCCCGTGCGGACACCACCGGGACGATCCGGAAGGCCGATCGAGAGGGTTCCCGCGAGGTCAGGCGCCTTCGGCGACCTGCTCGTCCGGCAGGTCGAGGGCAGGCCCGCCGGCGCTCGTCACGAGCGTCGGCTTGAGGCCCTTCTGGATCGTCTCCTTCGTGATCACGCACTTGGAGACGTCCTTGCGCGAGGGGAGCTCGAACATCACGTCGAGGAGGGCGTTCTCGATGATCGAGCGCAGGCCGCGGGCGCCGGTCTCGCGCTCGAGCGCCTTGTCCGCGATCTCCCACAAGGCGTCGTCGGTGAAGAGGAGCTCGATCGAGTCGTAGGCGAAGAACCGCTGGTACTGCTTGACGAGCGCGTTCTTCGGCTCCTCGAGGATCTTCACGAGGTCCTCGCGCAGGAGCTGGTGCACGGCGGACACGACTGGCAGGCGGCCGATGAACTCGGGGATCAGCCCGTACGAGAGCAGATCCTCGGGCATCACCTGGGTCAGGAGCTCCGAGCCTTCCCCGGAGTGCTTGGAGTGGATCTCCGCACCGAACCCGACGGCGTTCTTGCCGATCCGGCGGGCAATGATCTTCTCCAGCCCGGCGAACGCGCCGCCGCAGATGAAGAGAATGTTCGTGGTGTCGATCGAGAGGAACTCCTGGTGCGGATGCTTGCGCCCGCCCTGCGGCGGCACCGATGCGACCGTCCCCTCGAGGATCTTCAGGAGCGCCTGCTGGACGCCCTCCCCGGACACGTCGCGGGTGATCGACGGGTTGTCGGCCTTGCGCGCGACCTTGTCCACCTCGTCGATGTAGATGATCCCGGTCTCCGCCTTCTTGATGTCGAAGTCGGCGGCCTGGATCAGCTTGAGCAGGATGTTCTCGACGTCTTCGCCGACGTATCCGGCCTCGGTCAGCGCGGTCGCGTCGGCGATCGCGAACGGGACGTTCAGGATCCGCGCGAGCGTCTGGGCGAGGTACGTCTTGCCGCAGCCGGTCGGGCCGAGCAGCAGGATGTTCGACTTCTGGAGCTCGACGTCGTCCTCGCCGGCTCCCATCTGCACCCGCTTGTAGTGGTTGTAGACCGCGACCGCCAGCGTCCGCTTGGAGACCTCCTGGCTGACGACGTACTCGTTCAGCAGCGTGTAGATCTCGGTCGGACGCGGCAGGTTGTCGAGGTCGAGGTGCGTCGGAGCGGTGAGCTCCTCGTCGATGATCTCGTTGCAGAGATCGATGCACTCGTCGCAGATGTAGACGCCGGGCCCGGCGATCAGCTTCTTGACCTGCCGCTGGCTCTTGCCGCAGAAGCTGCAGAGCAGCTGCTCGTTTCCTTCGGACGCGCGGGCCATGTCCTCGTTGTACCTCGATTTCCTCTCGTCGCCTAGCCCCCGGGGCTAGCGATGCTCGATCACCTGATCGATGATCCCGTACTCCTTCGCCTCCTCCGAGCTCATGAAGTAGTCGCGCTCCATGTCCTTGGAGACCTTCTCGAGCGGCTGGTCGGTGTGCGTGGACATGATCTCCTCCATCTTCCGCTTCAGGGCGATGGTCTCCCGGGCGTGGATCTCGATGTCGGTCGCCTGCCCCTGGAATCCCCCCCAGACCTGGTGGATCAGGATCTTGGCATTCGGCAGCGACATCCGCTTTCCCTTCGTGCCGCCCGCGAGGAGCAGTGCGCCCATGCTCATCGCGATGCCGACGCAGATCGTCTGGACGTCGGGCTTGATGAACTGCACCGTGTCGTAGATCGCGAGCCCCGAGTACACGGAGCCGCCCGGCGAGTTGATGTAGATCGAGATGTCCTTGTCGGGGTCCTCCGACTCGAGGTGGAGGAGCTGGGCGACGATCAGGTTTGCGATCTGGTCGTCGATCGGGGTGCCGAGGAAGATGATGCGCTCGTTCAGCAGGCGCGAGTAGATGTCGAACGCACGCTCACCGCGCGAGGTCTGCTCGATCACCATCGGGATCAACGGGCTCATGCCATTTCCCTCCCTGCCATTTCCCGTCCTGCGGTCGGGAAATGGTTAGCAAGGCGAGTGGCTCTGTTCTCGTTCATGGGTCTCCTCACCAGGTCGCGAAGCATGTCCTTCTAACCATCCTGCGAAGCAGGATGGCCGGGGGTCCAGAGTTTCGTCTCCGGTGCGGCCGCTCCTTTTCCCGGGGTCCAGAGCTGCTCGCGCACACGGGCGAGCTCGAGCGGGATGCGCTCCACCTCGGCCGCCACCAGGTCCATCGCCTTGCGCATCCGCAGGTCTTCCCGGAGCAGCTCGTGACGACCGCTCTCGAACAGGCGACCGGTCATCTCCTCCGCATCGTCGTCCTCGGCGTCGGCGTTCTCGCGGACGAACGCGCGGAGCTCCTCGTCGTCGACCTCGAGCCCGGCTTGCTCGGCGACCGCCTCCAGCGCGAGCTCGCGGGCGACCGAGCGGACTGCCTCGGCCCGCAGCCGCTCCTCGAGCTGCTGCGGCGTCTGGTTCGAGACGGCGAGGTAGGTGTCGGGCGAGATCCCTCGGCGCTCCAGCGAGCGCGCGAGGCCGGTCAGGAGCTCGGCGGTGCGAGCGTCGACGAGCGGCCCTGACGGCTGGATCCTCGAGGCCTCGACGAGCGTGTCGGCGGCGGCGGCGCGGAACTGGGTCTCGACCTCCTCCTCGATCTGCTCGCGCATGCGGCTCTCGATGTCGCCGCGTAGCTCGGCGAGCGTGTCGAACTCGCTCGCCGCACGCGCCAGCCCGTCGTCGAGGGCCGGGAGGATCTTCTCCTTCACGTCCTTGACGGTCACGGCGACGCTTCCTGCCTCGTCGCCGTCGAGCTGCACCTGCTTCGTCTCCCCGGCGCTCATACCGACGAGCGCGTCGTTCACCTCGTCGATGAACCGCGGGTCACCGATCTCGACGACGTAGTCGCGCTGCGCGGTTCCCTGTCCGTCCTCGAGGTCGATCGTGGCGACATCGCCGTCCTGCGCTGCACGCTCCGCCGGGGCGAGCTCGGCGACGGCGTTCCTCAGCGCGTCGAGCTGCTCGTCGACGAGCTCGTGCGGAACCTCGACCTCGGCCGCCGGCACCTGCAGCTTCGTCCAGTCGGCGACCTCGACCTTCGGCTGGACGTCGACCGTCGCGCTGAAGCTGAACGCCGCATCCGGCGTCTGCGGGAGGTCGTACTCGTACGCGGGCCGCGTGATCGGGCGAACTCGGGTTCCGGACAGCGCGCTCCGGAACCAGCCCTCGATGTGGCTCTCGACCGCCTCGGAGTACAGCCGCTCTCTCCCGATCCGCGAGACGAGCACCTCCCTCGGCACCTTGCCCTTGCGAAAACCGGGGATCTTGACGCTCGCGGACAGGTCGGAAGCGGCGTGCTCGACCGCGTGCTGAACGTCGGCGCTCGGCACCTCGACCGTCAGCCGGACCTTGTTCTCGGGGAGCTCCTCGACGCGGGTCTGCACGCCGGCCATTCAAGCAGAGGAGGTGGGGTCCCCCGCCGGCCCTCCCGCAGCTGGAACGGCGCCGAGGCTCCCAACCTCAGGGGAGCCGGGTCACGGATTCACCTCTCCGCCGGCTCTCTTTCAGCCGACGAGAGTCGACCGGCGCGCAACGTGAAGGACGGCGCTCGCCGCCGCAGCCGACCTGCGCGGTTGCGGCTCGCCCAGGCCGGGATCAACGTCTGGATACCCTCGCGAATCATCATGCTCCGCGCAGCGGAGCGGATTCGCGAGGGTGAGTGCGGGCGAGAGGACTCGAACCTCCAAGGAGCTCGCGCTCCACCGGGACCTAAACCCGGCGCGTCTACCAGTTCCGCCACACCCGCGGCAGCTCAAGGATAGAGCCGCAACGCGGGCGCTCAGTCACGCAGGGTGAGCGTCGAAGGAAGAAAGGAGGAAGAGGTGACGCTCGACGATCCGGCGCTCGACGATTCCCCCAGAATCAAGCACCGGCGTTCCCGGGAGAGGGAGGTGTTGAGGTGCGCCACCTCTTCCAGGCGATGCGTCACCGCTATCTGGATGTCCTAAACCACGTCAATGCCAGTGCGGGCGAACGCCGAACGCCGGGGACACACTGAAGGCTGTCCCTGAATCCGGCGCCGCGACCGGCCTCGGCGGGCGCGGCACCCACCGGTGACGAGGGTGCGAGCGGGTTCGGGGGAAGGGGGCCCGCGGGGCGCCGGAGCCTGTCAAGTCGAATGAGACGGTCGTCGGTCGGATTTAGGGAGCAACCTCCTCGGTCGTGGGCTTGTTGATCCAGGCGGCGGTGGGCAGGGCCGGCGGCCGAGGCCGCCGGCGGACGAACCGCTCCGGGGTGCACGCGTACGCCTCCGCGAGC
>JBBRXG010000077.1:0-14682 GCA_038248655.1 Gaiellales bacterium
CCGAGCGCGAGCGCCTCCGCCGCCGCCCACAACCGCAAGCCGCGCTCGTCCAACTCGCCCGCCAAAAGCCGGAACCGATCGCCGACCGCCGCCTCGTCCGCCACACAACCATATTCGCCGCCGCCACCACGGACCCTTCCCTAAACCACGCGATTATTTATGCGCAGTCCCTAACGAGTGTCGAAGGGCTCGTCGTCGACGAGCACGCGAATGATCTTCCCGTTGGTGACGTTGACGATCGTCTGGCCCGACTCGGGATAGCCGTAGCCGGGCTCGGCCTGCGGGAGCGGCCGCAGCTCGTAGAAGGAGTTCAAGTACGTCCCCGGGATGCTGACCGGCGCTCCCTCGTCGAGGTTCGCGCGCAAGCCGATGTGTCCGTTCGCGAGCGCAAACACCGATTCGGTCTGTCCCAGGAGCCCGAGGTTCAGCGTCGTCTCGCGAACAGACCAGGGCTCCGCCGGGAAAGCGGGATGGTCGATCATGCAGCGCGAAGGAGGTCGGAGAGGTCGGAGACGACGAGATCGGCGCCATGCTCGCGAAGCGCGTGCGCCCGGCCGACACGATCGACCCCGACGACGAGCCCGAAGGCGCCGGCGCGCGCCGCTGCGACGCCTGCCAGCGCATCCTCGAAGACCGCCGTCTCGGCCGGGAAGGCCCAGAGCGTCCGGGCTGCGGCGAGGAACAGCTCGACCACCAGAAGGCCGGCTGCCGGCTCGAGGCGACCTCGTGGGTAGACGACGCGTTGAGCGGCGTGGGGGCTGGTCACTTGGTCAGTTGTCAAAGCCCGGTTCCTTCGCAGTCCGCGACTCCTTCGCAGTCCTCGACGTCTCAGGCTGGCAGCCGGTTGCGGTCCAGTCACTGGGGAGAGCCGACTTGTGCGGGTTCGGCAAACCGCACTCCGACCGGCCTCCTCGCATTGTCCTGGCAGTCGAGGCGTCATCGCAGGTCACTGACGCACGATGGGGGATGCGCGCACCCGCTCGCACCGGCGATCTCGCCGGTTCGAGGGAGGCGTACGATCACAGGGCGTGATCTACGGGAGAGATCATGAGCAGGCGAGGATCGGCGAGCTGCTCGACGCGGCCCGACGGTCTCGAAGCGGCGCGCTCGTACTGCGGGGCGAGGCCGGGGTCGGAAAGTCGGCGCTGCTCGACGACGCCCGCGAGCACGCCGGCGACATGCTCGTCCTCAGCGCCGGCGGGGTCGAGTCGGAGGCGCACCTTCCCTTTGCCGCCCTGCACCAGATCCTCCGCCCCGTCCTCGAGCTGGTCGAGAACCTTCCAAGACCGCGAGCGGCGGCCCTGCGGGGCGCGCTCGGCTTGGCCGCGGGGGAGGGTGACGACCGCTTCCTCGTCTCGCTCGCTTCCCTGAGCCTGCTCGCCGAAGCCGCTGAACGCCAACCGTTGCTCTGCCTCGTCGACGATGCGCACTGGCTCGACGACGCGTCGACGGATGCGCTCGTGTTCGTTGCCAGGCGGCTCGAGGCCGAGGGAATCGTGATGCTCTTCGCTGCCCGTGAAGGCGAGAATCGACGGTTCGAGGGGCCCGGGCTCCCGGCGCTCCACCTCGGACCGCTCGATCCGGCGGTGGCCGGAAAGCTGATCGATCGTCGCGAAGGCATCGCGCTCTCGCCGGAGGTCCGCGAGCGGCTCGTCGACGAGGCGAGGGGCAACCCGCTCGCCCTGCTCGAGCTCTCCTCGGCCCTGAGCGAGGCTCAGCTTTCCGGCGCAGAGGCGGTGCTTGCTCCGATGCCGGTCAGCGCCCGCGTCGAGCGCACCTTCCTCGAGCGCGTGCGCCGGCTACCCGAGGAGACGCAGACGCTCCTACTCGTCGCCGCGGCCGAGGACACGGGCGAGCTCGCCACCGTGCTGCGTGCAGCGGCGCAGCTCGGGGCCGCAACGGAGGCGCTCGACGCCGCCGAGCAGGCAGGGCTTGCGCGAGCGCGGGGAGCACAGCTCGAGCTTCGCCATCCGCTCGTCCGCTCCGCCGTCTACCAGGCTGCGCCGCTCTCCAGGCGACAGGCCGTCCACCGCGCGCTCGCGAGCGTCCTCGAGGGCGAAGCACAGTCCGATCGGCGCGCCTGGCACAGTGCCGCAGCAAGCGTCGAGCCCGATCAGGCGGTTGTCGAGGAGCTCGAGCGCGCGGCCGAACGGGCGCGAGCGCGGAGCGGGTTCGCGGCAGCGTCACTCGCCTTCGAACGGGCCGCTGCCCTCTCACCCAACGAGCGCGAGCGCGCGCGGCACCTGATCGCCGCGGGGGAGAACGCCTGGGTCGCCGGTCGGCTCGAGCGGGCACGGATGCTGCTCGAGCGGGCACGGCCGCTCGCGGCAAATCCGAGCGAACGGGCGGATATCGACCGTTGGCGGGGTCTGGTCGAGATGAACGGCGGCCGGCCGGCGGACGGGTTCGAGATTCTCATGCGGGCGGCGACGGAGACCGCACCGATCGACGGTGATCGCGCGCTCGACCTGCTCAATCTAGCCAGCGTCGCTGCGGCATACGCCGGGGACAGAAAGGCGCAGGTCGCAATCGCCGAGGTCGCTCGCGGTGTGGTGATCGAGAAAAACCCACTCTCACAGATGCTGGCAGAGCTTCTCATCGGGATCGGCGCCCACGCGGACGGCGACTTCGAGACGGCAGTGCCGAAGCTCCGCCACGCGCTCGAGCTGGCCGAGACGCTCGGCAGCAGTACAGTCCAGGAGCCTCTGGGGCTCCTCTACGTGGGACGGGCTGCCCTGTACCTCGGGGACGATCGGACTGCTTTCCGGGCTCACCGTGACGTCGCGGCAAAGGCCCGCGGAACCGGAGCGCTCGGGGGCCTGACGCAGGTTCTCCCGATCGTCACGATCGCAGACGTTTGGGCGGGGCGCTGGGATGCGGGCTCGGCGAACGCAACCGAGAGCCTCCGGCTCGGCCGGGAGGTCGGCCAGCACCACCTCGAGGCTGCGGCGCTCGTCCTGCTCGCACTCATCGCCGCCCTTCGCGGCGACGAGGAGGAGTGCCGCACCCTGGCGGCCGAGAGTGGTGCGCTCGCCTCGGCTCGCGGCCTCGGGCATGCGGCGGAGATAGCGGCGTGGGCGCTCCTCGAGCTCGAGCTCGGGCTCGGTCGCGTCGACGAGGCGCTCAGCCGTGCGCGCGACATGTCGAGCACCTTGACCGAGTACTGGTCGGCACTCGATCGCATCGAGGCGGCAATCCGGGCGGGCGAGGGCGTTACGGCTCGATCCTGGCTCGACTCGTTCGAGCCGTGGGCAGGCCACAACGAGGCCGCCTGGGCGCGTGGCGTGACTCTCCACTGCCGGGCGCTCCTCTCGGACGACCAGAGCGAGGTCGAGCGCCTCTTCGTGGCGGCGCTCGACGCCCACGCTCAGGCGACCCGCCCCTTCGAGCGCGCCCGTTCCGAGCTCGCGTTCGGCGAGTTTCTGCGCCGCACCCGCCGGCGGGTGGAGGCGCGCGAGCATCTGCGGGCGGCGCTCGACGGCTTCGAGACGCTGGGAGCGGCGTTGTGGGCGGAGCGGGCGCGGGTCGAGCTGCGCGCAAGCGGTCAGACGGCGCGGAAGCGCGATCCCTCGACGAGGGGCGACCTCACTGCGCAGGAGCTCCAGATCGCGCGCTTCGTCTCCGAGGGCCTCACCAACCGGGAGGTGGCGGCCCAGCTGTTTCTCAGCCCGCGCACGATCGACTTCCACCTTCGCAACGTCTTCCAGAAGCTCGGCATCAGCAGCCGCACCCAGCTCGCCCGCCTCGAGGTCGACCGGGCGGGCGAGAATCTCCCTGAAGCCAAAGACCTGGCCATCGGTCATCAGGCGGTCAGCTCCTAGAAGGGGCCGATCCTCCGCCTCGATGGCCCGCCCGGCGCTGAACTCCAGGCTGTCACCAGAAACAGCACCCCACCAAGCAGCCAGATCGGGCCCCACAGCACCGCGCACCAGATCGCGTTGTCCATGGTGCCCCGGGCCGCACGGATCGAACCGACGATCACATCCATGAGCCCGTACAGAGCCACCAGCCCTCCGCCTGCCCGCAGAGAAAGAGAAGTACCCGGCGTACCGTGCGGGAAGGGGCGCCGAACCCGATCCAGAGTGGCACGATCGCGCCGAGGAGCTTGGCGATTCCCGTGGCGGCGACGATCGCGACGAATCCTGTCTCTCGCTCCTCGGCACGTTCCTGGAGGGAGACCGCTAACTGACCCACCCCGAGCGTGCCGCCGGCCGCCCAAAACAGGCTCAGGATGCCGAAAGCCACGCACCAGCCAGCGGCCGCGATGCTCCAGGCTCCAGATGTGCGTCGAGCCAACACGGTTCTCCGTCTGGCGCCCAGGATAAGCGGCGACGGAGGCTCACCGAGTCGCAGGGGTCGCCGCTGCTGCTCCGTTCCGAAAGAGTCTTGCCGTTCTGGCGCCGAACCGGCGGTTTTGCCGGTGCCACGCTGGACGAGGGGCTCTAGCGTCGGCGAAGACCGATCGCATCGAAGAGGAGGCTGATCTCATGGCTCGCAAATGGTGGGCGCTCTTGACCGTGTGTCTGGGGATGCTGATGCTGCTCGTCGACATCACGATCGTGAATGTCGCGCTTCCGAGCATGGCGCGCGACCTGGACGCGTCGTTCAGCGACCTGCAGTGGACGATCGACGCGTACGCGTTGTCGCTTGCCGCGTTGATGCTGGTCGCCGGCTCACTCGGCGACCAGCTGGGCCACAGGCGCATCTTCGGGGTCGGCCTCGTCCTCTTCTCGGTTTCGTCGCTTCTTTGCGGGCTCGCCCCCGACGCCTTGTTCCTGATCCTCTGCCGCGCCGCCCAGGGTGTCGGTGGGGCGGCGATGTTCGCGGCGTCGCTGGCGCTGCTCGCGAACGAGTTCAAGGGACGCGAGCGTGGCACGGCACTCGGAATCTGGGGCGCGACGGCGGGCGCGTCGATCGCGATCGGTCCGCTGATCGGCGGCGCGCTGACGTCCGGGATCAGCTGGCGCTGGGTCTTCTACGTCAACGTTCCCGTCGGCGCGCTGACGCTGGCGCTCCTGACGAAGGTCGGCGAGACGCGGCGTAGACACGTACGGCCGGACTGGGCGGGCGCGGTGACGTTCGCCGGAGGCCTGTTCGCAGTCGTCTTCGCGTTGATCCGCGGGAACCCCGACGGTTGGGCGAGCACGACGGTGGTCGCCTCGTTCGTCGCCGGCGGCGTCCTGCTCGCGGTCTTCCTCGTGCTGGAAGCGGCACAGAGCGAGCCGATGCTCGAGCTCGGTCTGTTCCGGAACCCGACCTTTCTCGGGGCAGCGCTCGCCGCTGTCGCACTGTCGGCCTCGCTGTTCGCGTTGTTCCTCTACATCACGCTCTATCTCCAGAACATCCTCGGCTACTCCCCGTTCCAGGCGGGGCTCCGCTTTCTTCCGCTCACGCTGCTCGTGCTGCTGGCGGCGCCGATCGCCGGACGACTCTCCGAGCGCGTCCCGCTCAGGCTGCTGCTCGGCGCCGGCCTGACCCTGGTCGCGATCGGGCTCGCGTTGATGACGCGCGTCGAGCCCAGCTCGGGCTGGACGGCGCTGCTGGCCGGGTTCATCGTCGCGGGCGCCGGGTCAGGCCTGACGAACCCGCCCCGGGCGTCTGCGGCAATCGGAAGCGTGCCGGACGAGAAGGCGGGAGTCGGCTCGGGAGTCAACAACACCGCCCTCCAGGTCGGGCTCGCGGCCGGGATCGCAACCCTCGGCGCCGTCTTCCAGAGCCGCGTGCACGACGTCCTCACCGGTCAGCTCGCCCAGGCGGTGCCGGAGCTCGGCGACCGGCGTCACGGGATCATCACGGAGGTCACGTCGGGAAACGCCGCCCAGGCGCTCCGGTCGCTGCCGCCGTCCCTTCGCGAGCCGGTCGCAGCAGCCGTCCGCGTCGCGTTCGTGAACGGGCTCGATCGAATCCTCTGGATCGCCGCGGCGGTCAGCCTGATCGGAGCCGTGCTGAGCCTGCTGCTCGTTCGCCAGCGCGACGTGGAGACCGTGGAGCAACCGACGCCCACACAGGCGCGGCCGGTCGATCCCCTCCTCGCCGACGGGGGCTAATCGACAACCTCGACCACGCAGGTCGTGCGTTGCTTCCAGATGCGGGGCTCGTCCTGACCACCCTGGAGGGTGCGGAACGACTCGGCGCAAACGCCGTCGGGTTGGTGCCCTGGCAGCAGATCGAGCTTCGGACTCCTGCCGGAGCGACCCTGACGGTGACGGCGACGCCCGCACGGCACGGGCCCGCGAACGCGGATCGGGGACCAGTGATCGGCTTCGCGCTCGCGCTCGCCGACGAGCCCGAGCAAGTTGTCTACTGTTCCGGCGACACCGTCTGGTTCGACGGCATCGCCGCGGTGGCGCAGCGCTTCGACGTCCGCACAGCCATTCTCAACCTCGGTGCCGCACGCGTGCGCGCCGCCGGCGACCGGCCGCTGACGCTCACGGCCGACGAGGCAGTCACGGTTGCGCGCGCGATGCCGCGGGCGACCATCGTCCCGCTCCACTTCGAAGGCTGGGAGCACTTCAGCGAGTCGCGCGCCGACGTAGAGCGTGCATTCCACGTCGCCCGAGCGACAAGCCGTCTCTGGTGGCCGCCGCCGGGCACGACAATCGACCTCCTGACACGCGCCGCCTGACAGCCACGCGGACTTGTTCGGGAAGCTCGGTATCAGCTCCCGCACCCAGCTCACCCGCTTCGAGCTCGGCTCCGTTGCGGCACCGACGTGGACGCCGCAAACCCGGTCATTCGGCCGGCGCGATCCCCGGCGCAGCGACGTACGTTCCTCCCGAGTTGAGTCGATCCGAGAGAAAGCGAGTCCCGATGAGCGCGCAGCCCGTTACGAGAGTCGTGTCCCCGACCGAGGTGCCGGACTCGACGACGTTGTCGTCCCGGCGCGGTATTGCCGTCCTCCTTGTGCTGTGCCTCGTCCAGTTCATGGACATCCTGGACGGCTCGATCCTGAATATCGCGCTGCCGTCGATCAAGTTGGACCTCGGGTTCAGCCAGCAGAGCCTGCAGTGGGTGGTGAACGGCTACATCCTCACCTACGGTGGCTTTCTGTTGCTCGGGGCGCGAGCCGCCGATCTGCTCGGTCGCCGCCGTGTATTGGTGACGGGGTTGGTGGTGTTCGCCGGCGCGTCGCTGACCGGCGGGCTGGCGCACTCGAGCTCGCTGCTCGTGGGTGCGCGCTTCGTGCAGGGGCTCGGTGCGGCGATGCTCTCGCCGGCGGCGCTGTCGACGTTGACGACGACGTTCCGCTCAGATCGTGACCGTCACACCGCGCTCGGTGTCTGGGGTGCGGTCTCTGCCGTCGGGGGCGCTGCCGGCGTTCTGTTTGGCGGTCTGCTCACCGAGGGGCCGGGTTGGCGGTGGGTGCTGTTCGTAAACGTTCCGTTCAGCGCGATCGCCCTTGCCGGCGCGTTCCTCTTGCTGAGGCAAGAGCGCAAGAGGGTCCAGCTCGCGAACTTCGACGCGCTCGGTGCGGTCCTGGTGACCGGCGGGATGCTCCTGCTCGTGTACACGCTCGTGAAGGCCCCCGATGTCGGGTGGGGTACGACCCGCACGATCGCCGGACTCGCGGTCGCGGCCCTGATCCTGGCCGCGCTCGTCTCGAACGAGCTGCGCAGCCGCAACCCGCTCGTCCCGATGTCGATTCTGCGCGTCAAAGGGGTCGCCGCCGCCGACGCCACCCTGATGGTGGGCGCCGCCGGCGTGATCGCGATGTTCTTCTTCCTCACCCTCTACATGCAGACGGTGCTGCACTACTCGCCGATCCAGGCCGGCGTTGCGTACCTGCCGTTCTCGGCCGGGATCATCGTCGCGGCGGGCCTCTCCTCGCAGCTCTTTGCGCGGATCGGCACCAAGCCGGTGATCGTCGCCGGGGCCGTGATCGGAGCCGGCGGCCTCTACTGGCTGTCACGGATCCCCGTCCAGGGCTCCTACCTGTCCGACCTGCTCCCGGGCCTGCTCGTCACGTCTTTCGGGGTAGGCGGCGTGTTCGTCGGCACGATCACCGCGGCCAACGCCGGTGTCGGCGAGGACAAAGCGGGTCTCGCAGCCGGGCTCCAGAACACCGGCCAGCAGCTCGGCTCCGCCCTCGGCCTGGCCGTGCTCTCCGCGCTCGCCACCGAGCGCACCAGCTCGCTGCTGCACGTGGGGCACAACACCGTCGCGCAGGCGGCAACGGCGGGCTACCAGCGCGCGCTCCTAGTCGGCGCCGGCCTCGTACTCGCCGCCGCGCTCATCGCGCTCCTGGCGCCCAACACCCGCGACACCGAGCAGGTCGTCGAAGAGGAGCCCGCGCTCGACCTTGCAGCCTAGACAGGGGGGAGCGGCTCTGACCGACCGGTACGGATGTGCGGATTGCCGCACCCTCGAAAGTCGGCTCTCCCCATTGGCCAGACGAGGGCCGGTTGGCAGGCTGTAGCGGTTTGCTGCGAAAGGAGGGGGACAAGATGATCGACCAGCGCGGCGAGATGCGAGAACTGGATCACCGGAACGATGACGGCATCGACGTGACGCTCCTGTGGGAGCCGGGTACCGACCGCGTCTTCGTCGCCGTCGAGGACGAGCGCGGGAGCGACCGCTTCCGGATCGCCGTCGACGCGGCCGACGCACTGGACGCCCTTCACCATCCGTACGCCTACGACACTCGCGCCACCGTTCGGCCCACCTGGCTTGTCGAGTGGGGCCGTGGCCGGCATGGGCATTTACACTGAAGGCAGCAGAGCGGCCGAGGCCGGCGTCCGGCTCGAGGGGCTGGAGAAGTCGTACCGGACGGAGGGGGGCGTCATCCACGCGGTTCGCGGGATCGACGTGTCGATCGCGGCCGGTGAGACCGTCGCGCTCCTGGGCCCGAACGGGGCCGGCAAGTCGACGACGATCGACCTGCTGCTCGCGCTCACCCCTCCCTATGCCGGCTCGATCTCGGTCTTCGGCCGCGACCCTTCCGAGGCGATCGCGGCCGGCGCGGTGGGGGCGATGCTGCAGACGGGCGGGCTGCTCCGCGATCTCTCGGTCGGCGAGCTGGTCGCGATGCTCGCCTCGCTCTACCCCGCTCCGCTCGAGGTGGACGAGGTACTCGACCTGTCCGGGTTGCACGGGGTTGCCGATCAGCGCACGCAGAAGCTCTCGGGCGGTCAGACGCAGCGGGTGCGGTTCGCGCTCGCGCTGGTGAGCGATCCGGATCTGCTCGTGCTCGACGAGCCCACGGTCGCGCTCGACGTCGAGGCTCGGCAGGCGTTCTGGACGGCGATGCGCGCATTTGCCGCACGCGGCAAGACCGTGCTCTTCGCGACCCACTACCTGGAGGAGGCCGACGCCTACGCCGATCGGGCCGTGCTGATGGCAGAGGGGCACGTGATCGCGGACGGTCCGACGACTGCGATCAAGGGGCTCGTCGGCTCACGCACCATCCGGGCCACCCTTCCCGGCGCGGATGTCGACGCGCTCGCCCGGCTCCCCGGCGTCACCGACGCCGAGCGCCGCGGCGAGGCGATCGTGCTGGCCTGCGCCGACTCCGACGCGGCGATCCGCGCTCTCCTCGAGCACTACCCCGATGCGCGCGACATCGAGATCGAAGGCGCCGGACTCGAAGAGGCGTTCCTCCAGCTGACGCGCCAGAGGAACGGCGCCTCGGCCGAGCCCGCTCCGCTCGCGGAGACGACCGGATGAACGGATCGACGTACACGCGCTACGAGCTCGTGCGGCTGTTCCGGAACCGCCGCCTCTTCCTCTTCTCACTCGGGTTCCCGATGCTCCTCTACCTGATGATCGCGGTCCCGAACCGCCACGTGCACGACCTGGGCGGAAGCGGGATCTCGGCCCCGCTCTACCTGATGGTCGGGCTCGTCGCCTTCGGGACGATGAACGGCGTGATGGGAACCGGCGCCAGGATCGCAGCCGAGCGCTCGCTCGGCTGGAACCGGCAGCTGCGGCTGACACCGCTCTCCAGCCGCGTCTACTTCCGCGCCAAGCTCCTCGCCGCCTACGTGATGGCGCTCGTCACCATCGTCCTCCTCTACGCGGCCGGCATGGCGCTCGGGGTCAGGCTCTCCGCGCTCACCTGGCTCGAGATGACCGGCCTGGTGCTGATCGGGTTGATCCCCTTCGCTGCGCTCGGGGTCGTGATCGGCCATCTCCTCACGAGCGACACCGTCGGCCCGGCGCTCGGAGGGATGACCGCCCTGTTCGCGCTGCTCGGCGGCGTGTGGTTTCCGATCGGCAGCGGCAGCTTCCTCCACGTCATCGCCTCCGGCCTGCCCTCCTACTGGCTCGTGCAGGCGAGCAGGCTCGGAGTGGGCGGACACGCCTGGTCGGCAACCGGCTGGATCGTGATCGGAATCTGGACGGGCGGAGCGATCGCGCTCGCCCGCCTGGCCTACCGGCGCGACACCGGGCGCGAGTAGTCGCAGCGTCCTCATCCGGCGTGGGCCGGGGTCGACGGTGCGGCTTTCCGCACCCCCGAACACCGGCTCGCCCCATTGGCGTTCAGGCGACAGACGGGCACCCTGGCCTGAGCAATGGCTTCGAGACGATCAGGAGGAACGATGAGCTTCAACCTCGCCGCACGCGCCGGCCGCTGGAGCGCCGGCCATTGGAAGACCGCCCTGGTCGGCTGGCTCGCCTTCTGCGTGGTCGCGATCGCGCTCGGCACGCTCGCCGGCACGAAGATGCTGAAGCAGGCCGATACGGCCGCCGGGGAGACGAAGAAGGCCGAGCAGCTACTCGACCAGGCCGGCTTCCCGTCGCGCGCCGGGGAGAGCGTGCTCGTCCAGTCGAAGACGCAGACGCTTCGCGACCCGGCGTTCCGCGCCACCGTCGCCGACGTCGTCCGCGGCGTCTCCGCCTTCCACCAGGTGCAGAAGGTGCGCTCGCCGCTCGCGCCGGCGAACAAGGGCCAGGTCTCGGCGGACCGGCGCTCGGCGCTCGTCCAGTTCGAGATCAAGGGCGACCAGGACAAGGCCGACAAGAAAGTGCAGCCGATCCTCGACGCGGTCGGCCGCGTCCAGGCGCAGCACTCCGGCTTCACCGTCGCCGAGTTCGGCTTCGCGAGCGCGACGCACGAGCTGAACGACACGCTGAACAAGGACTTCCAGCGGGCCGAGTTCTCCTCGCTGCCCGTCACGCTCGTGATCCTGCTCGTCGCCTTCGGGGCGCTGGTCGCGGCCGGCCTGCCCGTCCTGCTCGCGTTCTCGGGCGTCCTCGCCACGATCGGCCTGTCCTCGCTGGCGAGCCACGTCGTCGCCGCCGGCGACGCGACCAAGTCGGTGATCCTGCTGATCGGGATGGCGGTCGGGGTCGACTACTCGCTCTTCTATATCCGCCGCGAGCGGGAGGAACGAGCGCGCGGGCTGGCGCCGCGCGAGGCGCTCTTGAAGACGGCGCGAACGTCGGGCCACGCAGTGCTGATCTAGGGCCTGACGGTGCTGATCGCGATGGCCGGGATGCTCTTCACCGGCAACGCGATCTTCACCTCGATCGCGGTCGGGGCGATGCTGATGGTCGCGGTCGCGCTGATCGGCTCGCTCTCGATCCTGCCGGCCCTGCTTGCGAAGCTCGGGCACCGGGTCGATCGGGGTCGGATCCCGTTCCTGGCGCGCCGCCGGATCGGCGAGTCGCGGATCTGGGGCTTCGTCCTCGACCGGGTGATGCGCCGGCCGGCGCTGGCGGTGGCGATCTCGGGCGCAGCGCTGCTCGCCCTCGCAGTGCCGACCCTCAGCCTGCACACACAGCTTCCGAGCTTCACCGACCTGCCCAAGTCGCTCCCGATCGTCCGCACCTACGAGTCGATCCAGCGCGCCTTCCCGGGCGCGCAGACGCCGGCCAAGGTGGTCGTCTCGGCCGACGACGTGACCGCGCCGCGCGTGCAGGAGGCGATTGGCGCGCTGAAGCAGCGGGCGCTCGCGAGCGGGCAGATGTTCGAGCCGATCTCCACCGAGATCAACCCGGCTCGCACCGTCGAGACGGTGTCGGTCTCGCTGCAGGGGAACGGCGACAACGGACGCTCGGTCGCCGCCCTCGAGACGCTGCGCGGGCGGGTGATCCCGTCCACGGTCGGAGCGGTTCCGGGCGTCGAGACCGCGGTCACCGGCGAGACCGCCGGCACGCACGACTTCAACGACCAGATGAAGAGCCATGCGCCGCTCGTGATCGGCTTCGTGCTCGCGCTCTCGTTCCTGCTCCTGCTCGTCACCTTCAGGTCGATCGTGATCCCGATCAAGGCCGTGCTGCTCAACCTGCTCTCGGTCGGCGCCGCCTACGGGCTGCTCGTGCTCGTCTTCCAGCACAGCTGGGCCGAGGGGATCCTCGGCTTCCACTCGAACGGGGCGATCACCTCCTGGCTGCCGCTGTTCATGTTCGTGATCCTGTTCGGGCTGTCGATGGACTACCACGTCTTCATCCTCAGCCGGGTGAAGGAGTTGGTCGACGAGGGGATGCCGACCGACCAGGCGGTCGCGACCGGGATCAGGCGCACCGCCGGGACCGTGACCAGCGCCGCGGTGGTGATGGTCGCCGTGTTCGCGATCTTCATCACGTTGCGCACGCTCGACATCAAGCAGATGGGGTTCGGGCTGGCCGCGGCGATCCTGATCGACTCGACGATCATCCGCGGGGTGCTGCTGCCTGCCGCGATGAAGCTGCTCGGCGACTGGAACTGGTACCTGCCGCGCTCGCTCGAGTGGCTGCCGCGCCTCGACACCGAGTCCGCGCCGCACGCGCGCGAACAGGGACGGCGGCCGGGCTCCGGACGCCCCGCCGGCGATCGAGTACAAGTAGGTTGAGCGGGTTGAAGGCGAGTCCAGGGCACCGAGAGCCGCCCGCGGAGCGGCGGCCGAGGCGGCGGGTCCTCGTGGTGGACGACCACCCGAGCTTCCGCCGCTGCGCCCAGGCCCTCCTCACCGCCGAAGGGTTCGAGGTCGTCGGCGAAGCCGAGGACGGGGCTGCGGCGATCGCGCTCGCCACCGACCTCGAACCCGAGCTGGTCCTGCTCGACGTCCAGCTGCCGGACATCGACGGCTTCGAGGTCGCCTCGCAGCTCCTCGCCCGCGATCCGGAGCTGTCGATCGTCCTGGTCTCGAGTCGGGAGCGTTGCGCCTACGGCCAGAAGATCGAGGCGAGCGGCGCTCGCGGCTTCGTCTCGAAGGCCGATCTCTCCGGGGCGGCGCTCGCTACCCTGTTGGAATGACCGAGTCGGCACGCCCGCCGGCCCCGTCGGTGCACGTTGCCCCGCCGCCCAGCCGGACGCGGGCTGGTCCTCTTTCGCGTCTGGAGGGGATGCTTCCGCTCGCGCTCGTCGCGGCGGCGCTGGCCGCGATCGGCGGAGCGCTGTACACCCTGGCCGTCAGCAGGGTCGCGCCCCACCCGGTCGCTCAGTCGATTCTCGTCACGGTCGTCTGTCTGTCGTTCGTCGGCTCCGGCGTCGTCGCGCTGCGGGGCCGCTCCTACTGGCGCTTCGGTTTGCTGCTCGCTGCCGTCGGCTTCTCCTCGCTCCTCGGCGTGCTCCACGATGCGAACGACTCGGTCGCCTACACGATCGGCGTCTTCACCTCGAACCTCGTGTTCGCGGTGCTCCTGCACGCGCTGCTCGCGTTCCCGCGCGGGCGGCTGGGCTCCGGCGGCAGACGCCTGCTCGTCGCCGCCTACCTCGACGTGCTCGGGCTGCAGGCGATCGCGGTCGCGTTCGACCCGCTCACCCGCTACCACAGCGACCACCCTCCGAATCTCGCCCTGATCGACGCTCGCCCGTCGCTCGCCACCGGCCTCCTCGAGCTCGAGGCGGCGGTCGCGATCGCGCTCGCGCTGACGGCCGCGGCGATACTCGCTCGCCGGGCCCGCGCGGCGACGCCGACGGCGCGGCGCCAGCTCGTGCCGGTGCTCTGGTGCGGTTGGGGCGGGCTCGCGATCTTCGCGGTCGCGCTCGCGGTCGTCCCGCTGTCGGCACGGGCGGGACTCGCCGGGATGACCGTCGGCCTGCTCGCGGCGCTTGCGCTTCCCGCCGCGTTCCTCGCCATCGTCCTTCAGGGCAGGCTCTCGCGAGCGGCGGTGGGCGAGCTCCTGGTCGAGCTGCGCGAGCAGCCCGAGGCCCTTGGGCTGGAGCACGCGCTGAGGCGGGCGCTCGGCGACCCGTCGCTCGAGCTCGCCCGCCGCGAAGCCCACGGCGGCTACGCCGACGGCGCAGGGCGAGAGCTCGTCCTGCCGGGCCCCGGCGACGTGCGGGTGGCGACGGCGATCCTCCATCAGGGCGAGACCATCGGCGCGCTCGTCCACGACCGCTCGCTGCGCCTGCGCCCCCAGTTGCTCGACGCGGTCCGCGCCGCCGCCGGCTTCGCGCTCGCGAACGAGCGCGCGTTCCAGACGGCGCAGCTCGTCGAGGCCCGCAATCGCGCGCTCCTGGACGCGATTCCCGACCTGATGTTCCGCATCGGGCGGGACGGTACCTACCTCGATGTCCGTGCCGACGACACGGCAGGCCTTGTCGCACCGCCGCACGAGCTGATCGGCAGCAACGTCCGCGAGCACCTCCCAACCGAGGTCACGAGAGCTGTCCTCGACTGCATCGAGCGGGCGCTCTCGAGCGGTGCGATGAGCTCGGTCGAGTACGAGCTCACGGTCGACGGTGTCAGCCGCCACTTCGAGTCGCGCATGGTGCCGAGCGCCGACGGCGAGGTCGTCACCATCGTGCGCGATTTC
>JBBRXG010000078.1:0-14570 GCA_038248655.1 Gaiellales bacterium
CTGATCGTCCGCAGCCGCCGCGCCTCCCCTCGCCGGCCTACTCGCCGACCTGCGACGATGTCGTCTGGAGCCTGCCGCAGTCGGTTCGCGCCCCACGCCAGACCCGGCGAGGGAGGTTCCTGCCGCCGATCCCGGTCGCGACCCCCGCGCTCGGCAAGGCCGGGCGGATGTACGCGCCCGTGCTGGACAAGGGCGGGAAAGTCTTCCTCGAGGCCTACGACCAGACTGGCGAGCGCGCCTGGCGCACAGGTCCGCTCGGAGACGGCCCGGTCTCCCCGCCCGCGCTCGGTCGCGCCCCCACCGGACAGGCGTCGACGACCGCCACGTGCACGCGTGTCCGCGACGGGAAGACGACCGTTGTCCGCGACCAGCGGGCCGACTCGGTCTACCTCGCCGTCGGCGCCACCCTGTACGCGTTCGACGGCCGCGGCCGGCTGCGCTGGAAGAACAACCCCGGCGGCCTGGAGCTCGGTGAGCCCAACGTCCAGCTCGGCGAGCCCATCGTCGCACGGCTGAAGACGGGCGACGAGCTCATCCTCGTCACCTGGACCGATCCGGACTCGAAGGCCAACTCCATCGTCGCCTACCGTAGCGACGGCCGGGTCGTCTGGCGGGTCGCCCTCGACGCACCCGCGCTCGGCTCGCCCGCGATCGCGAATGGCCGCATCTACCTAGCGACGACGCGGAGCCTCTACGCGATCCACTGACCGGCTCGCGGACGGGAGAGGCAGGCTGAGGCTGACCCTTTGGAGCACGCCGTTCGACGAACACGTCGCGGCGGCGATCGACGAGCCGAGTACCTTCTCATTGCGTCGCTCGCGAGCTTTCAACGAACCCTGGCCACAGGGAGACGTGGACGGCAATCGACCGAAGACGACGAGGGCTCGGCGTCTTGCCGCTACTCAAAGCCTTCGAACCGGATGGCGAGCCTTTCTCGGTCCGGATGGTTGGCTCGTCGTGGTGGCAGGTGGATCGATTGGCCGTGAAAGCCCTTGAGTACTGCAAGCATCGGGCCGTCGTCGTCCTCCAGTAGACGTTTCGAGACGCGGACGTCGTAGTCGGGCGAGACGGCGACCAGGCGCTGGTCAAAGGCCCGATGGTGAATGGTGCACAGGCTGAGGCCGTTCGGAATCACCGGGATGCCCGACGGCGTTACGTCGGCGTCGATGTGCGCGGCCTCGAGAAGCCTGACCTCCTTCAGCCGGAAGATCGTGCATTGGTCGCGATAAGCAACGAGCACCGCGCCGCGGAAGCGCCTCTGATGTAGGCGCACCTTCGTCTCGCGGACGATGTATCTACGCTCGATCGAGTTGTCGACGGGCACGATCTCGGGCTCGTCGAAGGGACCGACGTGTTTACCGGGTGCGAGTCGTACTCGACGCTCGGCAGGGAAGTCCTGGGTCACGAAGTAGGGATAGAGCGGTTCGTAGAGGCCCGGCCGCGTGGCCACGAAGTAGACCAGCGGGACTCCGGTCTGTGCGGCGGCTCGGAGCGCACGGTTGTCCGGCTGGTCGATCGGCCCTGCCCGGTAGTCGTAGAAGAAACCATCGTCGGTCTCCTCGTCCGCGTACGGCGACCTGGCGGAAGTCTGGATCGAGAGCGCTGCCGGCCCCCGTTGCACGGCTGCTCGATAGATCCCCTTCTGATAGTTCAGAAACGGAACGCGCGAGCCTCGAAACGGGAATCCCTCGCTGAGGACGCCGGCGTACGGAAGCTCATCGCCGTGCTGGGCCTGGAGCACGGCCAGACGCGAGAAGCAGGATGTCCGAACGTCCTCGTCGTAGTCCACGCCGCGATTCTAGGAGGAGCGCTGCAAACGAGAAGGGCCGCCGGAGCGGCCCTTCTCTACTGCTTCGACGTCTCGAGTCAGCTGCAGCCGGTATTGGTGCCGCAGTCCCTGCAGGTGTAGCAGGAGCCGGTGCGCACCATCCGGCCGCCGCATTTCGCGCACTCGACCGCGTCCTCCCACGAGTTGAAGAGGGCAGTCTGGCCCGGCGGGGGCGACTCGACGGGCATCGCCGGCGCCGCTTCGCCGGCTGCGTACCGCTCGGCGAGGCGGGCCTTCACCTCCGGGGAGAGGATCCCGGCCTCCTCCTGCTGGTCGGGCGTCAGGAACTTCTTGCCGAACCAGCGGAAGATGTAGTCGACGATCGACTTCGCGGCGCGGATGTCGGCGTCGTTCGTCGGCCCGCTCGGCTCGAAGCGCATGTGCGAGAGCTTGGAGACGTACACCTCGGGCGGGACGCCGTACTGGAGGCCCATCGAGACGGCGATCATCAGCGAGTTCATCAGGCCGGCCATCGTCGTTCCGTCCTTGGCGATGTCGACGAAGATGTCGCCGGGAGTGCCGTCCTCGTAGAGCCCGACGTGGATGTACCCCTCGTAGTCGCCGACCCGGAACTTGCGGCCGACCTCGGTGCGGTCTTCGGGCAGGCGCCGCCGCTGCGTCAGCGGCGTCGGCGGGATCGCCGGGACGAGCGTGCCGTCCGCCTTGCCCGAGAGCGGCTGCGCGACCTTGCAGTTGTCGCGGTAGATGGCGATCGCCTTCACGCCGAGGCGCCAAGCGTCGGCGATCAGCTGGGCGACCTCGTCCGCCGTCGCCTGCTCGGGCAAGTTGACCGTATTGTGGCTGACGATCCCGTTTCCCACGAAGGCGTGCGGCCCGGGGACGGAAACGTCGTACACCTGATGCTCACCGCCGTCACTGACGGCGGACACCGGGCTGAAGTGCAGGTTCCGCTCGAGGACGGTCTCCAGCCAATCGGGTAGCTCGACGCCCGGAACGGTGGCGAGCTGCTCGAGCGAGCTCCGGCTCACCTCCGAACTACGCGGATCGACCAGGTGGCGGAATCGTTTTGAGCGGCTCGTGCCCTTACCCGCGCGACCGCTTCGGCCCGGTGGGATCAGCTCATAAAGGTCGCGTCCGGCGATGCCGGGAACGATGTCCGCTGTGCCGCCGCCGAGACTGATCTCGACGAGCTCCGCCGCGCGGGCCGCCTTGTGGGGCTCGGGAAAGCGCAGCAGAGCGGCGAGCCTCTGTGCGTGACGACCTGATGCGTAGACCTCGTCGAATGAGCGGTCGTACTCGGCGCTGTACTTGGTGATGCGGTTGTGGACGATGTCCAGGTTCGTTAGCACGACCTGGAGGTCGTCAAGAAGGCGATTCGAGGCGAGGCAGATCGCCCACTTCGGGAGACTCGCAGGAAGATACGAGTCGAGGCTCAACCCCTCGAGGAAGGCGAGCACCATCGACCGCGGCGAGCGAAGGACCGCGTCGGGGATTCTCTTCGTCGCAGCGCGATCGCCGCAACCAAGGTAGTCGAGGAAGCAGACGAGCGTCTTCGAGCTGAGCTCGACCGACGGGCACTTGCCAGCGTCTCGCGCCACGCGGGCCCGGATGCCGAACAGCGTTCTCCCCAGCTCGACCAGTCGTGCAACGACTCCCTCGTTGGCATTCGCAATCCGAACGGTGTAGTTCGAGCGGGTCGTGTGTCCCTCTGCCGCGTAGGCACCGAGGAAGAATGCGAGATCCTCACTCATCTCGGCCGGCAGGGTGACGCGCTTCTGGGAGCCATAGAGCTTCGGAGGAGCGAAGTCATCGAGAGCGGCGGGTCTAGACGACCAGAGGTCGTCGCCGTACTGGACGGCGACGTGCTCGCCGTCCTCGAGCTCGTCGAGACGGCGCCAATCCAGTCCGCCGGCAGGCGAGGCGACGAGAACGCGATGGTTGGGCGTCCCAACGATCTTGTGGCCCGAGCGCAGCACTACCTCGATCGTGGCGCGCATACCCCCGTAGTAGAAGGCGTCCGTTTCGCGAAGACCATCGAGTGATGCCACCGGGAGTCGCAGCTCGCGAAACGTGTCCTCGTCCTCGCCTTGATGGAGGCTCGAGATCCGGACAAGTCCCTCGGCGGTGGAGACGAGCGTGTCCCCAACGACGCACTTCGAGATCGCACCCGAGATGAACGGCTGGACGGCGCCCATCATCTTGACGTGGCCCGAGTAGTGGATCGCGCGGTCGCCGATCGCGCAGTCGAACACCGGGTAGTGCTCGGCCTTCACGTACGGTGCGCCGACGATCGAGTTGCGCTCGTCGATGTACGCGACGATCTCCTCGATCTCCCGCGGTGCGTAGCCGAGCTCGTCGAGCGCCATCGGCACCGTCTTGTTGACGATCGTGATCTCGCCGCCGCCGACCAGCTTCTTCGACTTGACGAGCGAGAAGTCCGGCTCCACCCCCGTCGTGTCGCAGTCCATCATGAAGCTGATCGTGTTGTGGCTGATGAAGCCGTTAGCCACGTAGGTGACGTTGTCGGGGACCGAGAGGTCGTACGTCGGCTGGTCGTCCAGGGTCTCGACAGTCGCGACGGTGTCGTAGTAGAAGCCGAGCAGGTGCTCGAGCTTCGGATCTGTCGTTCGCTCGAGTAGTTCGGCCGCGGAACGCCGGGAGACCTCCCCACGTCGAGCAAGAGCTGCCAGCATGGTCTTCCGAAGCGGATCGTTCTCCGGCGCGAGCTCGTCGATCAATCCTCGACCCACCGGAATGTGATCCTTACGTGAAGCCTGGCGATGATCGCCGCTCCAGAGCGATGCCGCCTTCCGTGTGGAGATGAAGTCGATTTCCTCCAGGTAGCGCTCCGCGGCGGCGACGTTGAGCAGTCGCAGTACGAACCGGTCGTGCATGCCCCAGTTGGAGCCTGCGCCGTCGAGCTTGCGCGTGGTGACGAACCCGAGCGCCAGCAGCAGGGTCTGGACGTCGCGGCTGAAGCTCTCGGTGACCGTTGTCCACGAGACGTAGCCGTTGCTCGTCGCCCCGTCCGCCTCGAAGAGACCTCGAACGAACGCCGCATAGACCTCGCGGTCGTTTGTGTACAGCACCGCATCCGGGATGTGCGAGTGCCAACCCTTGCCGGAATGCTCGGCGGACGGGGGCAGCTTGGCGAACCCGCACGCCTCCCACCACTGCACGAGCGGGACCGAGTTGAATGCAACCTCGGTGTAACCACGCTTCGCCGTGATCGATGCATCGAGACCAAAGAGCGCCGCGCCGGCATCGCAGAGGTGCTCGACCACGTCGGGATCGCTGTCGGCAACGCAGAAGCGCAGCCCTTTGGCGTGGAGCGAGCCGTCGCCCATGAAGTAGCCGACGAGCTCGGCGAGTTCGGCCGTCATCGTCTCGGGCACGCGTGTTCGGAAGTCCGCGTTCCAGTGGAGCTCACCGAGCGGCGGCAGTTCGACGGGCTCCGGTTCGCCGACGAGCCCGTTCAGCATCAACGGAACCCGGTCGCCCTCGCCGATCTCGCCGAAGCGCTTCCAGACCCAGCCAACTTCGGCGTCCACGACCTTGATCCGGTGAGTTGGAGTGCCCTGGATCCTGTACCCGCGACCGGTCTCGATCGACACGACCTGCTCGAAGCCGTTGACGTAGAACTGCGTTGCTCGGCGTTTGCCTTCGTCCGTCGCGACCTCGACGTCGAGGTCCTGCCATCTCCGGCCGACGGGATCGCCGAGCGTCCTGAGCCGCACGAGCCCGCGGCTCGTCGAGACGAGGCTGTCTCCGACGAGGCATCCGGTCGGCGCGAGCACCGTGGCCTGCGCGTTGCGGAAACCGTGCACCTCGCCGAGGTCGAGCGCGTCGTCCCACGCCTGCCGGGCTGCGCCCAGGAGGTCGGAGGGGACCGAGTCGGAATGCTGGATGTTGCCGACCGCGGCGCGGTGCTTGGCGATCACGCCGATCATCGCAGCGGCGTTCGGCTGGTAGCCGGCGTGTGGCCCCATCCGGGAGGCGATCTCGGCCGACTTGCGGTACGCGCGGCCGGTCATCAGCGCCGTGATCGCGGCTGCATACGCGCGGCCGTCGTCGGAGTCGTACGGCAGACCTCGTGCCATCAGGAGGGCGCCGAGGTTCGCGTACCCGAGCCCGAGCTCGCGGTAGGCCTTCGCGTTCGCCTCGATCTCGGGGGTCGGATACGACGAGTAGCCGACGACGATCTCCTGCGCGAGAAAGACGACGTCGACCGCGTGCTGGAACGCCTCGACGTCGAACTCGCCGTCCTCGCGGCGGAACTTCATAAGATTCAGTGATGCAAGATTGCACGCACTATCATCCAAATGCATATATTCGGAGCAGGGGTTGGACGCGTTGATCCGGCCGGTGTTCGGGCTCGTGTGCCACGCGTTGATCGTCGTGTCGTACTGGACGCCCGGGTCGGCGCACTTCCACGCCGCCTCGGCGATCTGGCGCAGCAGGTGCCGGGCGTCGACCGTCTCCGCGACCGCACCGTCGGTGCGGGCGGTGAGGTTCCACTCCGCGCCGGCCTCGGCCGCCTCCATGAAGGCGTCGGTGACGCGCACGGAGTTGTTCGCGTTCTGGTACTGGATCGAGGCCCAGTCCGGCGAGTCGAGCGACATGTCGTAGCCCGCCTGCTCGAGGACGCGCGCCTTCTCTTCCTCCTTCGCCTTGCACCAGATGAACTCCTCGACGTCCGGGTGGTCGACGTCGAGGACGACCATCTTCGCGGCGCGGCGCGTCTTGCCGCCCGACTTGATCGTGCCGGCGGAGGCGTCGGCGCCGCGCATGAACGAGACCGGGCCGGAGGCGTAGCCGCCCTTCGACAGCTGCTCTTTCGACGAGCGCAGGTCGGAGAGGTTGACCCCGGCGCCGGAGCCGCCGCGGAAGATGATCCCTTCGCGCCGGATCCAGTCGAGGATCGACTCCATCGAGTCGTCCACGGACAGGATGAAGCAGTTGTGCACGGCGACGTTGTTCGTGAGGTACTCGCCGGATTCCGTCTGGATGTCGTAGACCTCGTGGACACCGGCGAAATCGATCGAGACGATCTCCTCCTCGCGCAGGTCGGGGCATCGCTTGAGGCCGCGGAGCGACAGCGATTCGAGCAGCCGGTCCTGCTTCGCGCTCGAGACGAAGCCGACGAGCTCGGCGAAGCGGGCGCGCTCAGAGCCGATGCTGATCTGAACCTCCCAGAGATCGTGCCGATCCTCCCGCCTCTCGGTCTTGCGGAGGCGGCGGGAGTAGATCCCGAGAACGTTGAGCAGCAGCTGCACGTCCTCCGTCCACTGCTCGCCGATCACCGCGAAGGCGACTCGGCCGCTCTCGTTGCCGGCGTCTCTGCGGACGGTGACGTACCCGTCCGCCTGGAAAATGCTGCGCAGGTATGCGGCGATCTCATCGTGTGTCGCAGTCCAGAGGCGGCTCGGGACACGGATCTTCCGACCTCTCGCGAGCAGGTCCCAACGCTCGACGAACTCGCGCAGCACCTCGCCGTAGAGTCGAATGCGACGGCACGAGATCGAGCCGTCCGCCGACCGAACGTCGGACTCGTGACGATGGGCGTCGGGGAGTACGCGGTCGAGGTTGTCGAGCACCCAGGCGCGCTCGTCCTCGTCAGCGACCTTGAACTCGACCGTCAGCGACGTGTTCGTTCCGTGCTCGTACTGACCGACGAAGCCGTCTGCCTGCAGCCAGCCGGCGAGCGCAGCCTCCGCGACGGCAACCGCGTCGACATCGGGCTCGTCCTCGAGGACATCGGGCTCGTCCTCGAGCGAGGACTCGGCGCCGACGCCGACGAGCACGCGGTCGACGACCTTGGCCCGGTGCGGATGCACATGCATGCGCATGCCCGGAACGAGCTCGTCGACACGAAGCCACGCCGGGGACGTGCGACGCTCGCCGACTGCCTTGACGACGTGGTCGGGCGTCGCCTCGACCCACTGTCCGTTCCGAAGGGTGACGCGGTAGACCGGTTTACGGCCGTTTCGCTTCACCGCGACGATTCGAGTCACTCCCTCCGAGTCGTAGACCTCGCGTCCGATCTGCTCTTCCTCGACGAGCTCTCCGATCTGCACCATGCCGTCGGGGGTGGAGATCAACGCGTCGTACTTCTGGCACGCGCTGCACTGCGGCTTCTCCTCGAAGCCGACGTTGAACCAGACCGGGGAGTTGAAGGAGGCGTACTGGTTGACGAGGATCGCCTTCAGCTCGGCCTCGAAGGAGTCCGCCTCCTCGTCGGTCGCGAAGTAGCCCCCGACCCGGCCCCAGCCGCCGATCGTGTCGACGATCCGACCGATCATCTGCTTCACGCTCGACTCGCGCTGGGACGAGCCGAGCCGGCCGCGGAAGTACTTCTGGGCGACGATGTTGGTCGCGGTCTGCGACCAGAACTTGGGGAACTCGACCGACTTCTGGTCGAAGACGGCCGTGTCCTTGCCCGGGATGAAGGCATCGCGGAGCTCCCACTCCACCTCGTCGAACGCGTCGCGGCCCGGGATCGTGAAGAAGCGCTCGACCCCGACGCCGGCGCCGGCGTCGACGACGGTGTTGACCACCTCGTCGACGGAGTCTGTGGTCAGTGCGGATGCCTTCGTGGACGCCATCGTTCCTCCCAAGGATAGCTGCGCTTGCCCGACCCCCCGAAGAGGGACCATGAGGGTAGAGCCCCCGCCGGACAACACGATTTGCAGGGGTTTTCCTGACTTACGGTTGCTTGGGCGGTGGGCCGCCCGCCCGCTGCGGGATCGTCGACGCCGACGCGAGCTGAAGCCTGCGGGTTCGCATCCGGCGGGTCAGGAATCCGGCCGCGCCGGCCGCCATCAGGAGCAGCGCGACCGCGCCGAGCACGATCAGCGGAACCGGGACGGAGTCGGCCTTCGCCGGCTTCCCGGCGTTGAACACGTCCTGGATCGGGCCGCCTGCGCTCTTGGCGCCGCCACTCGCCGCGCCGCCGGGGCCGCCGCCGCTACCACTGCCGCCGCTGCTACTGCCGCCGCCGCCCGTGCCGCTCGCCCCGCCGTGACCGCCCCCGCCTGGGCCGCCCCCGCCTGGGCCGCCCCCGCCTGGGCCGCCGCCGGTGGTCGTCGCGCCCCCGCCGCTTCCCTGCGTGATCCGCTTCTGCAGCGCTTGCTTGATGTCGTCGCGCGCGCTCGAGTACGTCTCGACGTCGGTGGGAAGGTGCTCGAGGGCGTCGCGGTAGCAGTGGATCGGGTACGTGCCGTCGATCCGGCCGTCGTACCAGTCGTTGATCAGCGTCTTCCAGCAGGGCTGGGCCTTCGGCGCGGGTTTCTTCGCCCCGGCGGCCGTGGCCGTGGCGGCCAGCACCAGCACCGCGGAGGCGGCGAGCAGGAGCGCGAAGAGGATCTTCCTGGCGAGATGCGTCACGAGAGTCGGGGTACCGCACCCGGCAAGGAGCCGGTGTACTGCGGTTCGTGTTCGCTGCACTCTACGTAATGCCCCCCGGAGACGACGACTCGAACAAGTCTTTGCGTTGCGGATGAGCGCTCGATGAGCCGCACGTAAAGGGTATGTAAGAGACCGGTCGGAGAGAGACCCTGTGCTAGCGTCGAGCCGCGATGCAGGCCGCCAAGCTCGCCGGGCCGGCGACCCTCTCCGCCTCCGGCGCGCTGCTCTTCGCGGCCCTCTTCCTCGGCGGCGGCGTCTCCGACGGGCGCCTCTTCTGGATCGGCGCCTTCGCGGTGATCGCGGTCGCCGCGGCGACCGCGGCCGGGCCCCTGCCCGTGCCCCGTCGGGCCGGTGCGGCCGCGCTCGTCCTGCTCGGCGCGCTCACCGCCTGGGTCGGGCTGACCATGTTGTGGTCGATCGCGCCCGACCGCTCGTGGGCAGCGTTCGATCGCCTTCTCGTCTACGGCGCGCTCGCGGTCCTCGGGATCCTCGCCGCCCAGGTGCAGCGGCCGGCGCGGACGATCGCGGCCGGGCTCGCCGTGCTGCTCGGGCTGGTGCTGTGCTGGGCCCTGCTCGGCAAGGTGATCCCGTCGCTCTTCCCCGACGGCGCGCGAGTCGCACGGCTTCGCAACCCGGTCGGCTACTGGAACTCGCTCGCGGTCGTCGCCGCGGCCGCCACTCCGCTCGGCCTCTGGCTCGTCGCCGCCCGGACGCACCGGCGCTCGGTCCGGGCGGCCGGAGCGCTGCTCGTCTACCTGGCGGAGCTCGTCGTCGTCCTCACGTACTCGCGCGGGGGGATCGCGGTCGTCGTCCTCGCCGCGGCGGGCTGGCTCGCGCTCTCCCGCGAGCGGCTCGAGAGCCTGGCGGCGCTCGTCCTCGTCACCCCGGTCGCGGCACTCGTCTTGCTGTGGGCGTTCTCCCGGCCCGCGCTCACCGACGACCTGCAACCGTACGCCGCTCGAGTCGCCGACGGGGCCTGGTTCGGCGTCATCGCCTGCGCCGGCGCCGCGGTCGTCGTCTCCGGCGCGTGGGCGATCGCCGGCCTCACGATCGCCGGGGAGCGGCGGCACGCCTACGCCGTTCGCCTGGGGGCCGGGGTCGCGGTCGTCGCGCTGGCGGCGGTGGCGGTCGTGTTCGCGGAGAGCGGCGGCAAGATCCTGGACGAGTTCCGGGGCGCCCCGGGGAAAGAGGTCGCCCAGGATCCGACCCGCTTCGGCGAGCTCAGCTCGAGCAACCGGTGGACGTGGTGGCAGGAGGCCTGGTCGCTGTTCGAGGACGCACCCGCCGGCGGGAAGGGCGCGGCGACGTTCGAGATCGCCAGGCGCGACGTCCGCAAAGGGTCGATCGTCACCACCGAGCCGCACAACCTGCCGCTCCAGTTCCTCGCAGAGACGGGGATCGTCGGCTTCTTGCTCCTGCTCGGGCTCGGGGCGGCCGGCGTCGCCGCAGCGGTGTCCGCGGTGCGGCGGGCCGGGAGTGCGGAACGCGGAGCCGCCGCCGCGCTCGCCGTCGGAGTCGGCGCCTTCGCGCTCCACACGCTGGTCGACATCGACTGGGAGTTCGTCGCCGTCGGCGCGCCCGCGTTCTTCGCGCTCGGGGCGCTGGTCGGGCTGGGAGCCGAGCGAGGAGCACGCCGCCCGGCGTTGGCCGTGGTCGCCGTTGCCGTTGCAGCGATCGGCGCGCTCTACTCGTTGACCGCGCCGTACGCCTCCGGCCGGCTCGTCGACTCGGCGTACGACGCGCTCGCCGACGGCATGTCCGGCCAGGCGCTCTCCGACGGGCGTGCGGCCAGGTGGCTGAACCCGCTCTCGATCGATCCCCTGCTCGCGCTCGGCGACGCGCAGGCGGGACGGCCGGACGAGGAGGCTGCGCTCCGCCGCTACCGGCAGGCGGTCGCCTTGCAGCCGGAGAACTCGAGCACCTGGTACGCGGTCGGCTCATACGAGTCCTTCACCGGACGCTACCGGGCCGCCCTCCACGATCTCGACCGCGCCTACGGACTCGACCCGTATGGCCCCGCGGGGCGCCCGGGCGGCTACCTCGACCAGGCGCGGGCAAAGGTCGAGGGGCGCTAGTGAGAAGCGCCGAGGATCTCGACCAGCTGCGCGCCGTGGAGCTGGGCGGGCTTCATCCCGTCGAGCGGCGTGACGACCGCGATCCCGAGATCGTGCGCGAACCGAACCGCCTCGCGGTGCCGTCCCGGCCGGTACATGACCATCGTGCGCGCGTAGCCCGTCCGCGGCGCGTTGCCGACCGTCTCGATCGCGTAGCCGCGCGCCTTCGCGAGAGCCGATGCCTCGGCGGCGGCGCCGGAGAGCCCGTTGCCGTTCAGGACGACGATCCGAGTCCTGCCACGGGGGAGGATTCGCGTGACCTTGGCCGGGTGGGCGGCCTGCTTGCCGGCGGATGCAGTCGCAGCAGGGGATCGGGCCGCGGCCGGCGTCAGCGCCTCGCGCTTCGCGGCGGCGCGTACGTGCGGGGCGATCGATCTGCCCAGGAGGCCGATCCCGAACACGATCAGCAGGACGAGCTCGAGCACGGCGACCGCGGTCGCGACCATGGTCGCGGTCCGCCAGGGGCGCGTGAGCTGGGCGGTGGAGACCGAATGATCCATGCGGGCGTCTGGATTCGCTCCGGCATCGCCGGCTCCTCCTACCGGTCGACGATTCCGGCCTCGTCGTCGAGCGTCAGCGGGAGCGGATCCAGTCCCAGGTGCGCGCGAGGCCCTCGTCGAGCGAGATCTCGGGGCGCCAGCCGAGCTCGCGCTCGGCCAGCGAGACGTCGAGGACGTTTCGCCGCAGATCGCCGTGCCGCGCCGGCGCCTGCCGCGGCGGCCGCTCGTCGCCGGTGACCGCGCGGCAACGCTCGTGCAGCTCGAGGACGGTGGTCTCGACGCCGCTGCCGATGTTCGCCACGCCCGGCTGTCCCGGCGCCCGGAGCAGCCCGCCGACGACGTCGTCGACATGGACGAAGTCACGGCTCTGGCCGCCGTCGCCGTAGATCGTCGTCTCCTCGCCCGCCGCCATCGCGTTCAGGAAGATCGCGACGACTCCGCCCTCGAGACCGGCCTCCTGGCGCGGGCCGTAGACGTTCCCGAAGCGGAGCGTCCCGTGGCTCGTGCCGTGCAGCCTGTTCCAGGTCGCGAGGTACTCCTCGGCCGCGAGCTTCGCCACACCGTAGGGCGAGAGCGGTCTCCGCGGGTCGTCCTCGCGCGCCGGCCGGTCGAGCTCGCCGTAGATCGCGCCGCCGGTGGAGCTGAAGACGACGCTCGTCCCGGTTCCGGCCGCTTCGAGGACGCGGATCGTCCCGAGGACGTTGACCTCGGCGTCGAAGTCGGGGCGGCGTACCGAGGTGGGGACGTCAGCCTGGGCGGCGAGGTGGAAGCAGACCTCCGGCTTCGCCGCCGCGAAGATGCCGGCCAGCCCGGGGGCGCGGATGTCGTGCTCGACCAGGGTTGCGGCCTCGGCGACATTCTCGCGCCTTCCGGAGCTCAGGTCGTCGACGACGACCACCTCGTCGCCCTGCGCAAGCAGCGCGTCGACGAGGTTCGAGCCGATGAAACCGGCGCCGCCGGTGACAACTGCACGCACGGGGCTCGTATCCTAGACGCGGTGCGGGGAACGCTCGTCGCGATCGAGGGGATCGATGGGTCCGGCAAGGGGACGCAGGCGGCGATGCTCGTCGACGCCGCGCGTGCCGCCGGTCGCCGGGCGTCGCTCTTCAGCTTCCCGCTCTATGACGGCAACCCGTTCAGCACCGCCGTCGCCGACTACCTCAACGGCGCCTTCGGGACGGTCGACGAGGTGCATCCCGAGCTCGCCGGGCTGCTCTACGCCTGCGACCGCTTCCACGCCCGACCCGCGCTCGAGGACGCGCTCGGCGAGAACGACCTCGTCGTCTGCGACCGGTTCGTCCCCTCGAACCTCGCCCACCAGGGAGCGAAGCTCGAGGGGGAGGCCCGCTCGAAGCTGCTCGCGTGGCTCCTCTCCGTCGAGTACGGGGAGTTCGGGCTCCCCCGGCCCGACCTGGTCGTCCTCCTCGATCTGGAGCTGTCCGTCGCGCGCGGGCTGGTCGGGAAGAAGCCGCCGCGGTCCTATACCGCGATGGTGGAGGACATCCACGAGAGCGCCGAGCTCTACCTCGCGTCGGCGCGTGCGGTGTACCGCCGGTTCGCCGAGGCCGATCCGACGTGGCGAACCGTGGCCGTGTCGGGAGCGCAGGGACTTCGCGACCCGGACGAGATCGCCGCCGACGTCTGGACGGCCGTGTCGCGGCTGCTGGACGCCTCGTGAGCGTCGCTCGCCTTCGGCTCGCTCTCGTGGGGGAAACCATGTTTCCCCCACGAGCCCCCTTCTTTCAGAGGCCGACTCTGTCGGGGGAACCTCCCGGTTCCCCCCGGCCCTTCCCCGCTCATAGGCCAAAGGTTGGCCGATGAGCGAGGGCCCGTTCTCCGGGCTCGTGGAGCAGGTCGAGGCGAAGCGGCTCCTGGGCGCTGCGCTCGCCGAGGCGCCGGCGCACGCCTACCTCTTCCACGGCCCCGCCGGCGTCGGGAAGGGGCTGGCGGCACGCGCTTTCGCGGCTGCGCTGCTCGGCGACCCCGAGCGGGTGGAGCGAGGGACGCACCCGGACCTGTACGTGCTCGAGCCGCTGGGCGATCAGATCCGCATCGACGAGGTGCGCGACCTCCGCCGCGACCTGCACATGCGGCCGTTCGAGGCCGACCGGCGCGTGTACCTGATCCTCGGCGCGCACCTGCTGAATGCCGAGGCCGCGGACGCGCTCCTCAAGGATCTCGAGGAGCCGCCCCCGTACGCGGTGGTCGTCCTCGTCGCCGACGAGATCGGGCCGCTGCCGGAGACGATCCGCTCGCGCTGCCAGCTCGTCCCGTTCCGGCGGCTCTCGGAGCGGGCGGTGCGGGCGGAGGTCGACCGCCGCGCGCCCGGACTCGCGCCCGATCGGGCAACGGCGGTCACGCGGGTGTCGGCCGGGCGACTCGACCGCGTCGAGCGGCTTCTCGACGCGGACGCCGTCCGCCGCAGAGGCGAGCTGCTCGCGATCGCCCGCTCCGTCTACCGGGAGCCGGATTTCGACGCCTGCGCGGCCGCGCAGGCCGTGCTCTCGCTTGCGGCCGAGCGGGCCCGAGCGGCGCGTACGCAGGCGGAGGAGGCGCTCGCCGGCCGCGAGCTCCCGGCTCGCGAGGCCGAGCAGTACGTGAAGCGGGCCGAGCGTGGAGCGGAGCGCGAGGAGATCCTGTTCGCGCTCGAGGAGCTCGGAGCGTGGTACCGCGACCTCGTCGTCGTCGCCGCCGGGGCCGAGCGCGCCGTCGTCCACTACGACCGGCTCGCCGAGCTGGCGGACGACGCGACCGCCGAGC
>JBBRXG010000079.1:0-14333 GCA_038248655.1 Gaiellales bacterium
CGTACGTCATCGTTACGGTCACGGCCGGACCCTCCTTCCATTGCATGGGGTCAGCCGGAGCCAGTCTCCGGCCAGACAAACCCCCGAACTGCAAAACCGGAGTGTCCGGCCTTTCCTCGCTCCCGGCTACTCAGCCGCCATCGTCTAGATGACGAAGGTCTCGGGCCGGACGAGCCCGCGCTCGAAGCGCTCGACGTCGAAGGCGGCGAGGTCGAGCGTGGGCTCGCGGCCTGCGATCAGCTCGGCCACGTGCTCGCCGACCGCGGGCGCCTGCTGGAAGCCGTGGCCGGAGAAACCGGCCGCGTAGAAGAACCCGGACGGCGCCGCCGCCTCGCCGACGAGCGCGTTCCAGTCGGGGCTGACCTCGTAGTAGCCCCACCAGGACGACTGCACCGGCAGGTCGACGAGCACGGGGAGGCGGCGGGCGGCGTGCTCGGCCACCTCCTCGACCGTCTGCTCGCGTCCGCCGAAGACGAGCCCGGGCCCCTCGCGATGGAAGTAGAACGAGGTGGTGAAGTCGATCGTCAGCGGCAGCCGCTCCGGGAGCCCGCCGTCCTCGGGCGTGAACCAGAGCCAGCGCTGCTCGCCCTCCACCGGCAGGTCGACGCCTGCCAGCGCGGCGACGTCGCGCGACCACTTCCCCGCGCAGCAGACGACCAGATCGGCGGCGATCGCGCCCTTCGTCGTCCGGACGCCGGTCACGCGTCCGCCGGCGACGTCGATCGCTGTCACCTCGCAGCCCTGGCGCACGTCCAGTCCGCGCGCGTACCACTGGACGACCGCCTCCGGCGACGCGTAGCCGTCGAGCTCGCAGTAGGTCGCGCCGAGCAAGCCGTCTCCGTCGATCTGCGGCACGATCGCGAGCGCCTCGTCGACCGAGAGCTCCCGCGAGGGGACGCCGAGCCGGTGCTGCAGCGCGAGCGCCTCGCGGAACGCCTGCACGTCCTCGTCCCGGTCGAGCAGGAACAGGTACCCGTGCCGGCGGAGGTCGATCCCGTCCATCCGCCGGAACTCCTCGAGCGAGCGGAGGGCGATCCGCACGTTCAGCTCGTCGGAGAACTGCGTGCGGATCCCGCCGGCCGAGCGGCTGGTCGATCCGGACGCGAGCGACCCGCGCTCGAGGAGGACGACGCCGTCGACTCCGAGCCGGCCCAGGTGGTAGGCGACGCTCGCGCCCATCGCGCCGCCTCCGATCACGACCACGTCACGGCTTTCCACGTTCGCGCCGGTCACCTTAAGGTAAGCGCGGCATGGCGCTCCTCGAGGTCCGAAACGTCATCCGCCGCTTCGGGGGAATCGTCGCGCTCGACGAGGTGTCGTTCGACGTCGGCGCGGGCGAGATCGTCGGGCTGATCGGACCGAACGGGGCCGGGAAGACGACGGCGTTCAACGTGATCACCCGCCTGTACCCGCCGACCTCGGGGGAGCTCGTGTTCGAAGGCGAGAGCCTGCTCTCGACCCCGCCGCACGGAGTGGTCCGCCGCGGAATCGCCCGCACCTTCCAGAACCTCGAGCTGTTCAAGTCGATGAGCGTGCGCGAGAACGTGCTCGTCGGCGCACACGCGCGAAGCGGCCGGCGGACGGCCGACGAGGTGATCGACTACGTCGGCATCGGCGACGTCGCCGACCGCGCCGCCGGCTCACTCCCGTACGGGACGTTGAAGCGGGTCGAGACCGCCCGCGCGCTCGTCTCCGAGCCGAAGCTGCTGCTCCTGGACGAGCCGGCAGGAGGGCTCTCGCACGAGGAGGTCGGCCGCCTGGGCGAGTTCATCCGCACGATGCGGACGGACTTCGACCTCACCGTCCTCCTCGTCGAGCACCACATGAACCTGGTGATGGGGATCTCGGATCGCGTGTACGTGCTCGACTTCGGCCGGAAGATCGCCGTCGGCACGCCGGGGGAGGTGCAGCGCGATCCGGCGGTGATCGAGGCCTACCTGGGCACGGACGACGCCGCCGAGTAAGCCAGGGACAGGTTTCGGCCTGCCCCTGACGCTCGGCAGCTCAGCTCGGCTGGGGGACGATCCGGAGGTAGGGCTTCGGCTCCTGCCAGTCGCCGAAGATCTCCCTCGCCTCGTCGTTCGACACCGAGCCGGCGATGATCACGTCGTCGCCCTGCGTCCAGTTCACCGGCGTCGACACCTTGTGCTTCGCGGTCAGCTGCAGCGAGTCGATCACGCGCAGCACCTCGTCGAAGTTGCGGCCGGTGGTCATCGGGTAGACCAGTACCAGCTTGACCCTCTTGTCCGGGCCGACGACGAACACGTTCCGGACGGTCTGGTTGTCGACTGCAGTGCGGTCGGAGGGGTCGCCTGCGGTCTCGCCCGGCAGCATCCCGTACATCTTGGCGACGTTGAAGTCGTGGTCGCCGATGATCGGGTAGTTGGGCGCCGTGCCCTGGGTCTCCTCGATGTCCTTCGCCCACCCCTCGTGGTCTCCGGTCGAGTCGACCGAGAGGCCGATGATCTTCACGTTTCGCTTGTCGAACTCGGGCTTGATCCTCGCCATGTAGCCGAGCTCGGTCGTGCAGACCGGGGTGAAGTCCTTCGGATGCGAGAAGAGCACGCCCCACGCGTCGCCGAGCCAGTCGTGGAAGTCGATCCGCCCCTCGGTCGTCTCGGCCTGGAAGTCTGGTGCGGTATCGCCGATCGTCAACGCCATCGTTCACTCCTTCTTCTGGGACCTTCCCGGGTATCTACCACACGGCGTCTAGGCTGGCGGCCGTGAGACGTCTCGGCTGCCTCCTCGTGCTGGCTGCCGCTCTGGCCGCGCCCGGCTCGGGGGCGGCGCCGGCCGGCACGTCGAGTCCGTTCGTCGTCGGCGGGATCGCGCCGGCCGGGTCGCCGCTCGCGGCGGGCGCGGCGGCGTACTTCCGCTTCGTCAACGGGCGAGGCGGCGTGCGCGGGCGGACGATCGAATATCGCGTCGTCGACGGTGGCAAGGATCCGAGACGAGCGGCGCGGGCGCTCGTGGCCGACGGCGCCCTCGCGCTCTTCGGGACGGTCGGCACCGACGCCCTCCGTGCGGCCGCCGCGGTCGGAGCGCCTCAGCTCTTCGCCTGGAGCGGCGCCTCGATGCTCGGCGCCGGCACGCTCGCGTTCTCTCCCGGCTGGGCCCTTCAGACCGGCGCCCTCGCCCGCCAGACCGTCACGTCGGGTGTGCCCGGGCGGCTCGCCGTGCTATACGAGGGCACGCCGGACGGGCTCGCGCTCCTGGCCGCCTTCCGGCGTGCGCTCGGAGCGCGGAGCGCGTCGGTGGTCGCCTCGACTCGGCTCTCGGATCTGCGAGGCGCCGGGCCGCTCGTCGTCCTCGACCCCGAGGGCGTCGTCGCGCGCGCCGGCCGGGACGGAGCGCTCTCGACCGCGTTCGTCAAGGACGCGCGCGATCCGCGCTGGGCCGGTGATCCCGCGTTCGAGAAGTACCGCCGCACCGGCGGCCTGCGATCGGTCGAGCTCGAGGCGGGGATGGCCGCGGCCTACGCATTCGTCGCCGTTCTGCGCCGGGCCGGGCCGAACCCGACGCCGGCGCGCCTGCTCGCGGCGGCGCGATCTCTGGTCGAGGCCGACAACCCGTTCCTGATCCCGGGGATCGTCGTTCGCGGCCGCGTCCGGCAGGTGGCGCTGGAGCGCTGGTCGGCGGGCCGCTGGAGCGTCTTCACGGGGCCGGTGGCGATCGCGCGTTACCCGGCGCCAAACCAAAAACGGGTTGCTTCGTCATAACGCGTGCCGTGCGCGGCTCAGCCCTGTCGATCATCCTGAAACGCGCGCTGGCCGACCGTCTCGTGCTCGCGGCGGCGTTCCTCGTCGTCCTCTTCGCGGCGATGCTCGTTTCGGCGATCCCGATCTACGTCAACGCCGTCGGGCAGAGCGGCCTGCGCGAGCGGCTCGCGAGCGCGCCGGTGACGGAGGCGAACGTCCAGGCGACCGCGCCCGTGTCGGAAGGGCGCGAGGGTGGTGCGCTCGACGTCCGCGTGAGGGCGCTCGCGCAGGACACGTTCAGTCATGCGGGCGGCGTCGCCGTCTACCGCAGCGGCGAGTCGGAGCCCTTCACGGCCGCGGGCCGGACGGTCGTCTTCGCGTTCTTCGACGACCTTCGCGGCCACGCGCGCCTCGTCTCGGGGCGCTGGCCACGGACCGGCCGGTCCGTGGCGGTCGCCGTGTCGTCGCCCGCCGCACGGCAGCTCGGCCTGCGGATCGGGGACGTGATCCACGCCCGGAACCGCCTCGCGCAGGACCGTCGGGTGACGGCGCGCGTCGTCGGGATCTACCGCGTCGAGCACCCGTCCTCGCCGTACTGGTGGGAGGAGCCGCTCGCGACGATCGGCGTCGACGGCGGTGTGTACGGCCCGCTCGTGACGACCAGCCGCTCCTTCTTCACCCTCGGCCTCCAGGACGCCGACCTGCGCTGGCGGCTCGAGCCCCGGTTCGCGGGGTTGACGATCAGCCAGGCGAACGGGCTGCGACGGGCGCTCGCGCGTCTACCCGGGCGCCTGAACGCGGGCCGCCCCTCGGGCCGGCAGGTCGCGCTCGACACCGGCCTGCCAGGGATCCTCTCCGCCGCGGCCGCCTCACTCCACAGCGCGCGTGCCGGCGTGCTCGTCCCGTCGATTCAGGTCGCGTTGCTGGCCTTCTACGGGCTTCTGTTCACGACGGCGCTCCTGATCGAGCGGCGTCTGCTCGCGACCGAGAGTCTCCGCCTTCGGGGGGCGAGCGCGGCGCAGATCGTGAGGATGGCGTTGATCGAGGCGACGCTGATCGCCGTGCCGGCCGTCGCCGTTTCGCCCTGGCTCGCGGCAGTCGCGCTCCGCGCGCTCAACTACGTCGGTCCGCTGGCCGACATCGGCCTGCACCTCGACCCGCGGGTCAGCGCAGCGTCGTACGGGCTCGCTGCCGCCGCCGGGGCGGTCTGCGTCGCAGGGCTGGCGCTGCCCGCGCTCCGCGCTCGCGGCGTCGCGATCGCGCGCGAGCGCCGCCGCCTGTCGGTCGCCGGGCTCGCTCAGCGCCTGCGGCTCGACCTGGTGCTCGTCCTGCTGGCGCTGATCGGCTACTGGCAGCTTCGCCGCTACCACGGCGTGCTGGTCGACAACCGCGGCGGACTCGGGATCGATCCGTTCCTCGTCGCCGCGCCGGCTGTCCTCCTCCTGGCGGGAGCACTGCTCTCGCTGAGGCTCGTGCCGCTGATCGCCTCGCTCGTGGAGCGGTTCATCGGCTCGACGCGCGGCGTCGTGGCCGCCCTCGGCTTCCGGCAGGTCGCCCGCCGGCCGCGTGGGTACGCCCGCTCGATCCTCCTGCTCGTGCTCGCCGTCGCGATCGGCGTCTTCGCCGCGACCTACAGCGAGACGTGGCATCGTTCGCAGGTCGATCAGGCGCGACATGCGGCGGGCGCCGATCTGCTCGTCCAGCCGAGCGATCGCGCCGGCGCGCCGGCGACGATCGATCTCGCCTCGAGCTACCGCGCCCTCGGAGCCTCGGCGGCGCTTCCCGCGGCGGCCGATTCGTTCGAGCTGGGGAACACCGACGCAGGGAACGGGAATCTCCTCGCCCTGGATGCCGGTCGCGCCGCGGAGGTCGTCCGGCCGCGCGACGACTTCGCGTCGCGGCCGCTCCGCGAGCTGCTGCGGCCTCTCGTCCAGGGCCGCGGCCGGCTCGCGTCGCTCCCCCTCCCCGGCCGGCCCGCTCGAGTCGCGCTCACTGTCGGCCTCTCGATCTCGCGCGGGCGTGAGATCCCGGGTGCCCCGTACTTTCCGTCGCCGTCGCTCTTTCTCTACCTGCGGGACGGCGACGGCCTGCTCTACCTCTACCGCCTCCAGAACGTCGCGCCGGGCGCTTCGAAGCGCTTAGTCCTCGACCTCGCCCAGCGTCTGCCCAGCGGTGCCCTCGCGCTGCCCCGCTATCCGCTCTCGATCGTCGGTCTGGAGCTCGACCTGAGCGTGCCGTTCCTGGCCGCCCGGCAGGCGAGGCTCGACCTTCACTCCCTCGAGGTCGCCGGCCGATCCGGCGCGGGCTGGCAGCGGGTGCCGATCGGGCGTGCGGCTCACTGGCGTGCGTACACGACAGGCTTCCGGTTGCCCCTCGCTGCGGCGACAGCGCGCCGCCTCTCGTCGGCGGAATCGGTTCGAGCCCAGATCGGAACGGGCTCGTTCGCCTTCCTCGTCGGCGGCGTATTCAGCCGCCTACCGACCGCTGCCTTCTTCCTTCGGCCGGGCATCGACAGGCTCCCGAAGGCGTCGCCCGTCCTGGCCAGCGAGAGGTTTCTCGCGGACACGAACACGAGAGTCGGCCAGGTCGTGTCGCTGTCGCTGACGGGTGGCACGCACACGGTCCGCATTGCCGGCTCGTTTCGAAGGTTCCCGACACTCGACCCGACGGTGCCCGCCGTCATCGTCGACCTGCCCACTTACCTCGACTTCTCGCTCGCCGGCGACAGCCACGTAGTCGAGCCCTCCCAGTGGTGGCTCCAGGCAGGCGGTGACGGTGCGGCTCTCGCGCACCGGCTCCGGGCGGCGCCGTTCAGGAGCATCGACGTCGTGTCGCGTGCCGAGCGGGAGCACGCGCTGCTCGAGGACGCCGTTCCGCTCGGCGTGATCGGCGCGCTCGCGCTCGGGTTCGCCGCGGCCGCCGCCTTCGCGGCCGTCGGCTTCGCGGCGAGCGCGGCGGCGGCGGCGCGCCAGCGCACGCTCGAGTTCGCAGTGCTCCGCTCGCTCGGGCTGCGGACGCGGCAGCTCACCGGGTGGGTCGGCCTCGAGAGCGCCCTCGTCGTCGCGCTCAGCCTGCTCGAGGGGACGGCGCTCGGGCTGCTCGTCTCCTGGCTCGTCCTGCCCTACGTCGCCCTGGGCGCCTCCGGCGCGACACCGGTGCCGCCGGTCCGGCTCGCCGTCCCCTGGACGACGGTCCTCTTGCTCGAGCTTGCCCTGCTCGTCACGCTCGCCGCGGTCGCGGCGCTCCAGCTGCGGCTCGTGCAACGTCTGCGGCTCGCGCCGGCGCTACGCAGTGCAGAAGGAACGGTTGCCCCGTGAGAGACGAAGCCGAGTACAAAGGCGACAGCGGAGCTGTCGGCCTTGGTGCGAGGCGATGTCGTGACGCAGTAGGCGTCAGCGCGACGACCGTCCCGCGTCGTCGGGGACACGCGGCCGCCGCGCTCGCCGCCAGCCTGTCGCTGTTCCTGCGACGCGTCCGGCTCGGGCCGGGCTCGGCGCTGGCGACGTTCGTCCTGGTCGCCGGCACGTGCTTCCTGTTCGCGGCGCTGCCGCGCCTGTTCAACACGTTCGCGGACGACGGTCTCCGCTACGTGGTCGAGCACGCGGCGCAACCCGCGCGGCAGGTCCGCGTGACCGACACCGGCCGGGTCGCGCCGGGTGCCCTGAGGGCGCACGTGGCCGCCACGCAACGCGCTCTTCCACCATCGCTGCGCGCGATCGTCGACCGGCAAGGCTACGCCGTCGGGTCGCCGCTCTACCTCCTCGAGGCCGACCGCCGGCCGGCCGGGACGAGGCGGGGGGTCTTCCGCTACCTCTCCCTCCGTCTGCAGCGCGGGGCGAGGTCGCATGTGCGGCTCGCTGCCGGCCGCTTCCCGGCCGCGACCGGCGAGCGTGTCCGGGCTCCGGTCGCGCAGCCCCTCTTCCAGGGCCGCTCCGTACCGCCGGTCCCCGGCCTGCCGAAGGCGAAGACCGTGCCGCTGCTCGAGGTCGCGCTCTCGAGGGCGACGGCGCGTGCCCTTCGCCTGCACGTCGGCGACCGCGCGTTCTTCACCCCCGAGCTGACCGACCTCGCGGTCCAGCTCGTGCCGATCTCCGCCGAGCTGCCGCTCGCGATCCGGGTCACCGGACTCTTCGTCGTCGACCATCCGAACGAGCCCTTCTGGTTCGGCGACGCCGGTCTCGGCACTCCAACCGTGCGACAGTCGGAGGACCTCGAGGAGCTGAACGTGTTCGCGCAGGCGCTCGTCTCCGAGACCGCGTACTCGCGCATGCTGGCGGCGACGCGTCCGCTCGGGCTCACGTACGACTCCCGCTACCTCGTCGACCCGGACCGGCTCGACGTTCGCCGCACCGGGACGCTGACCGCGGACCTCGCACAGCTCGAATCCGAGTACTCCGGGGCGGCGCCGCTCGATCGGAAGGTCGGCGTTGCGCTCTCGCCGGTGCTCCAGCGCTACGCCAGGGAGCGGTCAGCGGCCGAGACCCTGCTCGCCGTGGCGGCGATCGGCCTGCTCGCGTGCGCGCTCGTGTGTCTCGGCCTGCTCGGCGGGCTCTCGCACGAGCGGCGCCAGGGCGAGACCGGCCTCTCACGGACGAGAGGCGCCTCGCCGCGGCAGCTGCTCGCGGCGCAGGCCGTCGAGGCGCTCCTGATCGCAGCGCCGGCCGGCCTCGCCGGCTGGGCTCTCGCCGTGCTCGCCGTCCACGGCCGCGGGAGCAGCCTCTCCGCCTGGCTGACCGCTGCGATCGTCGCCGCCACCGTGATCCTCCCGGTCGCCGCGATCGCCGGCGTCGCGCGCCGGCCGCTCGGCGCGGCCGAGCGCGACGAGATCGTCGCCTCGCGGCCGTCGCCGCGACGCCTCACCGTCGAAGGGCTCGTTGTCGTCGCCGCCGGTCTGGGCGCCTACCTGCTCCGCCGGCGCGGGCTCGGGGCCGGCGCCGGGAGCGGCGGCTTCGACCCGTACCTCGCCGCCGTGCCGGTGCTGCTCGGGCTCGCGTGCGGCATCGCAGCCCTCCGGCTCTACCCGCTGCCGCTCGCGGCGATCGCGCGCCTGGCGCGGCGAGGCCGTGGCCTGCCGCTTCACCTCGGTCTGAGTAGAGCGGCGCGTCAGCCCGATGCCACCTCGCTGCCGCTGATCGTGCTCGTGCTCGCGCTGGCGATCGCGACCTTCGCCGCGGCGGTGTCGAGCACGCTCTCTGCCGGGCAGAACCGATCTGCCTGGCGCGCGATCGGGGCAGACGTGCGTGTCGACGCGGCGCCGGACGGCACGCTGCCGACCGGGCTCGCCGGCCGGCTCGGCCGCATCGGCGTCGTCGCCGCCGCGTACGTCCAGGATGCCGGCGTGGGGCGCGGGGCCCAGGCGACGATTCTGCTTGCCCTCGACCCACCCGCCTACGAGCGCGTCGTCGCCGGCACGCCCGCGGCGATCCGGTTGCCCGGGTCGATCGAGAAGCCGCCGCCGATCCCGTCGCTGATTCCCGCCCTCGTCTCCAGCGATTGGCCCGGAGGCGGGAACTTCCAGAGCACGCTCCCGGGCGAGTCGATCAACATGCTCGCCACCGCGACGCGGGACGACTTCCCCGGCGTCCCGCGCGGCCTGCCGTTCGCCGTCGTCTCGCTGAGCGCCGTCGAGAAGGCCGGCGTGGTCGCACCGAACAGGATCTACATCCGTGTGGTGAGCGCCGACGCCGTCGCGAAGGTCGTACACGCCGCCGCGCCCGGAGCCGCCGTCCACTCGCGCGCCGCGGTCATGCGCAGCCTCGGCGCCTCGCCGCTCGCCTCCAGCGTCCGGCGCGGGTTCCGCGCGACGATCGTCCTCGCGGCTGTGTTCGCCGCCGTCGCGCTTGCGCTGATGGCCCTGATCGCCGCACGGTCTCGCGCCCGCGATCTCGCGCTCGTCCGCACGATGGGCGGGTCGCAGCGGGAGGGGATCGTGCTCGCCGCGATCGAGCTCGCGCCCTTCGTCGCGACGGCGCTCACGCTCGGGATCGGGCTCGGCATCGCGATCCCGTACCTCGTCGTCCCTGGCCTCGACCTTGCGTTCTACACCGGCAGCCGCGCGAACCCGATCTCGGTCCCGTGGTTCCCCCCGGTGGCCTTCGCCGCGGGAATGGTCGCCCTCGCGGTCGCCGCGGTGCTCGTCGCCGGCGCGCGAATGCGGCGCGCCCGCCTCGACCAGGTCATGCGGATCGGAGAGCGCTGATGACCGGTAGCGTTGCTCACCCCGTGGCCTCGCCCGCGATCCTCTGCGAGAATCTGGTCAGGATCTACAAGGTCGCCGACCTCGAGGTCGTCGCCCTGCAGGGCCTCGACCTCACCGTCGGGGCCGGCGAGCTGATCGCGATCGTCGGCGCCTCCGGAAGCGGCAAGTCGACCCTCCAGAACATCCTCGGCGGCGTCGACGTGCCGACCGCGGGGCGCGTCGAGGTAGCGGGGCTCGACTTGACCGCGCTCTCGGAGAGCGAACGCACCCTCTACCGTCGGCGCGTCGTCGGCTTCGTCTGGCAGCAGACCTCGCGGAACCTGCTGCCGTACCTGACCGCAGCCGAGAACGTCGAGCTGCCCATGACGCTCGAGGGCGTGGGGAGGAAGGAGCGGGCCGGGCGGGTCCGCTCCCTGCTCGACCTGATCGGCCTCGGCGAGCGCGCGCGGCATCGTCCCGACACGCTCTCGGGCGGCGAGCAGCAACGCGTCGCAGTCGCGATCGCGCTGGCGAACAGACCGGGCGTCCTGCTCGCCGACGAGCCGACCGGGGAGCTCGACACCAAGAGCTCGGCGCACCTGTTCGAGACGCTGCAGGCGGTCAGCCGCGAGCTGGGCGTAACCGTCGTCGTGCTCACGCACGACCCGCTCGTCTCCGCGCAGGTGGAGCGCACGATCGGGATCCGCGACGGGCGCACCGCGACCGAGACACTCCGGCGAGTCCAGCGCGACGAGGCCGGCGAGGAGCAGCTCGTCGCCCAGGAGCTGGCGGTGCTCGACCGGGCCGGTCGACTGCAGCTGCCGCGCGACTATGTCGCCGCCCTCGAGCTGGAGCGCCGCGTCCGCCTCGCGCTGGAGCCTGACCACATCTCGATCTGGCCGGAGCGCCATGACTGAGCCCCTGATTCGGATGCGCGACGTCTCGAGGGAGTACCGGGGGGCGGCGGCGACCGTGCACGCGCTCCAGGGCGTATCGGTGGCGATGCGAGGCCAGGAGCTCTGCGTCGTCCACGGCCGGTCCGGCTCGGGCAAGACGACCTTCCTGAACATGATCGGTGGGCTCGACCGGCCGAGCGCCGGCAGCGTCGAGGTCGACGGCGTTCAGGTCTCCTCGCTTCCCGAGCACGCGTTGGTCGAGTACCGGCGCGACACGGTCGGGTTCGTGTTCCAGGCGTTCGGGTTGATCCCGATCTTGAGCGCGGCGGAGAACGTCGAGGTCCCCCTGCGCCTGCAACGGATGGACCCGGGCGAGCGGGCAGCACGGGTGCGGGAGCTCTTGCGCCTGGTCGATCTCGACGAGCGGGCGAACCATCGGCCTCAGGAGCTTTCGGGCGGCGAGCAGCAGCGCGTCGCGATCGCCCGCGCGCTCGCGAACGAGCCGCGGCTCGTGATCGCGGACGAGCCGACCGCGCAGCTCGACTCCCAGCGGGCGAAGACGATCATGGGTCTCCTCCGCCGCCTCGTCGACGAGCGCGGCGTCTCGGTCGTCGTCGCCACGCACGACCCGCCCCTGATCGAGATGGCCGACCATCGCATCGAGCTCGGCGACGGCGCGGTCGTCGCCGACACGAAGCCTCACGATGCCGAGTGGGCGTCGGCCGTGTCCCGGAGCTGACTCAGGGGATCGATCCGGCCGCTCTGCCGAGCGCCAGCAGCTGCCCGGGCACGAACTCCCGGCCGACCTCCCCGAGCGACTGCACGTCGTCGGCGTACGCGGGATCACGAGTCGCCGAGCTGGGCGAACGCGCGCTCGAACGTCTCTCGCGGGTGCGCGCCGAGGACGAGCAGGCGGCGGTCGAGCAGGAACGCGGGGATCCCGTTGATCCCGATCGACTGCGCCTCGGAGGTGGCGCGAAGCACGGTGTCGGCGTAGCGGTCGCTCCCGAGCACGCCGTCGGTCTCCGCCTCGTCGAGGCCCACCTCCGCGGCGAGCGTCCGCAGCACGCCGTGGTCGCCGATGTCCTGCGCCTCGGCCCAGTACGCGTCCATCAGCCGATCGTGGAACGGCGCGTGCAGGTCGCGCTCCCGGGCGAGCTCCGTCAGGCGAAGGGCATCGAGCGAGCGCGGCGCGACGGGCGGCGGGTTGTAGGCGAGCCCGTGCGGCTCGAAGATCGCCGCGGTCCCGGCTGCGCGCTCGGGGTTCCGCGGAACGCCTTCGGGCGGGTATTCGGGATGGAGGTCGAACGGGAGCCACTCGACGTCCGCGTCGAACCGTTTCCTCATCCACTCGGCCAGCACCTGGCCGACCCGACAGAAGGGTCAGAGGTAGTCCGACCAGACGACGACCTCGTGCGCGGACACGTGCGGGACGCTACCTGCGCCGGGCCGGCCGGGCATCCAGCGTGGTTGTGGAGGGGCGGCCGGCAAACGGGGCGGCCCCTCCACTGCTCCGGCGTTAGCCGCCGAGGAGGTTGACGTTCACGGAGAAGCCGGCGTCGTGCTGCTGGCCTCGGAGGGGACGTCGAAGGTTGTCACCGCCTGGGGTGCGTGATGGAGACGTTCCACCGGGGTGCGGACGAGATAGCTACGGTCGCCGTAGAGCACCTTTGCGCAGGGGAGCCGGGCTGCCTCGAGCCACCGCTCGACGAGCGAGAGGAGCTCGAGCACCCATCCACCTCCGGCAGGCGGCTGCACCCTGACGATCCACGCCGGCCCGGAGACGATCTCGGCCGGAAAGAACGGTGTTGCGTGCTCCAGGAGCAGGGCGGTGCAGTACTCGTCGTGAGCGACGATCTCGACCGGCTTAGCCCGTTCCGAGCTCCAGAGTGTGGCCTGCCTCGGGCGGGCCGGGCGGGGGGCGCGTGTGCGCTCGTCGCCTACGAGGAATGCCGGCGTATGTGCTCCGTGCATGTCTACTCCCGGTGTCGCGGCGGATCGCCGACCACGCTGGCTGGGTCGGCCGGAACTGCTCCAACCCGCGCGTCTGTGGGAAGACCTTTCGCCGGGCCACACGGCTTGAGACCCGGCGCACATTCATCGGTGCCGACGATTACGGCATCGACGCGGCGAACAGTAGCATTCCCGGGATCGTGCCATCCGGCCGAGTCGGCACTAGAATCGAAGCGTCCACGTGCCCGACGGCGACCAGCTCCAGCACCTGCGCGTCCTGATCGCGAACGAGAAGCGCGACCGGCTCGAGCTGCTCGCGCGGGTGGTGATCGGGCTCGGTCACGACGTGATCGCGCGTGAGATCTACGTCAAGGAAGTGGGGCCGGTCACGGCCAGGGAGCACCCGGACGTCGCGCTGGTCGGGCTCGGGACGAGTTCCGCGCATGCCCTCGAGCTGATCTCGGAGATCGTCCGCGAGGCCTCCTGTCCGGTGATCGCGATCCTGCACGCCGACGATCCGGCCTACATCCGCGCGGCGGCGACGCGCGGCGTCTTCGCCTACATCATCGACGGCACGCCCGAGGAGCTGCAGAGCGCGATCGACATCACGCTGCAGCGCTTCAGGGAGTATCAGAGCCTCCAGGGCGCGTTCGGGCGGGCGCCGCGCCATGATCGAGCAGGCGAAGGGGATCCTGATGGCCCGCCGCTCGATCAGCGCCGACATGGCCTTCGAGCGGCTCCGCGAGCACTCGCAGCACAACGGTCGCAAGCTCACCGACGTCGCCGCCGCCGTCGTCGAGAGCCACCTGCTTCTCCTCCCTCCGGCGCCGGCATCTCCACCGGCGCGGCAGACCGTCCAGCTCTAGGTCTCGACGTTCGCGTCCTCGTAGCTGTCCTCGCCACTGGGGTTGAGCGTGCCGGCGAGGTGGATCACCGCGTCGGCGTCTCCGAGCGCGGCGGCGAGGTCGTCGCTACGGCTGAGCGGCCGCACCTCGTTCGGTGTGGCTCGTAGCCGCGCTCGAAGAAAAGTGCCGACGTGCCCATCGGCGCCGGTGATCGCGATCGGCCCGGTCAGCCAGCTGATCATCGAAGCTCGAGTCCCGTCGCCCTGCGGCGACGGCCTTCAGGCAGGAACGTCCGTTGTTGTTCTCCTGCGAGACCGGTGTCGCCTGCTTCTTCGACTGAGCGCCGGCGCGCGACCACGATGCCGGCACGCCAACCCGGCGCCCGTCCGCCGGCCGGTGGGTCGATCGACTCGGCAGGGAGGCCGCTGCGGGCGATCAGCCACGAGATCACGGAGTTCGAGTTCCACATCTCCCCGGCACGCAGCTCGTCGCGGCCCCACACAGGCGTCGGCACCGACGGCACCAGATCGAGGACGCGCCGCGCCGAGCCTCCGTCGTTCGTCAGCCGTTGGGGGCTCTCGACCGCCTCCGCAACGTCGGGGATCACACCCCGTCACGCCAGCGGCGCAACTCGTAGCGGAAGATGCGGAAGCGCCTCGCCCAGCGGCTTCCAACGGCTCCCTCGGAAACGACGCCTCGGTCCGAGCGATCGCCGCGTCCGACGGGTGTCTGCTCGACCACGAAGCGCCCCTCGGGCACGCGC
>JBBRXG010000080.1:0-14259 GCA_038248655.1 Gaiellales bacterium
CCTCCAGATCACGGTCTGCCACTTCCCGCCCGGCACCAGCAAATGGAACAAGATCGAGCACCGCCTCTTCAGCTTCATCTCCAAGAACTGGCGCGGCCGACCACTCGTCTCCTACGAAGTCATCATCAACCTGATCACCGCCACAACCACACGCACCGGGCTCGACGTCTACGCCCGCCTCGACGACAACGACTACCCCAAGATCGACGTCACCGAAACCGAACTCGCCGCCGTCAACATCAGCCGCGACCCATTCCACCCCGAATCGAACTACACCATCAACCCATCACCTCATTGATGGACGCTTCCTTAGGCGACGGCCGCCGATCTCCGCGCGTTCAGGAGCCTGTCAGGCGGCGCGCCCTACTATCGCTGCGGTGCGGATCGCGATCGTCAGCGACTACTACTACCCTCAACTCGGCGGGATCACCGAGCATGTGCACGGGCAAGCGACCGAGTTGGCGGCGCGCGGCCACGATGTGACCGTGCTCACGCCCCGCCTCCTGCACGTTCCGAGGACGGTCGATGCCGACAATCGGCCTGCACCGCCGTTCGAGCTTCGATACGTCGGACGCGCCGTTCCGTTCTACGCGAACGGCGCCGAAACCCTCCTCTCTATCGGCGTACGACTCCCCCGTGAGCTCGACCGGCTCTTCGCCGAGCGACGGTTCGATGTCGTCCACGTGCACAACCCCTTCGGCCTCATGCTCCCGATCACTGCGATCATGCGCAGCAAGGCCGCGGTGACGGTCGGCACACTGCACAGCGTCGTTCCCGAGCGGTATCGGCTTTTGCGGGCCTCGGCTCGGACACTCGACAGGGTTCTCGGTCGGCTCGACGCACGCATCTGCGTGTCGGATGCAGTGATCGATTCCATGCGCCCATACTTTCCGGATCTCGGCTTCCGCGCGATCCCGAACGGCATCGACACGACGTTCTTCTCGCCGGAGGCATCACCGCTGCCGGACCTGGCCGGGAAGCGATCCATCGTCTTCGTCGGCCGCTTCGACCCGCGAAACGGGGTCAAGCACATGATCGGCGCATTCATCAGATTGCGGCGCCTGCGAGCCGACGTCGGGCTCGTCATCGTCGGCGACGGACCGCTGCGTCCGCTCGTGGAACGGATGGTTCCGACGGAACTGCGAGAGGATGTCGTCTTTGCCGGCCGGGTCAACCGCCTCCGCCCCCGCTACCTGGCGAGCGCCGACATCCTCTGCACGCCGTGCAGCCTCGCGTCGTTCGGCATGGTCCTGCTCGAGGCGATGAGCACCGGCGTGCCCGTCGTCGCCAGCCGTCTCCCGGGCTTCGAGCTCGTAATGCGCGACGGCATCGACGGCGTGTTCGTCGACCGGGCCGACGACGAGCAGGGGTTCGCCGACATGCTCAACCGTCTGCTGGATGATCCGGCCCTCGCGGCGTCGATGGGTGATGCCGGACGGCAGCGAGCCCTGGACGAGTTCGCTTGGCCGGTCGTCATCGATCAGCTGGAGTCGCTCTATGCGGAGCTGCTGGCCCGCAACGTCGGACAGGATCGCGCACTGGTGGCAGCGTGAAGGAAAAGCACGCGACGTGGCTCGCGTGCGGCGGGGTCGCAGCGGGCATGACCGCGAGCGGCGTCGCTGCCGACAGGGCGCTCGGAACCGCACCGATCATCCGATCGGCGGCAGCGGCCGCGGGAGCCGTTTACCTGATCGGGACGTTCGCTCGGAACTCGGTCCTGTTCGGGCGGCCGGCACGATTCCGTCGCGTCGAGGGGCTCTTCTCATTGACCTTCGACGACGGGCCGGACCCGCGTTACACGCGGTCGCTGAGCGGCTACCTGGCGACCCGCGGCCACAGAGCGACGTTCTTCGTGCTCGGCACCTCGGTTGCGGCACATCCCGATCTCGCCGTCCAGCTCATCGCCGATGGGCACGAGGTTGCCAACCACGGCAACGACCACCGGCTACTGGCGCTCAGCTCGCCAAGCGCGGTCCGAGAGCAGATCGTCCTCGCTGAGCAGGCCGTTTACGAAGCGACCGGGCACCTACCTGCGCCGCTCTTCCGCGCGCCCCACGGTGTGCGCAGCCCCTGGCTCTCGGCGACGCTTCGTGCGTGCGGCTACCGGCTCTGCGGCTGGCACGGCCGCGTCTTCGACACGAGCCGACCCGGCGTCGACGCGATCGTCGAGCGGGTGACCCGGATCCTCGAGCCCGGCGCCGTGGTGCTCCTCCATGACGGCGACGGCTCCGGCCGTGGAGCCGCTCGCGACCAGACGGCCGCGGCCGTGCCGGAGATCATCGACGCTGCAGACTCACTCGGTCTGAGGTCGGTGCCGCTGAGCATGCTCGTCGGATAGCCACGCTCCTAGGGGCCAGTCGCGGGCGGGGCGACGTGAGAAGGCCGCAGCCCGAGGGCCACGGCCTTCTCTGCGTCACCAGCGAGCTCGAGGACTATTCCACGCCCTCGAACTGGTGATCGGCGGCGGGGTTGCCCGGCTCGTCTGCGTGACCACCGGGGCCGTCGTTTGCGACCTGCTCGGAGCCGGACTCGGCCGACGTGGAATCGGCCTTCTCGGCCGTCGACTCCTGCTCGGAGCCGGGCTGCTCGTTCGCAGCGGTGTCCGGCGCCGACTGGTCGCCCTGCTGGATCTGATCTCCGTCGACCGCCGATGACTGCTGAACCGAGCTCTGCGTCGCCGGCGGCGGCGGGCTTGTCTTGGGGCCCGCCGTCGCGAGCGCCGCGCCCCCGAAGGCAAGCGCAGCGAGCGCCGAGAGCGTCGCCATCAGCTTGATGATCCGTGCACGCATGTCGTTCCTCCTTTGGTTGGTTGTGTGAGACATGCGCACCCACGGTAGGGCCGCCTCGGTGACGCTTTGATGACGCTCGAGGGTCGTCCGGCATGCGTTCAGGAGGTATTCAGAATTGCCACCCTCGTCCTTCGCTCTCATGCTCGGAATTGACCGTAGCGAGGTTTCACTGCAGGACGGTGGCGGCGCCGTTCATGCGTTCGTCATGTCTCCTCCGACACAGTCCCGACGTGCGGATCCTGGTCGTGGAGGACGAGCCGCGGATGGCGGCGCTGCTCAGGCGGGGCCTCGAGCGTCGCCGTCACGCGATCGACCTGGCCGCGACCGGCGCGGACGCCCGCTGGATGGCGCAGGCGGTCACCTACAAGGCGATCGTCCTCGACGTGATGCTGCCAGATGCGGATGGCTTCGAGGTCTGCGCGGCGCTTCGCGCCGCCGAGATCTGGACGCCGGTCCTGATGCTGACCGCCCGCGACGCCGTCGAAGACCGCGTCGCGGGCCTCGACGCGGGCGCAGACGACTACCTGCTGAAGCCGTTCTCGTTCGCCGAGCTGGAGGCGCGCCTGCGCGCGATCGTCCGCCGCGGCCACTCGGAACGCCCCTCGGTGCTCGTGGCCGGCGACCTGCGGCTCGATCCTGCCAGCCGACGGGTCACCCGCGGCAATGTAGAGATCGAGCTCTCGCCGAAAGAGTTCGACCTGCTCGAGTTGTTGATCCGGCGCGCCGGGGAAGCCGTTTCCCGTTACGAGCTGCTGGAGCACGCCTGGGACTTCGCCTACGACAACCGCTCGAACGTGATCGACGCCCACGTCCGCCGCCTGCGCAAGAAGATCGACCGCCCGTTCGGCTCGCAGAGCCTCGAGACCGTGCGCGGTGTCGGCTACCGCCTGCGGGAGGACGGATCCTGAGTCGGCTGCCGATCCGCCTGCGACTGACCCTCGTGTTCGCGCTCGCGCTCGCGCTGGTGCTCGCCGGAGCGGGAGCATTCCTGTACCTGAGACTCGACTCGACACTCTCGGCGGCGCTCGATCAAGGGCTCCGCACCCGCGCCGCCGACCTGGTCGCGCTCGTTCGCCAGTCGGATAGCGGCCTGCGCGAATCCAGTCAGCGCTGGCAGGAAGGCACCGTTGCCCAGGTGCTCGACGCGCGCGGGCGGATCGTCGACGCGACCGCCGAGGCACCGCGGCGGCCGCTGCTCGACGCACGGTCGCGTACGCTGGCCCTGCGTGGCGCCCGTCTCCTGAACCGGCAGGACGAGCGTCTGCTCGCCCTACCTGTCCGAGCGCAGGGCCAGCGCCTGCTCGTCGTCGTCGGCACCTCTATCGAGCCACGCGCCGAAGCGCTCGCAACCTTGCGGCGGGAGCTCTACCTCGGCGGCCCGGCCACGCTGCTCGTGGTCTCGCTGCTCGCCTATTGGCTGGCACGCGCCTCTCTCCGCCCGGTGGAGGCGATGCGCAGCCGCGCAGCGGCGATCGGCGGCGAGCAGCCGGAGAAGCGGCTGCCGATCCCGCGCTCGCGCGACGAGGTTGCCCTGCTCGGAGAGACTCTGAACGAGATGCTCGCGCGGCTCGAGCTCGCGCTCCAACACGAGCGGCGCTTCGTCACCGACGCTAGCCACGAACTGCGGACACCGCTTGCGCTGCTGAAAGGCGAGATCGAGATCGCCCTCGAAGATGGCCAAGGACCCCAGGCGCTGCGAACCGCCCTCCGTTCGGCCGGCGAGGAGACCGACCGGCTCGTGCGGTTGGCCGAGGATCTGCTCCTACTCGCGCGTGCAGACGGTGGCTCGCTTCCGCTCCGCAAGGAACGGCTCGAGCTCGACCAGCTCCTCGGCGGGATCGCTAAGCGCTTCGAGCTGCGCGCGAGAGAGAGCGATCGTCAGATCAGAGTCGTACCCGCCCGGCTCACCGTCGACGCCGACCCGCTTCGCCTCGAGCAAGCGCTCGGAAACCTCGTCGACAACGCGCTCCGCCACGGCGACGGGATGGTGCGGATCTCGGCGACAAGAGCCATCGGCGCGGTCTCACTCCGGGTCAGCGACGAGGGAACGGGCTTCCCCGAGGACTTGATCGGCCGAACCTTCGAGCGATTCACCCGGTCCGATCAGGCACGGACGTCGGCAGGCTCGGGACTCGGCTTGTCCATCGTCAAGACGATTGCCGAAGCACACGGCGGCAGCGTGCAAGCAGCCAACACAGGTACGGGGGGAGCCGAAATTACGTTGAGGCTCCCGTTGGCTGACAGCGCGACGACCGCGCGTCCGCGAGCCGAGTCCTGATCGCCGGCGGCAAGTCGCCCGCCTTTCCTGACGTTCGGGGCGCGCACTCACGCGTTCAGGACGCGTTCAGGACGTGTTCAGGCGGCGCCGACGAGGGTTCGCGGCGTGGGCCGCCCCCAGCAAAGCCAAGCGCACATGTGCGGAGCGAGCATCGCGGGTCGGAAGCCGATCATCACAGCAATCGTCCCGCTCCTCGTCTTTGCGGCTTCTTTTGCCGCCCAGTACGCGAAGGCAGGATCGCCGAGCGCAGAACGCGGCAGCGACAGACGAGTCGCCGGACACGCACGCACGCGTCTGCCCACCTTTCGTCGTGTGGTCGTGATCGTGCTCGAGAACAAGGAAGCGAGCGAGGTGTTGGGCAACCGAGCCGCCCCCACTTTTAACGGCCTGGCGGGGCGCTACGCCTTCCTCGCCAGCTACTTTGGCATCGCTCACCCGAGCCTCCCCAACTACCTGGCGCTCGTCTCCGGATCGACCCACGGCGTCACGAGCGACTGCACCACCTGTACCGTCGGCGGCCGGAATCTCGCGGATGCCCTCGACGACGCCGGTAAGAGCTGGAAGACCTACGCGGAGGGACTGCCCGCCCCTGGCTTCACCGGCGCCTTCTCCGGCCGTTACGCGAAGAAGCACAACCCTTTCCTCTACTTCCGGAACGTGCTCTCGAGTCCGAGTCGGCTGCACCGCATCGTGCCGCTCAGCAGCATTGCCCGCGACCTCGCTCGACGCAAGCTGCCCGACTTCTCGCTCGTCGTGCCCGACCTCTGCCACGACATGCACGACTGCTCGGTCCGAACCGGGGATCTGTGGCTTCACGCATTCCTGCCGCCGCTGTTGAAGAGTCCGCAGCTTCGGGACGGCGTCGTGTTCGTCGTCTTCGACGAGGACAGCATGCGCAGTGCTGCGGGCGGCGGCCACGTGCCCGCACTCGTCCTCGGGCCGCTCGTGCGGCCCGGCTCGCGTTCGCAGCAGCGGCTCGATCACTATGCGTTGCTCCGCACGATCGAGGACGGCATGAGACTGCCCCGCCTCGGCAGGTCTGCCTCCGCTCCGACGATCTCCGGCATCTGGCGAGCTCGGTGACGCGCCGCAAAGCTGGCAGACGCAGGCTCTTCGTCTTAGGCCTCCTTCTTGCGGCAGCAGCAGTGATCTCGACCTGGCGAATTGTCGCAGGCGGACCCTCGAGTTCGGACAAAGCGGGAGCGCATCGCCAACGCGACACCGCAACGCCGATTCGACCGTCAGATCGCAAGCTGCCGAGCCGTATCCCTCGTCGTCTAGTCGAGCGCACGCTCTCTGTGTTACCCGCGCCGGTGCAGAACGCCGCGCTCGCCGCCGTCGACGGTCGGCGAGCGCTGCTCTTGGGAGGCCTGACGGCCGGCGACACCTCGACGCGCTCGATCCTGCTCGCCACCGTCGGCAGCACACGCTCGTTGGGTCGGCTGCCGACCGCGATTCATGACACAGCGGCCGTACAGCTCGGAGGCGCCATCTACGTGTTCGGCGGCGGCACCGGTTCCAGTCAGGCAGACGCGATCGTCCGCGTCGATCCGACGACGGGAGTGACAGCGGACGTCGGCCGACTGCCGGCGCCGAGCTCTGATCAGGCGGCGGTGGCCGTCGACGGAACGGCGTACATCATCGGGGGCTACACGGGCAGCAGCTGGCTCGACACGATCGTCGCCTGGAAGCCTGGGTCTCCAGCGCACGTAGTCGCACACCTGCCCTCCCCGGTGCGCTACGCGGCCGTGACGGCAGTGGGGCGGCAGATCGTGATCGCCGGTGGCTCGCTCCCGGACGGGACAGCCAGCAGCGCGGTGCTCGGGTATCGTCCGGCGTCCGGCCGAGTGATGCGCATCGGCCGCCTGCCTCGACCGACCACGCACGCTGCGGCCGCAACGCTGGCCGGCACCGCCTACGTGATCGGCGGCCGTGGCACCACCATCGACACTCCGATCGCCCGCATCGTCTCGGTCGACGCCGCTTCTCGGCGGATCCGCCCGGCCGGACGACTGGCAACGGCGCGCTCGGATCTCGCCGCAGTCACGCTCGGCGATCGGATCCTGGTTGCCGGGGGCCGCGGGCCCAACGGCACCGACTCGAGCATCGGGGAGCTCGTGCCCATCCAGCGCGCGGTCGCCCCGTCCAGCGCGCGCGTGCCGGCTGCTCCGCAGGGAAACGTGTACGCCCACGACGGGGCCGGCATGCTCACGGGTGCCGCCCGCTTCGCGCGGCCACTGATCTACGTCCCCAACAGCGAGAGCGCGACCGTCGACGTGATCGACCCGAACACGTACAGGATCGTCGAGCACTTCCAGGTCGGCGCGCTACCCCAGCACGTCGTGCCCGCATATGACCTGAAGACGCTCTACGTCACCAACGACCAGGGCAATAGCCTCACGCCGATCGACCCGCGGACGGGGAAGCCCGGCACGCCGATCCCGGTCGACGATCCATACAACATGTACTTCACCCCGGACGGCCGTTACGCGATCGTCGTCGCCGAGCGCCTCCACCGCCTGGATTTCCGCGACACGCACAGCTTTCGGCTCCACCGCTCGGTCCCGGTTCCATGCGTCGGGATCGACCACGTCGACTTCTCCGCCGACGGCTCGTACCTCCTCGCCAGCTGCGAGTTCTCCGGCCAGGTGGTCAAGGTCGACGTCCAGAGGGAGCAGGTAGTCGGGGTGCTCGATCTGCCGGGCGGCAGCGCCGGAATGCCGCAGGACGTCAAGCTCTCATCGGACGGCAAGCTCTTCTACGTCGCCGACATGCACGCGAACGGCCTCTGGGAGATCGACGGCAGGCGACTGAAGGTGGTCGGCTTCCTCCATACGGGGGCCGGCGCGCACGGGCTGTATGCAAGCCGCGACGGCAAGCTCTTGTATGCGACCAACCGTGGCGAAGGGTCGATCTCGGTGATCAGCTTCAGGACTCGCAGGCAGGTGACCAAGTGGTGGATCCCCGGCGGAGGCAGCCCCGACATGGGAAACGTCTCGGCCGACGGAAAGGTGCTCTGGCTCTCGGGCCGCTACGACGAGGAGGTGTACGCGATCTCCACGGCAGACGGGCACCTGCTCGCCCGGATTCCGGTCGGCCGCGGCCCGCACGGGCTGTGCGTCTGGCCACAGCCCGGCCGCTACTCGCTCGGCCACACCGGCATTCTCCGTTGACGGTGGACGTCCGTACCCGCGCGCGGCAACGCCGGAGGCGGCACGTGCTTGCGATCGCCCTGACGGCAACCGCCTTGCTGCTAGCGGCCGTCGGCGCGACTGCCTGGCTGACCAGCCCGTCCGGGGGCAGGCTCGACCCCCGCGTCGCCGCGCGCGTACGCGCGGGCGGGGGCCACCGGGTCGCGCTCGACCGAGTGGCGCCGATCTTGCGGCAGGCTGTGGTCGCGACCGAGGACGAGCGCTTCTACCGCCATCACGGCATCGACCTGATCGGAGTGCTGCGCGCGATCCCCTACGATCTCGCCCACCTCTCGCTCGCCCAAGGCGGAAGCACGATCACCGAGCAGCTCGCGAAGATCCTCTACCTCGGCGGCAACGACCACACGCCCTGGCGCAAGCTCCAGGACGCCGCGCTGGCGCTAAAGCTCGAGAACCGGTACAGCAAGGAGGATGTGCTCGCCGGCTACTTGAACAGCGCCTACTTCGGGCACGGCGCCTACGGAATCTGGGCAGCGAGCGAGCGCTACTTCGGGATCAGACCGAGCCGGCTCGCCCTCGCTCAGGCAACGCTGCTCGCCGGCCTGATCCAGGCGCCGTCCGCGGACGATCCGCTCGTCCACCCGGATGCAGCACGAGAGCGGCAGGTCGCGGTGCTGCGATCGCTGGTCAGGGATGGCGTCGTGACCGGAGACGAGGCCGCGGCTGCCCTCGCACAGCCTCTGCCCCTGCGTGACGCCCGGCCACTCCCACCGCTACGCGGAGTGAACTTCGCCCCCGGGCCGGCCTTCATCTGGTGGGAGCTCGTCGCCGGCATGATCGTGCTCATCGGGGGCATTGCCGCGCTGCTGACCGTGCGCCGCCTCCACCGCGGGCGAGCAGCTCTTCGGGCAGCGGCCGCAATCGCCGCCATCGCGATCGTCGTGCTCGGCGCCGCGCTCGCCTTTCGCTCCTTTCGCGCGGCTTGAACGGCATGGTCTGCACGATCACGACACGTAACTCATCCCGTCACCGACCCCGCCGAGCGCACCGCTCACGGCAGTCGCCTGGGCATGGGAGCACCCGATGCCCGAGCTGTTGATCGTCGACGACGACGCGGCGATTCGCCGGATGCTGGAGCGGACCCTGGCGGCCGAGGGGTACGAGGTGAGGGTCGCTGCCGACGGCGGGGCTGGGTTGGCGGCGCTCGAGCGCTCGCTCCCGGACCTGCTGCTGCTCGATGTCGCGATGCCGGGGCTGGATGGGATGCAGGTCGCGGAGCGGGTGCGGGCAAGAGGGTGTTCGCTGCCGATCCTGTTTCTGACGGCGCGCGATGCGATCTCGGATCGGGTTGCGGGGTTCGATGCCGGCGGCGACGACTACCTCGTGAAGCCGTTTGCCGTGGCGGAGCTCCTCGTGCGGGTGCGAGCGCTTCTGCGGAGGACCCGCGAGCCGGATCGCGAGCTCGCGCACCGCGATCTTCGCCTCGACCCGTCGGCCCTGCGTGCGGTCCGCGGTGGCCGCGAGATCGCGTTGACGGCGCGGGAGAGCGCGTTGCTCGAGGTGCTGCTGCGCGAGGTCGGAAAAACGGTGACACGCGCCCAGGCGTTGCGTGTTGTCTGGGGTGAGGGCGACGCGCTGACGAACGTGGTCGATCGGTACATCGCCTATCTGCGGCGCAAGTTGGGTGAGCCGCCCCTGATCGAGACCGTGCGCGGGGTCGGCTTTCGGATTCCGCGATGAGGCTGACGCTACGGGCGCGCGTCGTGCTCGCGGCGGGGGCGGCGATCCTGCTCGCCGTCGTCGTGGTCGGGGTCGCGGTGAGCGTGCTCGTGGCCGGCCAGCTGCGTTCGAGCCTCGATCGCAGCCTGCGTGATCGCGCCGCCGAGGTCGCCAGGCTGAGCGCGTCGGCGCCAGCTGTACTGAGCGCGCCAGGTGCGCTCGACGCGCGGATCGGCGGCCAGCAGCTGTCGGTCGAGGTGCTCGACCGGCGTGGCCGGCTGGTCGCGCGCTCCCTGTCCCTGGGCGGGTCGCTCCTGCCGGTGACGCTGGCGCGGGCAGTGATCGGGTCCGGCCGGCCGGCGTACGCAGATGGACGGCTGGGGCGCGAGCGGCTGCGGCTGTACGTGGCGCCCCTCCCGGCGGTCGGCGGAGCGGCCGCCGGCGGCGCGGTGATCGTCGCCGCCTCGACGGGCGAGATCGGCGAGACGCTCGACCGGCTGCACCTGTCCGCGTTCCTGTCCGGGCTCGCGGCAACGGTGCTCGCAGCGGGCACCGCCTTCCTGTTCGTGCGGCGGGCGCTCCGCCCGCTCGAGCGGCTCTCGAGCGGCGCCGGAGAGATCGAGCGGACCGCCGACGTCGGGCGCCGGTTCCCCGAGTCCCCGGCCGCCGCCGAGGTCGGGCGTCTGGCGCAGACGCTGAACCGGATGCTGGCGGCGCTCGAGCGGGCGCGCGAGCGAGAGCGACGCTTCCTCGCCGATGCCTCCCACGAGCTGCGTTCTCCCGTCACCGCGCTGCGCGGAAATGTCGACTACCTGCGCCGGCACGGCCACGACGACGCCGTCGTCGCAGATCTCGCCGCCGGCGCAGAGCAGCTGACCGAGCTGATCGACGACCTGCTCGCCCTCTCCCGTGAAGACGCCGGCGGCGCACCCGAAGGGGAGGTGCGGCTGGACGAGCTCGTCCATGCTCTCGCCGCCGGCGACCCGCAGGTGGACGTGGACGCTCCGGCGCCCGTCCTCGTCCGCGGAGACCGAGCCGCCCTCGAGCGGGCGCTCGCGAATCTGATCGAAAACGCGCGCCTGTACGGCCCGCCGGCGGGAAGGGTGACGGTCACGGCAGAGGCTGCCGACGGCGTCGCCCGCCTGGTCGTCTATGACGACGGCGAAGGGCTGTCCGCCGAGCAGGCGGCGCGCGCGTTCGAGCGATTCTGGCGGGCCCGTCCCGAAACCCGGGGCTCGGGACTCGGCCTCGCGATCGTGCGCGCGACGGCGGAGCGCCACGGCGGAAGCGCGACCGCCGACGGCGCGACGTTCACGATCGAGCTCCCGCTTCTCAGAGAACTCTCAAACGAACCTGCTACACCTGACAGAGACTCCGAGAAAGAAGAGGGACACACGTGAAGCTCTTCCGCCAGCTCTCCACTCCTCGCCTGCTCATCCTGATCGCCGCGATCGTCGTCGCTGCCGCGGCCGCCAGCATCGGCAGCCTGGCCGCGCTCGGCTCGAACGGCCAGACCCCACCGGCGAAGCCGCTGGACCAGGCGCTCGAGGACGCGCTGACCGCGCCTACGCCCGACGGTGTCACGGCCCGTGTGCGCTTCACCAACAACCTGTTCCCCTCCGGCGCCCTCGCGGGTATGACCGGCGCAGCAAGCTCCGCACTGACGTCAGGCGGCTCGGGGCGGCTCTGGTGGAGCCCGAGCGTTGGGGGCCGGATCGAGCTGCAGTCGGATGCGGGCGATGCGCAGATCGTCTGGGACAAGAGCCGGCTGACGGTCTGGGACAGCTCCTCGAACACCGTCTACGAGCTGCCGCTCCCGGCTAGTACAGCCACGGGGACCGGCGCCAGAGACCAGCCGCCGACGCTCGCAGACGTCGATGCGTTCCTCGAGCGGCTCGCGAAGGATGCCGATGTCAACGGGCCGAGCCCGGACTCGATCGCGGGCGAGCCTGCCTACCGGGTCAGCGTCTCGCCGGCGCACTCCGCCGGGCTGATCGGCTCGCTCGGCCTAGCCTGGGACGCGGTCCACGGCGTCCCGCTCGAGATCGCCGTCCACGCCGAAGGGCAATCGTCACCCGCGCTCGAGCTCACAGTCACCGACATCTCCTTTGGCCCCGTCTCTGCATCCGACCTCGCAGTCGCGCCGCCCGCGAGCGCCAAGGTGATCGACCTCGGCGGTCGGTCGAACCCTGCCGAGACAGGCGGCAAGAAGGTGACGGGCCTCGCCGGCGTTCGCGCCGCCGTTCCGTTCGCGCTCGTCGCCCCGGACCGGCTCGTCGGGCTGCCCCGGCAAACCGTCCAGTTGCTGGACGGAAAGGACAAAGGTGCGCTCGTCCTCTACGGGCACGGACTCGGCGGCATCGCGCTCGTCGAGCACGCCGCAGGCTCCTCCGGCGGCGATCAAACCTCGAGCCTGCCGAAGGTGGCCCTCGGAACGGCGACCGGACATGAGCTCGCGACCCAGCTCGGCACCGTCCTCCTCTTCGACCGTGGCGGAGTCAGCTTCGCACTCGCCGGGTCGATGCCCCCTGCGGCGGCGGAGGCGGCGGCCCGGAGCCTCCCGTGAGCGACACCGTCGAGCCGGTCGTCGCCCGCGGACTGGTCAAGCGATACGGGGATCTCGTCGCAGTCGACCGGGTCGACCTGACAGTCGAGCGCGGGAACGTGTTCGGCTACCTCGGGCCCAACGGGGCCGGCAAGACGACCTCGCTGCGGATGCTGCTCGGCCTGATCCGGCCGACCGCGGGCACGATCGAGCTGTTCGGCCGCGACCCGCTCAGGGAGGGTGCCCGGGCACTCGACGGGGTCGCAGGCTTCGTCGAGGCCCCGCGCTTCTACCAGTACCTGAGCGGGCGGCGAAACCTCCGCATGCTCGCCGACTACGACGAGCCGCGCACACATGCGCAGATCGAGGAGGTGCTCGAGCTGGTCGAGCTCCGGGACCGCGGCGACGACCGGGTCGGCGGCTACTCACACGGGATGAAGCAGCGGCTCGGCATCGCGGCATCGCTCCTCCGCGCTCCGCGGCTCTTGCTCCTCGACGAGCCGACCACCGGGCTCGACCCGGCCGGGATGCGCGATATGCGCCAGCTCGTCCGCCGGCTCTCGGGGGAGGGGATCACCGTCCTCCTCTCCAGCCACGTGCTCGCCGAGGTCGAGGAGCTCTGCAACCGGGTCGCGATCATCCGCCGTGGCCGAATCGTCTACGAGGGAGCCCTGACGGAGCTCAAGGAGCGCGCCGGAAAGACCTGGCGGCTGCGCACGACCGATCTCGAGCGGTCGCGTACGATCGCGCTCGCCAGCGGGGCCGGCGAGCTCGGCGCGGCCGACGGCGAGCTCCAGTTCGCAGCGAGCGAGGAGGTCGTCGCCACATTGAGCATCGCCCTCGGCCAGGCCGGAATCGGGATCACGGGCCTGCGCGCGGAAGCGGCCACGCTCGAGGACGTGTTCCTCGAGCTGACCGAGCAGGACGAGCCGCTCGAGGCTGCAGCGTGAGCGTCGCTCGCCTGCAGCTCGTGTGCAAGAGCTTCAGGGACAGGCTTAAGCCTGTCCCTGAAGAAGTCTCCCTGGAAACCATGGTTCCGCCACGGACCCCCTTCTTCCAGAGGCCGATCTCTTTCGGGAACCCCCCGGTTCCCCTGGGACCCCTCCCCGCTCATGGGCCAAAGGTTGGCCCGTGAGCGCGATCACCTCCGCCCGGCCGCGGGCGCTGTCGGAAGCGCGCGGACGCGCCGCGTCGCTTCGGGGCACGTGGTTTGCGTACAAGTGGGAGCTGCTCAAGCTGCGCGCGCAGAAGCGCACGTATCTCGGCCTCGGAGCCGCGACGCTCGTGCCGGTCGCCTTCGTCGTCGCTCTGATCTTCAAGTCCGGCGGGCCGAACGACATTCCGCTCGGCCGGTACCTGCGCGAGTCGGGGCTGGCGACGCCGTTCGTCGTGCTCGAGTTCATGGCGATTTGGGGGCTTCCGCTGATCGCCGCTCTCGTCGCCGGAGACATCGTCGCCTCCGAGAGCCACAACGGCACGCTGAAGACGATCCTCACGCGATCGCGGAATCGCGGTGAGGTCTTCGCCGCCAAGCTCCTCGCCACCCTCACCTACACCGCGACTGCGATCGCACTGATGGCCGGCGTCGGGCTCGCCGCCGCGACCGCAGAATGGGGCTGGAAGCCGCTCGTTTCCCTGTCCGGACCGAAGGTCTCCGCGGCGCACAGCTTCGTCCTCCTCCTCGCCACCCTCGGCGTCTATCTGCTCGCGCTACTCGGGATCGCCGCTTTCGGCCTGCTGATCTCGACCGTCACCCGCAACAGCGCGGCCGCTGTC
>JBBRXG010000081.1:0-14100 GCA_038248655.1 Gaiellales bacterium
CCTGAGTTGGTAAATCAGGATCCATACGGTAAAGGATGGATTATTAAGATATCAGTGAAAGATGCAGCTGAATTGAATAATCTACTAACTGCAACAGATTACAAAAATCTGGTAGGATAAAAAAAAGCACGATCGCGGCCCGCAACTCCTCGTTTCAAGTCGCACAGGGGGCGTTAGCCGGATAGCCCTCTTAGCGAAAACAACGGACTCATGGGCGGCGGGCCGATCGCCGATAGAGACGCGATGGCCGTCGAGACCGCGCACGCCTACCCCGATCAGCCGGGCTCGGAGGGCCGCCTGCTCCTCGGCACCCTCCTCGTCCGGAGCGGCCACCTGGCCGTCGACGCGCTCGAGCGAGCGCTCGCCGAGAAGGGCGGAGCGGGCTGCCGCTCGGACAGACGCTCGTCTCCCTCGGACTGATCACCCCGCACACCCTCGCGCAGGCGCTGGCGGAACAGCACCGCCTCGACTACATCGACCTCGGCGCGACCGAGATCGACGCGGACGCGGCGATCCTCCTGCCGGAGAGCGTTGCGCGCCGCTACCAGGCGCTGCCGGTTCGATTCCTCGACGGCGCGGTCCTGGTCGCGGTCGCCGACCCGACGAACATCATCGCGCACGACGACCTCCGCTTTGCGCTCGGCACCGACACGCGCTTCGTGGTCGCCGACGGCGACCAGCTCGAGGCGGCGATCGCCAGGATCTACCGGACGGAGCCCGAGGTGGTCGAGAGGTTCTCGGGCGCCTTCGCGCCTTCGGGCGAAAGCAGGAGGAAAAGGTCGAGGACGTCCGCGTCGGATCGACCGATTCACCCGCGATCAGCCTCGTCAACGAGGTGATCGGTCAGGCGATCGCCCATCGGACGTCCGACATCCACTTCGAGCCGCAGGCCGACAAGCTCGTCGTCCGGGTCCGCGTCGACGGGGTGACGCGCGAGCTGACCACGATCCCGACGACGATGCAACCGGCGGTGATCGCGCGCCTGAAGGTGATGGGCGGACTCGACATCGCGCAACGCCGCGCCGCGCAGGACGGCCGCATCGGAATCCGCGCCGGCGGCCAGCCGATGGACCTGCGGATCGCGGTCCTGCCGACGACCTACGGCGAGCGGGCCGTCCTGCGCATCCTCCATCGGTCGTTCAAGGGCCCGCTGGCGATGGCCGAGCTCGGGATGGGCGCGGCGACGGAGGAGACCATCCGGCGAGCGGTCGAACGGCCGTACGGCGCGATCATCGCCTGCGGACCGACGGGCAGCGGGAAGACGACGACGCTCTCCGCCGCCCTCGACCTCCTCAACGATCCCGGCCGCGTGCTCGTGACGATCGAGGACCCGGTCGAGTACCAGATGCCCGGTGTCACGCAGATCGAGATCGACCCCCTCGCCGGACTGACGTTCGCCCGCGGTCTGCGCACGATCCTGCGCAGCGACCCGGACGTGATCCTCGTCGGCGAGATCCGCGACGAGGAAACGGCGCACATCGCGATGCAGGCGGCGACGACCGGCCACCTGGTCCTCACCACCCTGCACGCGAACAGCGCCTCGAGCGCGGTCGTGCGCCTGAAGGACATCGCCGTCGACCCGGGCCTGCTCGCACCCTCGCTCAACTGCATCGTCGCGCAGCGGCTCGCCCGGCGGCTGTGCCTGAAGTGCCGCGAGCAGTACACGCCGACCGGCGAGGAACGGACGCACTTCGGGCTCGAGCAGCACAGAGACGGGCTCGAGCTCTTTCGCCCGGTCGGCTGCGACGAGTGTCTGCACACGGGCTTCCTCGGACGGGTCGCCCTCTACGGGGCGCTGCCCGTGGAGGGCCATGTGCGCCGGTTGATCGACGGCTCGACGGAGGAGATCTTCGAGGCCGCAGTCGACCAGGGGATGACCACCCTGCGCGAGAGCGGTGTCGGTCTCTGTCTCGCCGGAGTCTGCTCGCTCGACGAGATCCGCCGGGTCACCGGCGACCGGCTCGGCTAGCGCCTCGAGCAGGCTTCGGCTCAGGCAGCCCGGGCGCCGGCGAGCCGCGCCAGCGCCGCGATCGCCCGCAGCGGCGGGCGCGCGAGCCCCCTCGCCTCTCCGGGCGCGCTGATGTCGCCGCGGACGAGCCGCTCGACGACGGGCCAGACGAGCGGAGCCCGGGCGAGGGCGAAGGTCGTGCGCGGAAAGCGGTCGAGCGCGAGCTTGGCGCCCCAGGACGCCCCGGCGAGGGGGCCGAGCGCCTGCTCGAGCCGGTGGGTGTACGGCTCGACGGTCGCCTCGCGCCCTTCGAGCACGTCGAGCACCGCCGCCGCGGCGAGGCGCGCGCTGACGAATGCCTCGTACATCCCGTCGCCGGTGAGCGGGTCGACGAGCCCGGCCGCGTCGCCGACGAGGAGCGCGCGACCGCGCGCGGGCACGAACCCGGGCCGCCGGAGGGGCAGCCGATGGCCGCGGACACTCTCCAGCCCGTCCCCGTCGATGCCGTGCCGGCGGCAGAGCTCGGCAAGGTGGTCGCGCAGCTTCGGGCCCTCCGCCTCCCAGCCGCCGACGCCGACGTTCACGTGGTCGCCCTTCGGAAAGACCCAGCCGTACCCCCCGGGGATCGTCCCGAGCTCGATCGCCGCGAGCCCGCGGTAGCGCTCGTCGAAGGGCGCGTTTCCTTCATAGGCAACGCCGCGCGCGATCGGCCCACCCAGGCCGAGGGCGCGCGCCGTCGTGCCGTTGGCGCCGTCGGCGCCGACGACCACCTGCGGCCGTATCTGCCGGCCATCGAACTGCAGGGACAGACCCTCGGGGTCTGTCCCCATCGCCACCTTGACCCCGTCCCGGAACTCCGCGCCGGCGGCGACCGCCTGCTCGGCCAGGTACTCGTCGAGCCGCCTGCGCTGCGTCATCAGGACGAACGGTCCCCGCCGCCCGCGCCGCTCGAAGTGCCCGCGCCAGCCGAGTCGGAAGGTCATGCGGTCGACCTCGTGCTCGATGACCGGCCCGGGGTCGACCGGCAGCTGCCGAACGGCGCGCAGGGTCAGTCCGCCGCCGCACGGCTTGTCCCGCGGAAAACGCGCCTTGTCGAGCAGCAGCACCCGCGCACCGCCGCGGGCGAGGTGGATCGCGGTCACCGACCCGGCCGGCCCGGCCCCGATCACGGCGACGTCGTACGGCTCCACGCCGCCATCGTAGTCGGGGGAGCGCGGCTGGCCGGCATCCGCGGCGGGCTACAATGCCGCTCCCCAGGGGGTGTTCCCGAGCGGCCAAAGGGGACGGGCTGTAAACCCGTTGGCTCTGCCTTCGGAGGTTCGAATCCTCCCGCCCCCATTTTTCCGTTGCCCTTGTTACAACGATTTGCCTGCACAGGCTAGGTTCTCGAGGTGCCGATCGCGCCGGGGCCGCAAGCGGCCAGCATGGATCGATTCGAGTCCCGTTAGTTCCCTTGCGAGCCATGCAGCAGCGCCGACCCTCGCGCAGCTGTACCGGAAATGACGACTCTGGAAATCGCTTGACTTAACTCGCGTGGTCGACGAGCGTGAGCCCGTGGAGCCGTGTGACTCGGCAGGACTTGACGTGCTCGTTGATGGCGCTTGGGAGCTGGCCGCTCGAGCGCGCGAGCTCGCGCCTGGGAAGGTCGTTCAGCCATCGATCCCAATCCTGTTCTTTGGTGACCTCGCGGCTTATCTGTCTTCGCCTGTGAGGGTCATCACTGTCGGTCTCAACCCGTCTCTTGCGGAGTTTCCCGCGAATGATCCGTGGAGGCGCTTCCCAGCTGCCGCTGGGCTCGCTCCTCCGCTGACCTCGGACGCTCGTGAGACCTACCTCCAAGCGCTGTCCGACTACTTCAAGACCGCGCCGTATCGCAGCTGGTTCAACCGCTCGTTTGAACCGGTCTTGAATGGCCTCGGTGCCAGCTATTACCCCGCGGCAAAGGTCGCCTTACATACAGACATTGCTTCGCCGGTCGCGACTGACCCGACTTGGTCGCGACTCGGGGAGCTTCGGCGAGGACTCGAGCGAGACGGCTGGCGCCTTTGGCGCGATCTAGCCGAATTGCTCGCGCCGGATGTAATCGTTGTCTCGACAGCCCGGGAACATCTCCATGCGATCACGCCGCAACCGTTCGCGGATTGGCGGGAGCTAGCGCGTGTTGAGCGCGAGAGGCCGTTCGTCGTCAGCGGCACGACGATCTCCCTCGACGGCAAGCTGAGCCTCGTCGCCTTCGGCCGCTGCACGAACGTCCCGTTTGGGAGCGTGTCGTTCGCTGATCGCCGGCGCCTCGGTAGCGAAATCGCGGAACACGCGGCCCGCCTCTGCGAGGAGTCGACGCGGTCGTGAGCGCGAGCAGCGTTCTGCGCATCGTCCAGTTCCCTCATCCTGGCCCCGAGCACGTGCCGCCTCCCGACGGGCGCCGCCCATGGCAGCGTGGCATCGCGCCGCATCGGCGAACGTTCCTCTCAAGCTGGGGGACGTATCGCTGGCGAGCGGAGGGGCCGGATGAGCGCGGCGAAATCGAGTTCTGGGGCGAATGGGAAGGCGAGGCGACAGTCGAACGTCCGCTTCCGGGCGAGTCTCCGTATCCGCGATGGCTCTGCCGACCAAACCCGAACGGCGCTCCACCCGAGAGCGAGGATGGGTCGCCGCCCCAGAACACGGATCCCTTCGTCTGGGGCGACGGCTTCCGGTACAGCGTTTGCCGGCAGCCGACGAACCGGAAGCTTCGGAGCCTCGCGCCGGGTTCCTTGATCCTTTTCGGCTCCAGTCTCGGCGGCGAGTTCGTCCTTGACACCGTTTTTGTCGTCGCCGACTCGACGCCGCATTCGCGCCGCACCTTCCGAGAGCTTGCGCGAGCGACCTCGCCTGTGCATATGCGGGCAACGATCGAGCCCTGCCATGGCTGGCAGACCGACGTCGAGACGATTTTTCGGATGTATATCGGCGCGACGCCGTTGGACACGAAGGCCGGGATGTTCTCGTTCGTCCCATGTCTGCCGGCCAAGGCTGACGGCTTTCCGCGTCCAGAAATCCGCCTGCCGGGGCTCATTAACCCGAACCTGCGAATGGCAGCCAACTGCACCGAGCCATCGAGCTTGGATGAGGTCGCGGAGGTCTGGAGGGAGGTCGTGCGGCAAGTGTTCGAGGCCGAACTCGCACTTGCGAACCGGCTCGATCTACCGGAGAGCTGAATCGCGGGCTAAGAGGCTCGAGATACACCGCGGCGTGATCAGACGCCCTGGCGCTCTCGCTCTTCGCGCACAATGGCCTCCATCTCCCGAGCCGTTGCGATCAGCTCGTCGATGCTTCTCAGCATCCGTTCTGCCATATCCGCTTCCTCTGTGTGCTGGTCGATCAAGCGAGCGATCGCCTCATACCCTGGTCGAAGCGTCTCAGGGACTTGCCGCGCTACGGTTGATGCCGTCCATGCCACCTCGGTCTTGACCTCGCAATGAAGGAGCGCCAGGCCGAGCACGCAGAGCACGTGGCCAGGGAACGTGGCGGCCACAAGGACGTGTGCGAACTCGAGTGGCAGTCCCCCGATGTAGGTGCGTAGCAGCGGGACCGCGTCGGCGGGCTCATCCTTGCCCACTATTCGGAATGAGGTCATCTGGAAGCCCGTGTAGCGCGGATGCGAGATTTCGCTTAGCCATGAGTAGAGCGGGGCAGCGCCTATCCCAAGCGTTTCGCGCACCTTGCCGGCTCTGAACTCGCGATTGCTGTTGAGGCCTTCCGCCCATCGCTGCGCTGCGTCGGGATCTTGGGCACAGAGGTCGATCAGGTTCAAAGCTTCCATCGCTGGCCGAACGACCGACGCCATCTGGATCACGAAACCGTTGCCCACGAGGTACTGGCCGCACCGAAGATCTGCGAGCGTGCGTGCCGCCAAGTGAAGGGTGGCTGCTGCTGCCGCACCCTTCCCTCTGCTTGCGCCTTCGGTCAGAAAACTCTCAACCAGGTCCGACGCGTCGCGGAAACGGTTCTCCATCTCGCCGACGGCGAGCGTTGCAGACGAGGGTGGATTCGCCAGGAAATCCGCGATGTCCTGAGCGCTGATGCCCCGATCGTCTTCGTTGCGCTTCATTCGCTCCACGATGCCTTCAGGAGAGGCTATTGCCTGCCATCGCCCTTCGTGAGACCCTGGAGAAGGTTCGCGAGAGGCTCAGGAAGGTTCGAAAGCCGTCCTCTCAGGCCCATTTCCCTCGCACCGCTCCGCTTTGCTGCTCGGGGCAAGCGGCCTTCGGCCGCGCCTCTGAGGCGAGGTTCGGAGTGGGCCCCGGCCGCCATGTCGGCCGCGGCGGTGGATGTCATCAGGCGTTCGAGCACGGCGGCAAGCGCGCCCGCCGGGATCCTCACTGTTCGAAAGCCGTCCACTGATGACCATTTCGACGTTGTCTTTCGCACAACGGCCCTGCCGTCTCGGCCCGATCTCGTTCGACCACGTGGAGGCGCTGACCCGTCGGGGTACGATTCGTCGGATGAGCGAGCCGCTCCAGCTCACCGTGGTCTACGAGGAGGGCGAGGACGGATTTGTAGTCGCGCGCGTCCGCGAGGTTCCTGGTGCCATCAGCCAGGGGCGCACGCAGGAGGAAGCGCGCGAAAACGTCCTCGACGCTCTGCGCGAGCTTGTCCTCTCCTATCTCGAGGAGGGCGAGCCGAGCCCCGTGCCCGAGGGGGCAAGCACCGAGCCGCTCCGTGTCACCCTGACTGCCTGAGGCGCCGAGATCTCGAGCGGCACCTTGCTCGTCAGGGGTGCCGGACCATCCGTGCGGGCGGCAACCATACGATCTGGATGAACGAGGACGATCCGCGGCGTCGCGCTCCAGTGCCGCGTCACCGTGAATCGACCGTGCTCTCGCGCAAGGTATTTGCGGCCAACTCGGCGTCCCTCCGCCGTAGGCGGCCCTGAGGATTCGTGCCCGCCTTCAGCGTACGAGCCCTCGAAGCAGGGTTGCCAGGGGTCGCGGCAGGTTCGAAAGCCGTCGTCTCAGGACCATTTCGTCGTTGGCTTCCGCACCTCCTCGTCCGCGTGATCGGCGAGCGCGGCTTCGGGGAGGACGAGCGGTATTGCCTCTGGCCATACTTTGCTCATGGCGAAGGTGATGGTCTCCTTGCCTGACGACGTGCTCGCCCGGATCGACGACGAGGCCGAGCGGCGCGGGACGACGCGCAGCGCGCTGCTGCGAGAGGCGGCGCTGCGGGAGCTCGGGCGTCCGGATCCCGTGACTCTCGAGGCGGCGATCGTACGCTCCCGCTCGCGCTTTGCCACCGTGGGCCGTTTCGACGCCGCGACTCTCGTCCGGGCCGAGCGGGATGCGCGTGACCGACGTCGTCTGTGACGCTTCCTCGGTCCTGAAGTGGTTCCCACGACGAGGGCGAGCCTGACGTCGAGGATGCCAGACGCCTGCTCGCGGGGCATCGCTCAGGCTCGACCACTGCCACCTGCCGCGACCGCTGAGGATCCGGTTGGAGTTCTCTCCGCCTGAGGGACGATGCGATTGACACGACTGCTGCGCACATGCAACAATGATGGTGCATGAGTGGTCCGAGCCCGATGCGGAGTGTTTCCAAGCCGGTGGTGGACGAGGAGCTTCGCCGGGCGACGATCGCGGTGCTGGGCGAACGTGGCTGGGACGGCCTGACGCTGGAGCGGGTCGCGGAGGTCGCCGGCCGCGCTCGTTCGACTCTTTGGCGGCAGGGATTGACCCGTGAGGTGCTGATCTGGTCGCTGTCCGGCGAGCTCGCCGACGATTTCCGCGCCAGCATGTACCCGGTCCTCACCGCCGCCGGGAGCGGCCGCGAGCGGCTCGTCGTCTGCCTGGAGACGCTGTGCGAGCTGCTCGACCGGCACCTGCCGCTGCTTCAGGCGAACGACGAGGCGTTCCACCAGGAGACCGCACCGGGACAGCCGCCCCACTACCTGCACCCGCTGATCAGGTTCCTGCGCGAGGGCGCCGACGACGGCTCGCTGCCGCCGATCGAGGACGCGGTCGAGACCGCCGACCTCGTCTTCAACGCGGTCGCGTGGACATACGTGCACCTTCGCGCCCGGCACGGCTGGGAGGCGGCGAAGGCGCGCTCGAGCGTGGTCTCCCTGGTTCTGCACGGAATCGGCGGGCCAGCCCCGACAGCCGGACCGCCGACGAGGAAAAGGAGGGACGATGACACTGCCGTTTCTGGAGCCGCTCGTCCCGCGCGAGCCGGCTGAACTGCAGATTCCCGAGCCGCCGCGGAGAGGCGAGCCCGGCGGGCCGCCCTGCCGGATCTGCGGGAGCGCGACCACGGCGGCCGTGTGGTCGGATGAGCACTGGACGCTGCACCCGCCGACGAACGGCAGCCTGCCGGGCGCGGTCTGGGTCGCGAGCCGCGTCCATGCCGACTCGTTCTCTGACCTGCCGGAGCCCCTACAGGCGGACTTCGGCCGGCTCGCGGCGCGGGTCGAGCGCGCGATCCTGTCGCTCGGCGGCTTCGCGCGCGTGCACCTCTACCGCTGGGGCGACGGGGGCGCACATTTCCACGTCTGGTTCATCCCGCGACCGCTCGGAATGATCGAGGCGTCCGGGATGATGCTGCCGCTCTGGGAGGACGTGCTCCCCAACGTTTCCGACGCAGAGCTCGTCGCGGCCGCCGAGCGCGTCGCAGCGGCGCTGTGACCGAGAGCGGGCAGCTCGTTCGCCGTCTCGGAGTGGCCGATGCCGTCACGATCGGCCTCGGCTCGATGATCGGTGCCGGTGTCTTCTCGGCCTTCGCCCCCGCGGCGGCGGCGGCCGGCAGCGGGCTGCTCGTCGGGCTGGCGCTCGCGGCCGGGGTCGCCTACTGCAACGGTGTCGCGTCGGCGCAGCTCGCTGCCCGCTATCCGAGCTCAGGCGGAACCTACGTCTACGGGCGCGAGCGGCTCGGCGAGTGGTGGGGCTTCCTCGCCGGCTGGGGCTTCGTCATCGGGAAGACGGCCTCGTGCGCGGCGATGGCGCTCACCTTCGCCGCCTATGCCGTTCCGGGAGGAGGCTGGCCGCGTCGACTGGCGGCACTCGCCGCGGTGGCGGCGCTGACAACCGCGAACTGCCGCGGCATCTCGCGGACGGCCCGGCTGGCGCGCCTGCTGGTCGCCGGCGCGCTGCTCGCACTCGTCGTGGTCGTCGTCGCGCTCGCGTCCAGCGGCGGAACCCGCGTCAGCAACCTCGGCGGATTCTCCTCGCTCGGAAGCGGCGGCGCCTACGGGATCCTGCAGGCCGCGGGGTTGCTCTTCTTCGCCTTCGCCGGCTACGCACGGATCGCGACGCTCGGCGAGGAGGTGCGCGATCCCGCGCGGACGATCCCGCGCGCGATCTCGCTCGCGCTCGGCATCGTCGTCTGTCTCTACCTGCTGGTCGGCCTCGCTGCTCTGACGGCGGCAGGCCCGGCGCGGCTCGCCGCGAGCGCGGCGCCACTCGCCGCCGCCGCGGGCGCGGCCGGCGCGGACTGGGCGCAGCCGGTGGTGCGGATCGGTGCCGCGATCGCGAGCCTCGGTTCGCTGCTCGCGCTGACCGCCGGGATCGGCCGGACATCGCTGGCGATGGCCCGCAACGGTGACCTGCCGCGCTGGCTGGAATCCGTCCATCCCCGCCACCACGTGCCGGTCCGCGCGGAACTGGCGGTCGCGACCGTGGTCGCCATCCTCGTCTTGACCACCGACCTGCGCAGCGCGATCGGCTTCTCCTCCTTCGGCGTCCTCGTCTACTACGCGATCGCCAACGCCTCTGCCTTCACCCAGCCACCCGAGGATCGGCGCTGGCCACGGGCGCTCAACGTGGCGGGATTCCTCGCCTGCATCGTCCTCGTCGCCACGTTACCGCCGGCAGCGGCGCTCGCCGGCCTCGGCATGTTCGCGATCGGGATCGCCGGGCGCGCGCTCTCGCGCCGACCGCTCCTTCACCCGCATGCAGACGAGCCGAGCTGACCGACGCGAGCACAGCCCATCCCTGCTTGGCCGCGCCCGGCAGCGTCGAGCGCCTCACGCGCGCGTGCGCGTACCCGGCCATCGACGCAAGCGCCGCCAGACGCCTTGCTCGAGCCGCGCCCTCATCGAGACCATTTCGTCGTGCTCTTCCGAAACCGTTGTCCAGCGTAGGTCTCGATCCAGCGAGGCGATCCGTTCAGCGTCCGCTAGCCCCTGGCGGGTAGCGAGCGGGCGTAGGTCGTGCCCAGCTCCCACCCACTTTGCGAGCTCGTTCCTCGTGCCCACCTGATCCGAATCGACGCGCAACCACCCCTGCATCTGCCGTCCGCGCATCTCCATCAGGCGGGCCTTCGTCGTCGCCACGAGCGTGTCCGATTGAAGTGGATCAACTCGAACAAGCAATCCGCCTTGCCCGCTCGCGGCGACGGCCATGTTCCCGCCGATGAGGAAGGCGAGTCCGCCGAACATCTTCTTCTCGGTCAGATCGGGCTCGCCGCCGACGAGGTCGCGTATCCGGGCGGCGAGCTCCGCGTCATAGGCCACGAGACAAATCGTACGACAGCCACGGCGCCGACCTACGCGCAGGTGTTGCACGCCCCTGCGGCTGCGGTGCCCTCAGCGCGGCGAGCAGCGCACGCTGGCGATGATCGTTGCGGGTGCGGGAAAGCAGATCCTCATCGTCTGCTCCTTTCGGGTTGCGCGTTTCCGGTACTCACAACCCGCCCACGCCGCAGGTCACCTACGGCGGCACGCGGCAGCGTCCAGCGCGCATCAGGCGATGCCGGAAGAGTGGCCGCGGCAGTGCCCGGCTACACTGACCCGCGCGCCCTCTTAGCTCAGTTGGTAGAGCACCTCCATGGTAAGGAGGGGGTCGACGGTTCGAGTCCGTCAGAGGGCTCTGCAAAGGCCCCGCAAAGCGGGGTCTTTTCGTCTTTTCTTTCCGACGCACCTCCCCTTCTCTCAGCATGTCCCGGTGTGGAAAGCGTTTTGCAAAAACGGGGGTGGAAACTTCGCCGGCTTGTCCTCCATGGGGAGCGCGCACGCAAAGATCGAGCTATGTTCGACGGCGATCAGAATGGGCCAGCGGCGCTGGAACGCCCTGGCCCGGGCACCGGAAAGAACTCCGATGCAAGGAAAGCGTATGCGAGCCGAGTCGGCGAAGCAGGTCGCAATCGACGTGCTTCGAGCGGCGGGCGAGCCACTGCACACGAAGGAGATCACGAAGCGCGTGATCGACTCCGGTCGCAGTTCAGGCCTGAAGGGCAAGACTCCCGAAGCGACGGTTGCAGCGCTGCTCGCCGTCGGCTCGAAGCCGGGAGGTTCGTTCAAGCGAGTCGACAAGGCCACCTACACGCTTGCCGACGATCTCGCAGGGTCGACGACTGCCGAGCGGACGAACCGAGAGGCGAAGCCCCGCGCGAAGCGAACGGCAGGGCACGCTCGGGCTCAGAAAGCGGCTTAGTTGACACGCCGCCGCGGGACGTGAGAGAGTCGTTTCGTCAAGTCCTGTGGGCCTTCGGGTTCGCAGGACTTGGCGTTTCTGGACTCTTTCGCGCAACGCCTCGTGCTCCGGTGAGTGGGTACTTCCACGGCGGCGCGCCCGGCCTCGAGGTAGGTGAGCCATCCTCCGCCCTCTGTCACAGGGATGCCTACGACGGCCGACTACCAAGCCGCCGATGCCTGTCGCCGCGACCGGGTCTACGCAACGACCGAATTGCGTGTCGCTCGTGTCTACGGCCCACCGGCCCGGTCGAAAGGCGCTTCTAGGAAACGAATGCCTTCCGAACAGATGCAGCTGTCCATCTGTTCGTGCCGTGAATCGTCGGAACCTTCTTCACGTTCAGCTGCTCGGCGATCTCCTCCAGCGCCATCCGCCTCCCGAGCATCGCGTTGATCCTCACACGCCACAGGTAGTCACGTTGGTTGCAGACCCGATGCGCGAGCCGGACGTTGTCGGGGGTGAGGTGACCTCCGTGCATCTTGAGCCTCGGATAGTGGTCGGCCGTCAGCGACCAATCGGAACGCCCCGATCTCGGCTCGAAGTAGCTACGACCCCGGAAGCAGTAGCACTGGGGCATCTCGCAACGCACGTCGATGATCTGGCCATCCCGGGCAAGTTGCCAGAGGATTCCCCGAACTCCCAGGGCTTCGAGCTTCTCAACTGGAGTTTCTCCAGCGTCCGCCGGTGCCGCTGGGGTTCTTGCTTGAAGGACCTGCTCTTCGTCGTTCATGCTCGGGCTCTCAGTCCTCGAAGGTGGCGACAATCGGGCTATGGTCGCCGAAGGCGTACCACTCGCTCGGATTGAACGCCACTGCGCCGTTCGGGGGACCAGCAGGGTTGCGGCTACGACTTGGGTTTTCGGAGCGTCACTGACACCTGATAAGCGTACGACGAGTGTTCGCGGCGCTGGGGTTCTGCCGTCCCGCACGCGGCGCCATTTTGAGATCGCAGATTGCGACCTCAATGGACGAGGCCCCGCGCCGCGTCCCTCACTCAGCCGCGGCTCGCAATCGCTCGGTCCAGTCCTCGCCGCGGTCTAGCAAGTCGTCCGTCGCGAAGACCCGGTATCCGCTGACGTGCTCGACAAACTTCGCGGCGGCCTGGAAAGTCTCGATCGGCAGGCGCGCCGCTCGCCAGACTCGGAACTCGTCATCGAAGAGCACGGCAACAGCTGCATCGAACTCCCACGATCGAAAGACCGAGAGCTGCCGCTCGCCCCGCTTGCGCGGATCCGGAGGATGTCCCGCGCGCCGTGGATCTTCGGCGGCGGTCCCGGTGTGACGGTCAGGCATTGACGAGGATAGTCGCCTCCTTGCTTGAGGTGTGAGCCGCGTCCGTGTGAGGGCGGCGGTCGTGGTCGCGTTCGATCGCGACGACGAGGGTGGCGAGGTCGCGGTAGCCGATGATCTTCCGAAACTGCCGTTCGGCTTCGAGCATGCCGGCGGCGGTCCAGCGCAGCGCCATCTCTCCGGACGACCAGCGCTTCACGTTGCGTTGGGTGCGGCGGACGATCTCGATCATCGACTCGCACGGGTTCGTGCTCTCGAGCGTGCGCTTCAGGTTGCCGGTGACGCCGAGGCGGGTGAGCGTCAGCGTCTCCTCGAGTCCTTCGCGCAGCGAGGCGGCCGCGCCTGGGTAGCTGCGGTCGAGCTCGCGGGCGAGCGCTCGCAGCTGGCCGAGCGCTCGGTCGTAGTCGTCGTGCGCCCACGCCCTGCGCAGCCGCTGCTTCACGGCCAGCCGCTCGCGCTCGGGGAGATGGTCGGTGACGTTTCGCTCCTTGTGCCGCGCGCACCTCTGGACCGGTGCGTCGCCGAAGACGGTGCGGATCGCCTTCCTGAGCGCCTTGGCGCCGTCGATCACGAAGAGGATCCCCTGTTCGGGGTCGAGGCCACGCTCGACCAGGTCGGAGAGCAGCGCCGTCGCGACGGTCGCATTCTCGGTGCTGCCTTCCCAGAGCCCGAGCGGGATCTTGACGCCCTCCGTGGTGATCCCGAGCGCGACCACGCAGCAGCGACCCTGCAGCTCCAGCCCGTCGACCATCATCACCGCCAAGCGCACGTCGTCGAGGCGGCGCCCCATCAGCTCGGTCAGCGAGTGCCGGGTTCGTTCGACGAACGTGCGCGACACCGAGGACTTCGACGTCGACCGCGCCGTCTGCTCGACCTCAGCACCGACCGGCTCCTGCGTCCTGCGGTAGCGGCGCGTCGAGACGCCGGCGAGCATCCGCTCCAGCATCGACCGCGACAGCGGATCCCGGTCGGCGAAGTACTCGTACGTCTTCAGCTGCACCTCCTCGCGGCCATCCGCGCTCCGCACCCGCGGCCGCTCCACTCCAATGCGCCGGCCGCCGAGCGTCACCTCGCCCGGCTCGTGCCCGTGACGCACGGCCCTGCGCTCCGGGATGTGCTTGCCCTTCGGACCGACGACGTCGACGACCTCTTCCTCGAGCAACTCTGCGAGCACGCCGAGGCCGACGCCGACGCTCAACGCGAGCAGCCCCTCCTTCGCCGAGCCGACCAGCTCGCCGAGCGCTTCCTGCACCCGCGGCGGCAAAGCCAGCCCCTCCTGTCCGACCTGCTCCAGCGATACGGTTCTCACGGCGGTTCCTCCTGTCTCGATCGACGACTTCTGCACTCGCCACGGTCGCCGCGCGACCGGACGAGGCGGGAGGACCGCCACCTCAAATTCTACGAGCTACGGGACAACCTC
>JBBRXG010000082.1:0-13678 GCA_038248655.1 Gaiellales bacterium
AAAGACGTCAAAGTCTCAGACGCCGAGCTGGCGGCCGTCAACCTCGAGGGCCACCACTTCCACCCCGAGTGGAACTACACGATCAAACCGCGACTTGATCCCTGACAGGCGCTTAGTCTGAGCATCGGGTGCACATGACCGACCGTGGGCACGCTGCGGCGGCTGCGATACTTGCCGAGGTGGTGGCTCGTGTCGCTTCTTGACTGGCTCCGCGCGGGGCCGCGAGCAGGCGGCCGACGAGCGCTGCGCCGAGGGGCGCTTCCGGAGGAGGGCGCCGCGACGGAGGAGGAGGGCCTCGAGCCCGACGAGGAGGCGGCCGACGAGGGCGACCCGACCGTCTACTCGCTGTGGTGAGGACGCCGTCGGCCCGGCGGCGCGGCAGACGGCGCCGGACGCCGTGAGCGGTCACGGCGCGTAGCCGGGACGTGCCGTCGACTCCGACCACCGTCTTCGGCCTCGCCGCCTTCGACGGCGAGCGCCACTTGGCCGACGCGCTCGAGTCTCTGCTCACGCAGACGCGGGACGATCTCGCCGTGATCGTGCTCGACGACGCTTCCACGGACCGGACGGAGGAGGTGGCGCGTGCCTACGCCACGTTCGACCGGCGGGTCTCCTACGAGCGCAACGAGCGGACGCTCGGGCTCGTGCGCAACTGGCGCCGGGTGCTCGAGCTCGCGGTCGAGCGGTTCCCGCACGCCCGCCACTTCGCCTGGGCGAGCGACCACGACGTGTGGCATCCGCGCTGGCTGGAGGCGCTGGCCGCCGAGCTGGAGGCGCACCCAGAGGCGGTGCTCGCCTACCCGCTTGCAGTCCGCATCGACGGCGCCGGCGCCGAGTATCCCGGCCGGGAGGCGCTCTTCGACACCACAGGCGTCGCCGTCCCTGGCGACCGCCTGCGCCGCGTCGCGCGGACGGCGGCGGCGCCCGGAGAAATGATCTACGGCCTGTTCCGGCGGGACGCGCTCGTGCGCTGCGGACCCTTCCCGCTGGTCGTGCTGCCCGACCGCCTCTACCTCGTCCGCCTCTCGCTCGAGGGCGAGTTCCGGCAGGTCCGCCGCCGGCTCTGGTACCGCCGCTACCGGCCGGGAGTGGCGATGTCGAATCGGCGCCAGCGTCGCGCGTTCTTCCCGGACGGCGTCCCGCTGCGCGCACGCGCTCCGTGGTGGGCCGCGCACCCGCTCCTGCTCGGCCGCTCGCTCGCGGGCCGCCGGGGCCGGACCGGCCTCGTGGCGGCGCTCCTCCTCGAGTCGGTGCGCAACGCGCACACGAGCCGGCGCGAGCGCGTGGGGAGAAGGCGTCGCTGGCGGCGGCGGGAGTGGACGCGCCGCTTCCGCGGGCTCGCGCGCACGGCGCTGGAGCGGGCCGGACTGCGGGAGCCCTCATCCGTGCCTCCTCCTGCGCGCGCCGTCTCCAGCGGCCACTGGGCGCGGCCGGAGGACAGCCTCCTCGCGCTCGAGCGTGCCGAGGTCCTCGACGACCTCGCTCGCCCCGGCGCGGCCGTGGTCGAGCTCGGTGGCGCGAGCGGACTGGCGGAGGAGCTGTACCGACGCTACCCCGAGCTCGTCTGGGAGCGGGCGGAGACGCCCGAGCAGCTCGGCGATGGTGCCGATCTGGCGGTCAGCGTCGGCGCGCTGGATCGCCTGTCGGCCGAGGCCGTCGAGACCGTGGTCGGTCGGCTGCACGAGCTCGGCGTGCCCACGCTCTACAGCCTCGACCGCGAGACCGACGCGCTGCGGCAAGCGCTCGGCGTCCACTACCGGCTCCACGACGTCTGGCTTCCCGCCGGCGCCGGGGACGGGAGGAAGCCGGACCCGAGCACGGGCCCGGTGCCGCGCGCCGCCGGTCGCTACCGCCACCTGGTGGGCCGACGGCGGCTCCGTCCGGAATTGCCCTCGACGCGCTCGTCCCGCGGCCTCTGCTGACGTGGACGTCTCCCCTCCGATCGTCGTGTTCGGCCTCCCCGCCTACAACGGGGAGGAGCACCTCGCGGAAGCGCTCGAGTCGCTGATCGCCCAGACGCGGCGGGACCTCGCGGTGATCGTCGTCGACGACGACTCGACCGACGGGACCGAGTCGATCACCAGGCGCTACGCGGCGCTCGACGGCAGGGTCTCCTACGAGCGCAACGAGCGGACGCTCGGGCTCGTGCGCAACTGGCGGCGGGCAGTCGAGCTCGCGGTCGAGCGGTTCCCGGACGCCCGCTACTTCGCCTGGGCGAGCGACCACGACGTGTGGCACCCCCGCTGGCTGGAGGCGCTGGCCGCCGAGCTGGAGGCGCACCCGGAGGCGGTGCTCGCCTATCCGCAGTCGGTCAAGATGGACGACTCCGGCGCGGAGTTTCCAGTGAACGAGACCGTGTTCGACACGGCGGGCGTCGCCGATCCGCTCGAGCGCCTGCGGCAGACGATCCGCCACGCGACCTTCGGCGGGACGATCTACGGCCTCTTCCGGGCGGACGCGGTCCGGCGCGCGGGCCCGTTCCCGCTCGTCGTCCTCCCGGACAACCTGTACGTCGCGAGGATGGCGCTCGCGGGCGAGTTCCGGCAGGTGCCCCGCCGGCTCTGGTACCGGCGCTACCGCTTCGGTGTGGTCATGTCGGTCGACCGGCAGCGCCGAGCCTTCTTCCCGGAGGGTGTCCCGCTCTGGGCGCACGCCCCGTGGTGGCTGATGCACGCGGTCGTGCTCGCCCGCTCCCGGCAACGAGCCGCTGGCCCGGTCCGGGTCTGCTGGGTCTACCTGGCCGAGTGCGCCCGGCGCGCCCGCGCGCGCAAGCAGGCTCGCCGTGCGTTTCGCCGACTGCGCCGCGCGAAGCTGCGAGCCCGCGGCGCCGCCCTGCCCGACCCGGTCGCGCTGCTCCGGCGCCTGCGGACGGACGGCGAGAAGCGAAGGGAGTCGCCGGGCCGATCGGCTCCCGCTCCACGCGCCGGGCCCGCGTCCGCTCCCCCTCCCGCCCCGGACCCGCGCGACGAGGGGGCGTTCGCGGCCTACGAGCGCGTCCGGGACGAGGTGCTGCGGATGCTCGCCGCCCGCCCGGGCGGGGCAGACGACCTCGGCGATCTGCTCGATGCCTCGCCGTCCACCGTGGCCGCCCTCCGGCGGCAGGCCCACCGGGTCGGAGGCGTCTCTCCCGAGGGCTACGAGCCCGGCGCCGAGGAGGCGAGGCGCAGGCACACGCGGAAGCTCGTCGCACTCGAGCGGGTCGGCAGCGTCGTCTACGAGCCGCGGCTGCTGGGCGGGTTCGGCTTCGAGACCGACGGCGGTCTCGTCAACGCCGACACGCTGCGCTTCTCCGAGGCGCTGATCGCGCTCGGGCGCGCGGAGGTGCTCCCGGAGATTGCGCCGGAAGGGACGGTGCTCGAGATCGGCGCCGGGTGGGGCGGGTTCGCCTACCACCTGAAGTCGCTCCTCCCGGGGATCTCGTACGCGATCGTCGACCGGCCGGAGCGCTTCCTCGTCTCCGCCGTCTACCTGCTGACCGCGTTTCCGGACGCGCGGGCGGTGTTCTGGAGCGCCGGCGCCGATCCCGCACGGCTTGGCGGGGCCGACTTCGTGTTCGTCGACGAGGAGGACGCCGCCTCAGTGCCGCTGGAGGGGATCGACCTCGCGGTCGGTAGCGGGTCGCTCGAGGCGTTGCCGGCGCACCGGCTGGCCGCCGATCTCGACCGGCTCGGGGCGCTCGGCGTTCCCTACCTCTACAGCCTCAACCGCGACCGCTCGGTCGGCAACCCCGATCTGCGGAGCCTGCGCGAGCTGTTGGAGCGCCACTACTGGGTCCACGAGCCCTGGATCCTGCGCTGGGCCCACGACCAGTGGATCGGCGAGGGCGAGCCGGCGGCGAAGCCGAAGCCGAACGCGCCCGAGCGGGTGGTCTACGACCCCGACCGATACCATCATCTGATCGGCCGCCGGCGGCTCGTACCCCAGAACCCGAAGCGAGGATTCGTCCCGTGAGCATCGCGATCGACGTGAGGACGGTTGGCAACATGATCGCCGGCGAGGAGCGGCCGGCGGCGAGTGGCGCCACCTTCGAGAAGCTCGCGCCGGCGACCGGTGCGCTGCTGAGCGTCGTCGCCCGCTCGGACGCCGCCGACACCGGGGTGGCGATCGAGGCCGCCGCCGCGGCGCAGCCGGGCTGGGCGGCCCGGACGGTGGAGGAGCGGGGGCGCATCCTCCGGCGGGTCGCGCAGCTCCTCGAGGGCGACCAGGAGGAGGTTGCCAGGGTCGTGGCCGAGGAGACCGGCAAGTCTCCCCGGGACGCCGCCGGCGAGACCGACGGCGCGATCGAGCTCGGCTACTTCGTCGCCGGGGAGGGGCGCCGCTTCTACGGCCGGACGATGCCCAGCGCGGTGCCGAACCGCCAGGCGATGACCGTCCGCCAGCCCCTCGGCGTCGCCGGCCTGATCATCGCCGCCAACACGCCGATCGCGAACGTCGCCTGGAAGGTCTTCCCGGCGCTCCTCTGCGGGAACGGCGCCGTGCTGAAGGCCTCCGAGGACGCCCCCGAGACCGCGATCGTCTTCGCGCGCCTAGCGGCCGAGGCCGGCGTGCCGGCCGGGGTGCTGAACGTCGTCCAGGGGTACGGCCAGGAAGCCGGGCAGCCGCTCGTCGAGGACCGCCGCGTCGCCGTCGTCTCGTTCACCGGCTCGACCGCGGTCGGCCGGATGATCGCGCGCGTCGCCGGCGAGCGGCTGGCGAAGGTGTGCCTCGAGCTGGGCGGGAAGAACCCGCTCGTCGTCTGCGACGACGCGAACCTCGAGCAGGCGGCCCGGACGGCGGCGCTCTCGGCCTTCTCGAACGCGGGCCAGCGCTGCGCGGCGGGCTCGCGCCTGATCGTCTTCGACACGGTCTACGAGCGCTTCCGCGACCTCCTGGTCGAGGCGGCGGAGGCGCAGGAGGTCGGGCCGGGCGACGAGCACGACTTCGGTCCGGTGATCAACGAGCGCCAGCTCGAGAGCATGCTGGCCGCAGTCGAGCGGGCGAAGGAGGCGGGCGCGACCGTGCTGACCGGCGGCGAGCGGCTGCCGATGCCGGGCTTCTACCTGGCGCCGACGATCGTCGAGGGAGCGGCGGCCGATTCCGAGATCTCCCGCACCGAGCTGTTCGGCCCGATCACGACGCTGCACCGCGTCCGCGATTTCGAGGAGGCGCTGCGCGTCGCCAACGCCAGCCCGTACGGGCTGACGGCGGCGATCTGGACGTCGAGCGTGCACCGCGCCCAGGAGTTCGTCCGTGGCGTCGTCGCGGGCGGCGTGCAGGTGAACGGACCGACCTACGGCTTCGAGCCGCACGTCCCCTTCGGCGGCGAGCGCGACTCCGGCACCGGCTGGCGGGAGCCGGGCACCGAGGCGCTCGACGTCTACTCCGACTGGAAGACCGTCTACGTCACGCACGACCCGGAGGCCGTGTAGTGGGCCTCGCCGCGGTCGCGCTCGTTCCGGGCCGGTCGGGCTCCGAGCGCGTTCCCGGGAAGAACGTCCTCCCGCTGGCCGGTCATCCGCTGATCGCGTACTCGATCGCGGCGGCGCGCGAGTGCGAGCTGTTCGACGCGGTCGTCGTCTCCACCGACTCGGAGGAGATCGCCGAGGTCGCGCGTCGGTACGGCGCCGAGGTGCCGGGCCTGCGTCCCGTCGAGCTGGCGGGGTCCTCGTCGCCCGACCTCGACTGGGTCCTGCACACGATCGACGTGCTCGAGCGGGACGGGCGGAGCTTCGAGCTGTTCTCGATCCTGCGCCCAACGAGCCCCTTCCGTACCGCTGCGACGATCCGGCGCGCCTGGGATCGCCTGCTCGCGCTCGGCGACCGGGTCGACTCGATCCGCGCGGTCGAGCCTGTCCGCCAGCACCCGGGCAAGATGTGGACGCTCGACGGCGACGTGATGACGCCGCTCCTGCCCCAGGACGACCGGGCCGTGCCGACGTACTCGAGCCAGACGAAGACGCTTCCGTCCGTCTACGTCCAGAACTCGAGCCTCGAGATCGCGTGGCTCCGGGTGCTCCAGGGCGAGCGGCCCGAGATCGCCGGCCCGCGAATCGCCCCGTTTGTCACCGAGGGCACCGAGGGCTTCTCGATCGACTATCCCGAGGACGTCGAGCGGGCCGAGACGCTGCTCGCCCGCGGCGAGGGGAGCCTGCCCGCCGTCCGCGTGCACGCCGACCGGGGCGCGCGCCCGGTGGGCACGTGAGATCGGGTCCGCTGGTGCAGCGGGTCTCCACCGCCTCCAAGGCCGAGCGCCTGCGCGTCAGGCGCCGGCGCCGCGCGGTTCGGAACGTCCGGCGGTCGAGCGTGTCGGCCCTCCTGCGGCTGGCGGAGCACGAGGGTCGCGACCTGCGCGCGGCCCGCGCCCTGCGCGCCGCCGCCCGGAGGCTCGAGCGGGTGCTGAAGCGCGTGGAGGTCACGGTCGCGCCGAGAGAGCCCGTCGTCCGCTCGGCGGTCGTCGACTGGGACGAGGGCGAGGCCGCGCGCGAGTACCGGCAGGTGCTGACGACGCGGGCGCGGGAGGCGGTGACGGTCGACCAGCCGCTCGTGCTGATCACGCAGGCCCCTAGGTCGGGCGGCACGCTGCTGATGCGCCTCTTCGACGGGCATCCGGCCTGCCACGCGATCGGACACGAGCTCGGCAGCCTGCTCCCGACCGGCCTGCCGCTCCCGCCAGGCGCCGACGGCGCCTGGTCGGTGCTCGCCGACCACCGACTTCCCGTCTGGTTCGCCGAGGGGCTCAGGCAGGCCAAGGGCCGCCGGCTGAGCGGCGACGGCTCGTGGCATCCCTTCCTGCTGCCGCCGCTCCTGCACCGGCAGCTGTTCGAGCTCCGCCTCGCGGAGCTGCGCCCCGACACCGACCGCGGCGTCGTCGACTGCTACCTGACCGCGTACTTCAACGCCTGGCTCGACTACTGCGGACTGCACCCGACCGAGCGGCAGCGCTGGGTGACGGGCTTCGAGCCGTCCGCGATCGTGCGCCCGGACCGCCTGCGGTGCTTCCGCGAGCTGTACCCGGACGGCCGGCTCGTCTCGGTGGTCCGGGATCCCGCCGGCTGGATCGTCTCCGCCTCGCGCCGCAACCGTCGCTACGCCGACCGCGAGGTGGCGGTGCGCTTCTGGCGCGAGACGGTGGAGGCGGCCCTGGCCCTCCACGAGCAGAGCACGGACTCGGTGGCGATCGTCTCCTTCGAGTCGCTCGTCGGCGACACGCCCGGGACGATGGCCGCTCTCGCCGGCTTCCTCGGCATCGAGTGCACGCCCGCGCTCTTCGTTCCCACCTGGAACGGGGTGCCGATGAAGGCGAACTCGAGCTTCCCCGTCGAGCAGGCCGGGATCATCGCCGGGCCGGCGACCCGCGGGGCCGAGCTTTCCGCCGAGGACGCCGCAGTCGTCGAGGAGGAGCTCGGGCCGCTCCACCGGCGGGCGCTCGACGTCGCCCTCGTCGCCAGACCGGGATGAGCCCCGAGCGGCCCCCCGAGCCGTGGCGGTCGCGGCTCTCCGGGCTGGCGAACCGGCGCCGGCGACGGAGGACGACCCGGTCCTTCCGTCTCGGCCCGCTGGCGGTCGCGGCCGAGTACCGGCACCTCTTGGAAGCACGGCTGGAGGGCGTCGTCCCCGTGGACCAGCCGCTCGTGCTGATCACCCAGGCCCAGCGGTCCGGGGGCACCCTCCTGCTCCGCCTGCTCGACGGGCACCCGGAGTGCCACGTCGTCCCGTTCCAGATGCGCGGCGTCGACGAGGCGCTGAAGTACCCGCTCGGGGACGCCGAGCGCGCCTGGGCCGCGTTCTACGACCCGAAGCTCGCCGAGCGGTTCCGGTCCGGGTACCGCCAGCCCAAGCGGGACGTCCTCCGGGAGGAGGAGCGGTTCTCGTTCCTGCTGCCGCCCGGGCTGCAACGCGCGGTCTTCGACGAGCTCGTCGGGCGGCTCGATCGGCCGCCCGGCAACCGCGAGCTTCTGCGTTGCTACCTGACCGCGTACCTCAACGCGTGGCTGGACAACCGGAACCTCCGCGGCGAGACGAAGCGCTGGGTGGTCGGTTTCGAGCCGGGAGTCGCGCGGGGGGCTGCCAGGCGGGCGCGCTTTCCCGCGCTCCACCCGGACGGGCGCGTGATCTCGATCGTGCGCGACCCGTGGAGCTGGTACGCGTCCGCCCGCCGCTGGGAGGAGCGCTGGCAGAATCGCGAGCAGGCGATCGATCACTGGTGCCGCGTCGCGGTCGGGACGATCAAATGGCGGAAGAAGGCCCTCGGCCGGCTCTGCATCCTCTCGTTCGAAGACCTGCTGCTGCGGCCGGAGGAGACGGTTCGCAACCTGGCGGGCTGGCTGGGGATCGAGGTCGTGCCGGGGCTGCTCGAGCCGACCTTCAACGGTCTGCCGATCGCGGCAAACACGAGCTTCGGCGACGTCGCCACAGAGATCTCGACGAAGCCGCTCGAGCGCGCGCAGGCGGAGCTCGACGACGACGACGTCGCCTACATCGAGCGGCGGGCGCGGGCGCTGTACGACCGCCTGCTCAAGTGGGCGCGCGGCCAGTGGTCGAGGCCGGTCAGGTAAGCGCGAACCGAGCTCTCGCGGAGAGCGCGGGGTTGTCGCCCTCGACCTTGAAGCGCCGCTTCTTCGTCACGTTCGTGCTGTCGGGACTGACGTACGTGAAGGTCGCGAGGATGCGCGGCTTGCTGATCGCATAACCGCCGCGGTGAAATCCGCCCGTATCGCAGAAGATCAACGTGCCGGCCGGGCCGGCGGCGAGTATCCGCTCCGACGCCGGAACCGCCTCCTCGACGGCGCCCGGCGGGGGGTAGCGCGACTCGCCCTGCACGAGCGGCCAGAGGTGGCCGTACTTGGCGCCCTCGACGCTTTCGGGGATGTACTCGAAGGGGCCGGCCTCCTCGTCGACGTCGTTGAAGTAGAGGAAGAGCTTGACGATGTGCGGCTCCAGCGGGTCACGGTGCCATTGCTGGGAGACGATCCGCTCGCGGTCCCCGCCGAGCGGGATCGTGTACCACTGGTCGAAGTCGTACAGCTTCGTCTCGAAGCCCCGGTAGGCGTTCACGACCCCGAGCACCGCGTCGCCGACCCCGAGCTCGATCCAGGGGCCGTCCGCCTTCAGCGCCCCTTTCACCCCGGTGCCGTGCGGCATCCCGCGGATGAGGTAGTCCTTTCGCTCGTCGACCCGTCCGGCCTCGAGCTGCTCGGTCGCCGAGCGCACGAAGGCGTCCATCTCGGTCTCCAGGCGCTGCCACAGGTCGCCGTCGCCGATCAGCTCGTCCCAGGAGACGAGCGAGATCCCACGTGTCCGGAGCTCGCCGAGCACCCGCTCCTGCACCGGCGCGAGCCCGTCGCGGGAACCCGCCATGAAGCTGAGTCTGTCTCGAATGGATGCCATCGTCGAGAGCCGCGGTGAGGATAGCGGGTCGCCCGGCGCTAGCGCAGGGCGAAGGCCGCCGCCGGCGAGAGCCCGTCACCCTGCCAGTCGACCTCGAAGCGCCGGCCCCACGTCGAGCCGGGGGAGACGTAGGTGTGGGTGGAGAGGATCCGGGGCTTCGCGCGCGCGTAGCCGCCGCGATGGAAGCCGCTCGTGTCGCAGATCACGATGGTTCCCGCGGGTGCGGTCACGAGCAGATGGTCGGACTCCGGCACCTGCCGCTCGAACTCCTCGACCGGCGGATACCAGGAGTCCGTCTCTCCCCAGGGGAAGAGCGCGCCGTACGGCCCGCCGGGCGTGCTGCCGGGCACGTACTCGAACGGCCCCGCGTCCTCGTCCACGTCCGAGAAGTAGAGGAAGACCTTGACGACGTGCTGGTCCTCCGGGTCGCGGTGCCACTGCTGCGACTTGACCCGCTCGTAGCTCTCCGGGAACGGGACCGTGTACCAGTGGTCGAAGTCGACGAGCTTGGTGTACATCCCACGGTAGGCGTTGACCACGCCGAGCAGGGCGTCGCCGGCCGCGAAGCGAAGCCAGGGACCGTTGCTGGCGAGCCGTGCCTCCTCCATCGGCGCGCCTCGCTTGGGCGGACGGAACCGCCGGACCAGGAACTGGTCCTTGTGCTCGGGCCTCGCCAGGTCGGCGGGCACCTGGGCGACGGCGCGCGCGGCGAAGGCGTCTATGTCCGCCCGGAGCTCGGCCCAGAGCGCGTCGTCTCCGACGAGGTCGTCGAAGCCGGACGTGGCGATGCCGCGCCCGCGCAGATCGTCGAGGACCCGCCGCTGGACGTCGTTCAGCTCGGGTGCGACAAACGGGTCGAGCGGGGGCGCGAGCTCCTCGACCGCTGTGCGCTGCCGTTCGAACAGGCGCCGCATCGTCGTCAACTCAGCGCAAAGCGAGCCTGCTCCGACAGGCCGTCGCCGCGCCAGTCGACCTGGAACTTCCGCCGCTGGTTCTCCGCCGTCACCTTGCGGTTGATGTACGTCTGGGTCGCGAGCACGCGCGGCTTGCTGCGGGCGTACCCGCCACGGTGGAAGCCGCTGGTGTCGCAGAGGACGAGCGTCCCGGCCGGGCCCGTGGCGAGCATCCGCTCCGCCTCGGGGATCGCCCGCTCCAGCTCCTCGGTCGGCGGGTAGCGCGTGCCCTCGCCCCACGCCCAGAGGTCTCCGTACTCGGACCCGGTGGCGCTCCGGCGCACGTACTCGAAGGGGCCGGCGTCCTCGTCCACGTCCGAGAAGTAGAGGAAGACCTTGACGACATGCTGGTCCTCGGGATCGCGGTGCCACTGCTGGGAGGCGACCCGGCCGTGGTCGTCGCCGACCGGGATCGTGTACCACTGGTCGAAGTCGACGAGCTTCGTCTTCACGCCGCGGTACGAGTTGACGACGTCGAGCAGCGGGTCGCCGGCCGCGTACCGGAGCCAGGCGCCGTCGGAGCGGAGTATCGCCGGCTCGAGGGGGATCTTCCTCGGGCCGCGCGGGAAGCGACGGACGAGGTAGTCCTTCTTGCCGCCGGCGCCTCCGCTCTCGGCGGCCGCGGCCGCCCGGGCGGTGAACGCCTCCATGTCCGCCTTCAGCTCCTGCCAGAGCGCCTCGTCGTAGAGGTCGCCGAAGGGAAGCACTGCGATGCCGTCCCGGCGCAGGGCAGCCAGCACGCCGCGCTGGCCCTCGGACAGCTCCGGCTCGACGTAGCTCTTCGGGTCCGGGGCCGGGCGCCGCTCGAGGGCGCGTCTTACGCGAGTGAGCACGGCACCTCCAACGACGAGCGATGGTAACTGATCATCGAGACGGTAGGCTCACGCTCCGGATGCTTCGGTACGTTCCGGCCTCCGAGCTCGACCGACTGCGCCTGCTCGCCGCCGATCCCGTCGAGCGGGCGGCCGCGTTCGCGGACGCCTGCCGGCTCAACGCGCTGTACATGATCGAGCGCGCCGGCTCGGGGCACCCGGGCACGACGTTCAGCTCGCTGGACGTGGTCAGCTGGCTCCACCTGGAGGTTCTCGGCGAGGGCGACCGGTACTTCTCGTCCAAGGGGCACGACTCGCCCGGGCTGTACGCGGTGCTGACCGCGCTCGGCCGGCTCGACTTCGAGCTGATCCACCGGCTGCGGCGGCTGGACGGCCTGCCGGGCCATCCGGACGTGGCGGCGACACCCGAGGTGGTCACCAGCACCGGCTCGCTCGGGATGGGCGTCTCGAAGGCGCGAGGGTTCGTGCTCGCCGACCGCGTGCTCGGCCGCTCGGGCCGGGTCTTCGTGCTCACCGGCGACGGAGAGCTGCAGGAGGGGCAGTTCTGGGAGTCGCTCCAGCCGACCGCCAACCGCGGCCTGCACGAGATCACGGTGATCGTCGACCGGAACGGCATCCAGTCGGACACGTGGGTCTCGCAGGTGAGCGACCTCGGCGACCTGGAGTCGAAGCTCGCGTCGTTCGGGTGGGCGGTCACCCGCTGCGACGGCCACGATCTGCAGGCGTTCTCGGAGACACTGGCCGGGCTCGAGGACGAGCGGCGGCCGAAGCTCGTGATCGCGCACACGCTCAAGGGCGCCGGCGTGTCGTTCATGGAGCCACACGAGCTGTCGCTCACCGACACCGCGCTGTACGGCTACCACTCCGGCGCCCCGACCGTCGACGAGTACGAGCGCGCGGTCGAGGAGATCCGGGCCCGGCTCGACGCCCGGCTCGCGCGGCTCGGCGCCGCACCCGTCGAGCTGGTGGAGGCGGAGCCGCCCGAGCACGTGCCGGCGACGAGCGTCCGCCAGCGGCTCGTCCCCGTCTACGGCGAGGCGCTCCTCGAGGAGGCGGCCCGCGAGCCGCGGCTCGTCGTCCTCGACGCCGACCTCCGGCTCGACTGCGGGCTCGTCGACTTCCGCGAGCGCTATCCCGACCGCTTCTTCGAGTGCGGGATCGCCGAGCAGGACATGGTCTCGCAGGCGGGGGCGATGGCCCTGGCCGGGCTGCTCCCGGTCGTCCACTCGTTCGCCTGCTTCCTGTCGACGCGGCCGAACGAGCAGATCTACAACAACGCCACCGAGGGATCGAAGGTGATCTACGTCGGCTCGCTCGCCGGCCTCGTTCCCGGCGGACCCGGCCACTCGCACCAGTCGGTGCGGGACATCTCCGCACTCGGGGCGGTGCCGGGGATGGCGCTGATCGAGCCGTTCTGCGAGGACGAGGTGCGGGCCGCCGTCGACTGGGCGGTCCGGGGCGCTCCGGCCTCCGTCTACCTCCGGCTCGTCAGCGTGCGCTGGGCGCTCGGCTTCGAGCCGCCGCCGATCCCGGAGCTCGTACCCGGCCGGGGAACGGTGCTCAGGCAGGGAAGCGACCTGCTCTTCGTCGCCGCCGGCCCCGTGATGGTCTCGGCCGGGTGGCACGCCGCCGATCTGCTCGCCGAGGACGGGGTCGATGCCGGCCTCGTCGCGCTGCCGTGGCTCCGTGACGTCGACGGCGCCTGGCTCGCCGAGGTCGTCGGGGAGGCTCCGATCGTCACGCTCGACAACCACTACGTCAGCGGGGGGCAGGGGGACGCCGTGCTCGCCGCCCTCGCGGCCGAGGCGCCCGAGGCGGCGTCGCGCCTCCACAAGATCGGGGTCACGAGCGTGCCGACGAGCGGCGAGAACAACGAGACGCTCGCGGCTCACGGTCTCGATGCCGAAGGGGTTGCCGGCCAGGTGTGGTCGGCCGTGCTCCAGCGAACGCCGATGTAGCCTTTCTCGCATGGCGCAGGTCTTCCGCGGAGAGCGCAGGGTCTTCCGGCCGGCGGACTACCCGGAGTCGATCAAGCGGCGAAGCGGGATGATCGAGGCCTTCTACGGGTGCGAGCCGTCGCCCGCTCCGATCGTCGTCGTCCAGCACATCCGGAAGACCGCCGGGACTTCGCTCAGGCAGGTCGTGCGCGCAAACGTCCTGCCTGCCGAGGTCGAGGTCGCACGCGACCAGCGCTCCTCGCTGTTCGAGCCGGCCGAGCTCCGGGAGTGGTACGGCGGCTGGTACTGGTCGCTCGACGCCGACCGCCGCGCCAGGCTCCGCTGCGTGATGTCGCACTCTGCCGGGTTCCTGCTTTCGTCGCTCGACCGCCCCGCCGTCCTCCTCTCGATGTTCCACGACGTCGCGGACTTCCCCTCCTCGGCCGGCTCCTCCCCCGACGCCGAGGTCTGGCGCGCCCGGGTACGCGATCTCGTCGAGCGCGACTTCTTCGCCGGCGTCCACGACCGCTTCCCGGAGTACGTCCAGCTGCTCGCCCGCCGGTTCGGGTGGCTGGCCTTCGTGCCCACC
>JBBRXG010000083.1:0-13572 GCA_038248655.1 Gaiellales bacterium
CCAGCGCACCTGCGCCAGGTAGCGGCGGCAGGCCTCGTCATCGGGAAAGCGCGCCTGGAACTCCGCCAGCGTCCGCGGCCGCCGAGCCGGAAGCGGCCAGCTTGTAACCGCAGATCCGTTCTCGGGCATCCACTGTAAAAGCTACCTCTGCCACTAAGACCGGTCAAGCCGATAGCCCCTTCGATCAATCGTCTAGGACGCAGGCTGAGGCTTGATGATTCCGAACGTCGCCCCTTGCGGGTCGCGGAGGACGGCGATCCGCCCCACCTTCGGCACGTCCGTCGGCTCCATCAGCGCCGTGCCGCCGAGCTCCGCCTCCTTCGCCGCCGTCGCATCGGGGACGTCGACCGCGACGTAGGGCTGCCAGTGCGCCGGGATCGACTGGCCGGGCACCGCCATCAGCCCGGCGATCCCGTTCTCACCGGCGGTCTCGCCACGGTTGAAGATCCGGTAGCCGCCGTACTCGGCACCCATGTCGTTCGTCGTCCAGCCGAAGACCTCTTCGTAGAAGCGCTGTGCGCCGTCGACGTCGCTCGTCGCGAGCTCGTCCCACACGAAGACGCCCCCGGAGTTGGGGCCGTCGTCGCCGGCCGGCTGGTAGATGCTCACGTAGGCGCCCTGCGGGTCGGCGATGATCGCCATGCGCCCGACCTCGGCCATGTCGAACGGGCCGGCTGCGAGGGTTCCGCCCGCGCCCTTCGCCTTCTCGATCGTCCCGTCCACGCTCTCGACGCGGACGTGGCTGAGCCAGTGCGGCGGCGGCGCGCCCTCCATCGCCTTGCCGAAGCCGCCGTGGCTTTCGCCGCCGGCCGAGATCATCGTGTAGTCGGCCTCGCCCGGCGTGAACACTTCGGTCTCCCAGCCGAAGAGGCGCGTGTAGAAGTCCTGCGCCTGCTTCGGATCGGACGAGACCTGCTCGTGCCAGACGAACGTGCCGACTGTCGACTCGATCGTGCTCATCACTTGACCTCCCGTGGTTCGGTTGCTCGAGGAGCCTCTCTCGTTCCCGCTGTCCGAGACTCCGAATCGTCGGTTCGCAAGGTGAGACCGCGACCGCCGCCGGAACTCATCGGTAGCGGGCGGGCGGTCTCCGCGAACGAGACACTGACCCGGAAACGGCGACGCATGGCAGCATGGACGCGATGGTCGGCGAGGATGACCTCCGGCGGATCGCGCTCGGGCTGCCCGGCTCGTTCGAGCAGGAATCGTATGGTCGCCGTCCGTCGTGGCGGACGAAGCCGCGCATGTTCGCGTGGCTCCGGGAAGATCCCGAGGCGCTGGTCGTCTGGGTCGGGTCCGTCGAGGAGAAAGACGCGCTGATCCAGTCCGAGCCGGACAAGTTCTTCACGACCGCGCATTACCGCGATGTTCCGATCGTGCTCGTGCGCCTCGACACGGTCGACCTCGAGGAAGCCGCCGAGCTGATCACCGAGTCGTGGTGCCTGCGTGCTCCTCGGACGCTCGTCGAGGAGTGGGAGCGCGACCCCCCGGACGATCGAGGAGGAGAATCATGAACGTCCCACGTGAGGGGGGCTGGCGAGGTGGGGATGACCCTTCGTTCGCGCGGCAGCCGGAGGCGGGTCCGTACCATGAAGCGGGCGGCTGAGTTTCTCGGCGGCGAGGATGTGAGGGAATGACAGGCCAGCACCGCAGCTCGAACACCTTCGGCGATCCCGTCGACGACTGGCTGGCCGAGCAAGGCGACATCAACTGGCTCGATGACCCGCGTCGCGACGAAGCCGCCGACACCGGATGGTCCGCAGCGGCAGCGCACCCGGAGGCGATCTACTCGGCGCGCGATCCGTCTTCTGCCGGGCCAGGGAGCCGGCAGAGAGGCCACCCGCCGGCGGGCCCGGAGACGATCGCTCGGCGTCGTTGGTTCCTCGCTCTGCTGGCGATCGGGCTCGTCGTCGCGACGGCGATCGGGGTCGTGGTCGCGACCTCCGGCGGCGGCGGCCCGAACGGCGCCCCGACCGCCGCTGGAACCACGCCGCCGACGGCGTCGACTCCACAGCCCACGAGCCCGTCGGAGACGACCACGACGACGGGGGCCGGACAGTCGACGACGCCGACCCCGACCTCGCCCTCGAGCGCGCTACGGGTGACGCTTCCGGCCGGTGGGCGGCTGAGCAGCGGCGACACGGGGCCTGCCGTCGTCACTCTCCAGAAGGCGCTTGCCGCCCTCCGTCTCGACGTCGGCAAACCCGACGGCGACTTCGGATCCATGACACGGGCGGCGGTGATTGCGTTCCAGACCGCTCACGGTCTCGATCCCGACGGGATCGTCGGCCCGATCACGGCGCGGAGCCTGAACCAGGCGCTCGCCGCGCTCAGCTCGGGCTAGCTCAATCGTCTTGTTCGTCGGAGACGACGAGAACAGGTATGTCCGCGTGCGCGATCATGCGTTCGGCGAGTCCGTGGACGAGGAAGCGGCCGGGCCGGCGGTTGCGGTGGTGGCCGACCACGACGAGGTCGATGCCGTGTGCGTGCGCATAGTCGAGGATGTCGTCGGCGGGGTTGTCCCCCTTGATGACGACCTGCTCGAGGGGAACGCCGACGCGCGTGGCGCGGTCGGCGACGGCCTGGAAGGTCTCTTCGAGGTAGCGGCTGGCGGCGTCGACCGATTCGGCGCGGTCGGCTTCGGTCTCGGCGTGGGCAGGGGAGTGTGCGACGGAGGCGGCGAGGAGCTCGGCGTCGTAGCGGCGCGCGAGGTCGATCGCGATGTCGAGCGCGTAGCGGGCGGGTGCGGAGCCGTCCCAGGCGACGAGGATCTGCTGGATCATCGGCTGTGGAGCGCGGGGATGAGGGCGAGGGCGGCGACGAGGACGATCAGGACGTAGAGAAGGTAGACGCCGAGGCGTCCGGACTGGAGGCGGCGCGCCTGGCCGGAGAGCTTGAGCGCGGTCTCGGTGAGCGGACGGTAGAGGTACGCCTCGAACGCCGGGGTGACGTGAGTGTGCAGGACGCGTTGGCGCGAACCGGGCTCGGCTGCCGGGCCGAGCGTGCGTCTGAAGCCGTAGGCGCTCGAGAGCACGACCCTGATCGGGTTGGCGTAGCTGTCGGGCGTGTACTGGACGGTGGCGATCTCCGGGGCGCTGCCCGAGAGCCAGACCGGTGCACGCCGCACCGGCGGCCGCAGGAGCAGACGGACGAGCACGGCCGACGTGACGAGGAAGGCGGGAATGCCGAGCGCGAGCCAGGTGGGCGCGAGGACGGAGAAGTGCCTGTACACCGGGCCGAGCACGAGCGGGAAGGAGATCGTGTCCGGCGCGGGATCGAAGCCGAGGATGGTGCGGAGACCGTGCCCGAGCCAGCGGATCTCCCAGGGGGCAGCCGCGCCGAGCACGAGCGCGACCACGGTCAGGATCAGCACGCCGGGGCTTGCTGCAGGCTCGCGCACCGGGGCCAATGCGCTGCGGGCGCGGCCGAGGAAGATGCCGCCGTAGAGCTTCGCGAAGGCGAGCAGGCCGATTCCCGCGGTCAGCGCGAGGATCGCTGCCGCGAGCGCCATGATCAGGCCGGCAACGGTCGAGTCGAGCCGGAAGCTCTGCAGGAGCGCCTCGAACGTGAACCACTCGCTGACGAAGCCGCCGAAGGGCGGCATGGCCGCGAGGCTGAGGACGGCGAGGCCGAACGCGATCGCGGTGCGCGGCATCCGCGCAGCCAGGCCGCCGAGCGGGCGCAGGGCGGTGCAGCCGGTCGCCGCAGTGAGGCGTTCGGCGGCGACGAACGCGAGCGGTTTGGCGACTCCGTGCATGATCAGGTGCAGGGTCGCGGCGAGCAGGCCGGCGGCGGCAAGCTGCGGCTGGTGGGCGGATTGGCCGAGCAGGGCGACGCCGAATCCGAGCAGGGTGATCCCGCCGTGCTCGACGCTCGAGTAGCCGAGGAAGCCGGCGATCTCGTCCTGCGCGACGGCGTAGAGGATGCCGGCGAGCGCGGTCAGGGCACCGAGGACGATGACGAGCTCGCACCACCAGCCCGGTCCGGGGCCGAGCGTGCCGAAGACGAGCCGCCAGAGTCCATAGAAGCCTGCGTTGTAGGCGATCGCCATCGTCGCCGCTGTCGCGCTTGGGGCGGCGGCGTAGAGCGGAGGGATGCCGGCCTGCAGCGGGATGAGACCGAGCTTCGAGCCGAAGCCGACCAGCAGGAGCATGAAGGCGATGCTGCGGGCGCTTCCGAGGCTGCCACTAGCGTGGGCCCAGTCGGCGAAGGCGAAGCTGCCGGTCTTGCCGTAGAGCAGGGCGAAGGCGGCGAGGGTGCCGGCGCCTCCGAGCTTGGCGAGGCTGCTGCCGAAGTAGGCGGCGGCGAGCGCTCGGGGCCGCTCGCGATCGGCGGAAGCGAGGAGATAGAAGGAGAGCGTGATCGTCTCCCAGGCCAGCAGGAAGACGAACGCCTGGTCAGCTCCGACGACCGTGAGGGCGGCGAGCAGGATCAGCGAGTGAAGACCCGCGACGAGTCGCGTCGGCCGCCGTCCCGAGAGCGCCAGGGATACGGCGGTGCCGGTGACGCCGATCAGCGCGAGAAAGATGCCGGCCAGCCGGTCGGAGAGCAGCGACGCCGGGCCGAAGCCGAGCCAGGAGCCGAGCTGCACGGTCGCGGTCGTCCAGTGCGCTGCGCTTGCGAACCCGACCGTGGCGAGCAGGCCCGTGCCCGCGGCCGAGACGCCGAGCGCGAGGCCCGTGTGCAGGCGTGGCAGCAGGACCGCGGCCGCGAGCGCGATCATTCCGGCGCCGTAGGCGACGTTCATGCTGCCGCCTCTCGGCTGAGGAGACCGGTGGCGAGCAGCAGGCCGTGCAGGAGGGCGATCGGGCTCGGCGGCGATCCGGGCACGTAGACGTCGACGGGTAGGACCTGATCGACGCCGCCGGCGGTGGCGCCGGTTGCCGCAGCGATGCCGCCCGAGCACGCGTCGGTGCCGGCGGCGACAACCGCTTTGGGCTCCGGCATCGTCTCCCAGGCGCGGCGAAGCGGCTCGCGCATCGGCTCGGTCACGCCGCCGCTGACGAGCAGGATGTCCGCGTGGCGGGGCGAGAGGGTGAAGAAGAAGCCGAGCCGCTGCACGTCGTAGACGGGATTGACGAGCGCCTGGATCTCCCATTCCTCGCCGCCGTCGGAGCCAGCATCGACGTGGCGGATGTGGATCGAGCGCTCGAGCGTGCGCGATCGATCGCCGAGCGTCGCGCGCAACTCGGCGATCTCGCCCGGAGGGGGCTCGCCGGCGACGAGGCTTCCGCGCCGTCGCGCGGCGGTCTCGTAGTCGGAGGCGAACGCGAACCGCTCCGGGGCCGCGGCGACGCACAGTCCGCAGAGGATGCAGCGGCCGCGATCGAGTGAGACGCGCGCAGCCGGATCGACCGAGATCGCCGCGGTCGGGCAGAGCTGCTCGAGAGCGGCGGCGGCGTTGTCGGTGCGCAGCACCTCGACGCGTCCGCGGAATCCCTCCGGCGCCGGCTCGGCTGTGCGCGGGTAGCGGGTGGTGACGATGCCGGTGCGTAGGCCGCGTGCGATCCACTCGAGCATGTTGCTACCGGTCCGCCCCGGCGGGAGTGAGGCCGAAGCTGTGCTCGATGAACGAGAAGTCGGTCAGCACATCGCCGCGAAAGGACGGGGCGAAGAGGGGCCAGTTACGAAGCGACGGCGAGCTGATCCGGACGTTGCGCACCTGGCCGGCTTCGAGCTCGACCCAGTAGAGCAGCTCGCCCATCGGCGCTTCCGTCCAGCCGAACGCTGTTCCCGTTCCGGCCGGCAGCTCGGCGCGGAGCTCCGGCCCGTACTTGTCGAGCCGCTCGAACGCTTGCCGGATGATGTGCAGGCTCTCGGCGATCTCGATGAAGCGGACGCGCAGGCGTCCCATCGCGTCGCCGTCCTCGACGGTGGCGATCCGGCCGCCGACGCGAACGTAGGCGCCGTAGGGGCGTTCGAAGCGCGCGTCGGTGGCAACCCCGCAGGCGCGGGCGATGGGGCCGACGCCGGCGTAGGCGTCGATCGTCCCGCGGTCGAGCGTTCCGCTTCCGATCAGCCGGTCGGTGAACGAGGCGGTGCCGAGCAGCAACCGCCGGTCGCGGCGGAGGCTGCGCTCGAAGCGGTCGAGCGCGGCGAGCACCACAGCGGGGGCGACGAGCGGCGCGGCGGCGAGGCCGCCCGGTGCGATCACGCCGCGGCCGAAGCGGCTGCCGCACAGTTGTGCGCGCAGGCGCTGGATGTGTTCCTTGAGCAGGCCGAAGCGGGCGGCGCCGACGGCGAGAGCGGCGTCCTCGGCGAGCTTGACCGCGACGTCGAGGTGGTTGGCGATCCGCTCGAGCTCGGCGTGGACCGCGCGCCAGCGCTGCGCGCGACGGGTCGGCTCGACACCGAGTGCGCGTTCGACGGCCTGGCAGAACGCGCTGGCATGCGCGACGCCGGCGATCGCCGCGACGCGCTCGGCAACCTGCACGGCATGGTCGTGGCCGAGGCCGGCGAAGCGCTGCTCGAGCCGGCGGTGCTTGAAGAACGGCCGCACCTGCAGCCCGAGGATGTCCTCGCCGCCGGTCTCGATCACGTACTGGATCGACTCGAAGACACCGGAGCGGATCGGTCCATAGGGAATCACGAACGTTTGTGGATCGACGACGCGCCGCTCGAAGCGGTCCGGGTCGGGTGAGGCGAGCGGCTGCAGGTCGGGATGCCCGGCCGGGACGAGGCCGTAGCGGTCGTGCAGCTCGCGTTCGGGCAGCAGCGCGGCTGCGGAGAAGCGGCTGAGCGCCGGGTACTCCCGGGCTCCGGCGAGCGGCGCCCGCAAGGCGACCAGCTCGCCCCGGAAGGCGACCGCGACAAAGAGCGACGCCTCCGGAGCTTCGGATGGGAAGAGGGCGGCGAGGCGGCCGCCGCGCTCCAGCAGCAACTCGACGGCGGCGTCGAGGCGGTCGAGCGAGACGCGCAGCCGGCGCTCGCCCGGGGGAGCGTCCTCGACGGCCGAGGCGAGTTGCGGCTCGAGCAGCCGGCGTGCGTCCTCGACGACCCGCAGACGCACAGGCCTCATTGGCCCGCTCCGAGCGAGCCGGCCGCGTGCTGGAGCAACGAGGCAAGGCCCGACGGCAGATGGAAGCCCAGCCCGATCACAACCACCAGGCAGGCAGCCATCGCGGCGACCATCCACCAGCTCGTCTCGCCGCGCGGGCTCGCTCCGTCGGCGGGGGTGAGGACCATGTGGCCGGCGTGCCAGAGGACGCCGAGGAAGGCGACGTTGACGAACACGAGCAGCAGCGCGACCCAGACGTAGGCCGGTTTCGAGAAGCCGCCGCTGACGATCTGGAACTCGCTCCGGAACACGCCGGCGACCGGAAGTCCGGAGAGGGCGAGCGCGGCCGCGAGGAACATCGGGCCGCTGAACGGAAGCGCGGCAGCGGCACCGCGGATGCCGTCGATCTCCTTGGTGTCGTAGCGGCGAAGCAGCGACCCGCTGCCGAAGAACGCCAGGCCCTTCGCTGCAGCATGGTTGAGGACGTGCAAGAGCGCGCCGGCGACGGCGAGGCGGACGCCGAACCCGACTCCGACCGCGATCACGCCCATGTGCTCGATCGTCGAGTAGGCGAGCAGCCGCTTGTAGTTCTCCTGGCGGAGAACGAACAGCGCGGCGAGCACGAGCGAGGCGGTCCCGAAGACGAGCAGCACGCTGCGCGGGAAGTGCTCGCCGGCCGCGGGGACTGTGACCTGGTAGAAGCGCAAGATGGCGTAGAACGCGTTGGCGAGCAGCGCGCCGGAGAGCAGGGCCGAGACCGGGCTCGGCGCTTCGCTGTGCGCGTCGGGCAGCCAGGTGTGCAACGGCGCGAAGCCGACCTTCGTGCCGAAGCCGATCACGGCGAGCAGGAACGCGAACTCGACCTGGACGGTCGGCAGACGGTGGGCGACGGCGAGATAGCCGGCAAAGCGGGGAAGGTAGGCCTCACCGAGCGGGCCGGTGCCGGCGGCGTAGAGAAGAATCACGGCCAGCAGCCCGATGCCGAGGCCGACCGACGCGATCAGCACGTACTTCCAGGCGGCTTCGAGCGCGGCGTCGGTCCGGTCGACCGCGACCAGCAGCACGGAGACGATCGTCGTCAGCTCGACCGCGACCCAGAGCGTGCCGAAGTCGTTCATCAGCGGCACGAGGAGCATCGTCCAGCCGAACAGGTTGAGGAATCCGTAGTAGCGGCGCGCGTGCGAGGTGAAGCCGGCGCGGTCGGCGCCGGCGCGGAGATAGCCGATCGAGAACACGGCGCCGGCGGCGTAGAGGAAGCCGGTTGCGAGCAGGAACACCGCTCCCAGCGAGTCGAGCCGCAGCCACTGGCCGAGCGCCGCGTGCGTCGCGCCGTGCCGCACCGATACCGCGAGCGCGACGGTGGTCGCCAGCGAGGCGATGCCGCCCGCCAGCGTGGCGGCCTCGGCGAGCCGCGTCGAGCGTCCGAGGGCCAGCCCGGCGGCAACGAGCGGAACGACGAGCAGCACGATCAGGAAGACGTTCACGCTCAGCCTCGCAGCCGGTTGAGGACGTCGGTGGTGACGGCTGTGCGTTGCATCCCGAAGTACTGCACCAGGAGCACGAACACGAGCAGCCCGACGAACACGTCGAAGAGCAAGAGCAGAGCGAGGATCAACGGAAGACCGGGCGCGACCACGAGCGCCGCGAGGGTGGCGCCGTTTTCGAGCATCAGGAAGCCGATCAGCTGCGACGGCGCATAGGGGCGCAGGATCATCAACAGGAACGAGACTGCGATCACCGCGATCGCGACCCCGAGCGCCGGCAGCGGCAGCACCCCGTCCCCGGCGATCCGCAGCCGCGAGACTGCGACCAGGGCGAAGCTCGTGAGGACGATCCCGAACAGGATCGCGCCGGGTGGGCGCACGATCGACGGGACACGCGTCGGGACGTCGAGGTTACGGATGATCGTTCCGACCGCGACCGGGATGATCAGCGTCTTGAAGGCGATCGTGATCGCCCCGATCGCGTACAGGTCGCCGCCGCCGACCTTCGCGGCAGCAACGAAGGCGACGACGGCGATTGCCGCCGAGCTGAACCCGTAGATGCGCAGTTGCTCCCAGACGTCCGGCGAGCGCAGGAGCATGAACTCGAGCAGCAGCACGATCACGGCGACGACGGTGGCGACGCCCGCGAAGACGGTCAGTCGCGTCTCGCCGTAGTCGCGTTCGACGATGAAGGTGATCACCGCGAGCACGGCGAGCAGGAATCCGGCGACGGTGAACTCGGGGATCTTGTAGAGCCGCAGCTTCGCAAACGACGACTCGATCACGACCACCGCGGCACCGATTCCCAGCGCCTTGGCGAAGAGCAGCGCGATCGCGATCAGCACATCGCCGAGCCGGTGGGTGCCGGCCAGCCCCCAGGGAACGAGGAGGACGTTGGCGAGGATCACGTACAGGATCAGCTGCTTCATCGACGAGCCCCAGCGCAAGAGCGCGAATCCAGGGCCCGAGTGCTCGAGCGTCCGGCCCTCCTCGATCATTCCGAACTCGAGCGTCGCGCCGTGGTTCTCGAGCGGGATCCGGCCGGTCTCGGAGAGGACGACCATGAAGAACGCGGCTGCGGCGAGGAGGTGCGCGGGCCGCACGATCTCGGCGGCCGACGAGCGAAGGGTGGCCGCGAACGCGTACGGGAGGTCGGTCCGGGTCACGAGCGCGACGGTGAAGACGACGAACAGGATCGTCGGCTCGCCGAGCGCGCCGAACGTGCGCAGCCGGCTCGAGCCGAGCTGCGCGTACGGGCTGCCGCTATCGATCGCCGCGAGCGAGACCGCGTAGCTGGCGAAGCAGAGGATCAGGCCGCCGCCGAGGATGTCTCCCAGGTACGAGGCTTGCGGCGGGAAGCTCGTCAGGACCGGGATCAGCAGCGGGACGACGCAGTAACAGGCGAACGCCACGTAGGGGGCGGCCCGGAAGACGGGGCCGGCGCCGTCGGGAAGGACCGTTTCCTTGCGAAACAGCTTCGCGATGTCGTAGTAGGGCTGCAGCAGACGCGGCCCCCGGCGCATCTGCACGATCGCTTCGGCGCGCGCGATCACCCCGGTGACCAGCGGCGAGAGGACGAGGATCGTCCCCAGCTGGAGAGCTTGGATCAGGCCATCGCTTATGTGCGGCATCGTCCCGACGGTCTCCCTCGTCGCGTGGTTCGGCGTGGGTAGAAGCCATCAGCCGTCGGGACGGCGGTTTGGAGGGACGATCCCTCCCGCCAGAGCTTCATTGGCGTGGGCGCCAGTCTACTCGAACGGCTCGAGCTCGACGGGCATCGAGGCCGATGCCTTCGGGTAGGATGTCTTCAGGCGATGAGGCCCGCCTGAAACCGCCCGCGAGGGCTGATGGCTTCTATCGACGGAAGACCGATGGAAGCAGCTGATGGGCACCGATCGCCTCGCTCTCCAACCACAGCGCACCGACGTGCCGGCGACGGCAGCCTTCCGGAGTATCCTCTTCGGCGCCGCGGACGCCGACCTGACCGATGCGGCCGAGCCGCCGTTCTTCGTCGATCTGAATCTCGACCAGGCCGTCGAATCGATCGTCGCCGGCCGCGACGAGTACGACCTCGAGCCGTTCTTCTACACGCCGCTGCGTGACGAGGACACCGTCGTCTACCGGCAAGAGGTCTTCCGCGATCTCGAGACGGAGGCGCTGCGTGCGGCCGTCCGCGCCTTCGCGCAGGCGATGCAACGGACGCGGCAGTACCTGGCGCTCGTGCAGAAGCAGCACTACACGCCCGAGCGGGAGCGCTGGTTCCTCGACGCCGCGGAGATCTACAGCGAGGCCGTCCGGTCTCTCGCCGACTCGCTCGGCGAGCTCGAGCTCGACTCGCGCGGATTCAACGGCTTTCGCCGCTACCTCTCGGGCTACGCAACCTCGGAGCAGTTCGGCTCGCTCACGACCGAAGCACGCACCGTTCGCGCAGGCCTGGACCGCGTCCGGTACACGCTGCGGATCAGAGGCGGTCGCGTGACCGTCAGCGGCTACCACGACGAGCGCGACTACACCGTCGAGGTCGAGGAGACGTTTGCACGCTTCCGCGAGTCGACCGCCGCGAGCCATCGCGTCGAGGTCCCCGACTCCGGTTCGATGGACCACGTCGAGGCGCGCATCGCACAACTCGTCGCCCGACTGCATCCCGAGGCCTTCGCCGCGCTCGACCGGTTCTGCGAACGCCACCAGGGCTTCTGCGACCGCGGCCTCGTCACCTTCGACCGCGAGATCCAGTTCTACCTCGCCTACATCGAGCACTCCGAGCGCCTGACACGCGCCGGAGCGATGTTCTGTTACCCGACGGTCTCGGCGCGATCGAAAGAGATCGCTGCCGACGACGCTTTCGACCTCGCGCTGGCCGCCAAGCTCAGCGGCGAAGGCGGCACCGTCGTCAGCAACGACTTCGTCCTGGCCGGAGCCGAGCGGATCCTCGTCGTGACCGGCCCCAACCAGGGCGGCAAGACCACGTTCGCGCGCATGTTCGGCCAGCTCCACTATCTCGCCGGTCTCGGACTGCCCGTCCCGGGCTCACGCGCACAGCTGTTCCTGCCGGACCGGATCTTCACGCACTTCGAACGCCAAGAGGACATCACGACGCTCCGCGGCAAGCTCGACGACGAGCTCGTGCGGATGCGCGACATCCTCGAACCGGCGACCGCCGCCAGCGTCGTCGTCATCAACGAGATCTTCGCCTCGACCACCCTCGCCGACGCGGTGCAGCTCGGCCAGGACGTGCTGCGGCGAATCGTCGACCTCGGCTGCCTCGCGGTCTGCGTCACCTTCGTCGACGAGCTCACAACGCTCGGCGAGGCAACGGTCAGCATGGTCGCCACCGTTCCCCCCGAGGACCCGTCCCGACGCACGTTCAAGGTCGTGCGCAAGCCGGCCGACGGACGCGCCTACGCATGGGCGATCGCAGAGAAGTACGGCGTCTCCTACGAGCGGCTGAAAGGCCGGATCTCCCGATGAGGCTGCACTTGATGTTCCGCGACCGCGGCGTCGACCCGGAGCAGCCGCAGCCGGCCAACGCCGAGGACATCAAGCAGGACCTCGAGCTGAACACGATCCTCGACGCGATGGCGGCAGGAGACGAATACCTGCGTGAGCAAGCCGAGCGCCCACTCCTGACCAGCCTCACCGATCCGGACGAGATCCTCTACCGGCTGGACGTCCTGCGCGACTGCCTCCGGCATCCAGAGGTCGTGCGCGGCCTCTACGCCCTTGCCGTCGATGCGCTCGAGAGCAGGCAAAGGGCTCGCGTCTTCTGGTTCCGCGACACGCCGGAGGCACTGGTGCAGAAGTCTCGCAGGATCCTCGAGCTGCTCGTCGAGAGCCTCGAGCAGCTACGAGAGGTCGCAGAGGAACAGCAGACGACGTTCACCTCCTCGGGATTCACCACGCTGTTCGCAAGGCTCGTAGAGCAGCTCGACGACCAGTACCTGAGCACCGTCGACTACCACCTCCGCGAGCTGGCCTTCCGTCGTGGCCCCCTGATCAGCGCCGAGCTCGGCAGGGGAAATCGAAGCACCGACTACGTGCTGCGCAAACCGAACGAGCGGCACCTCCTCGAAAAGCTGACAGACCGGCAAGCCAGCTACAGCTTCACGGTCCCAGCCCGCGACGAGGGCGGGATGGAGGCCCTCGGCGAGCTGCGCAACAGAGGCCTCGTCGGCGTCGCCGATGCGCTCGCACAATCAGCCGACCACATCCTCGGCTTCTTCGCGGCGCTGCGGGCCGAGCTCGGGTTCTACGTCGGCTGCCTGAACCTCTACGAGCAGCTGCAGACCAGGGGACAGCCGACCTGCTTCCCGGTCCCGCTCGCCGCGCAAACAGAAGCCTTCACGGCGCAAGGACTCTACGACGCATCGCTCGCCTTCTACCGCGACCACGTCGTCGGCAACGACGTCGACGCCGACGGAAAGCAGCTGGTGATGATCACCGGTGCCAACCAGGGCGGCAAGTCGACCTTCCTCCGCAGCGTCGGTCTCGCACAGCTGATGCTGCAAGCCGGCATGTTCGTCGCCGCCGACGGGCTGCGAGCCAACGTCGTCCACGCGGTCTTCACGCACTTCAAGCGTGCGGAGGATGCCTCGATGACGAGCGGCAAGCTCGACGAGGAGCTCAGCCGGATGAGCGCCATCGCAGACCTGATCTCACCTTCCTGCCTGCTGCTCTGCAACGAATCGTTCGGGGCCACGAACGAGCGAGAAGGGTCGGAGCTCGGGCGCCAGGTGATCCGAGCGATGGTCGAGCAGAACGTCAAGGTGTTCTTCGTCACCCATCTCTTCGACCTCGCCGACAGCGTCCACCGCCAACAGCTCGAAAGCGCGCTCTTCCTGCGCGCCGAGCGGGGCGCGAACGGCAGTCGAACCTTCCGGCTCACCGAAGGGCAGCCGCTCCCCACGAGCTACGGGCAGGACTCCTACCGGCGCGTCTTCGGCAGCCGTACGGAGAGCGCTCCGGCCGCGTCAGCCTGAGCGACGCCCAGGTCCCAGCACGACTAGCCCTTGCTCCGATAGAGGTGCATTGTGAGCGGCGCGAAGACGGTGACGAGTGCGGCGGAGGCGAGGAGCACCCAGCCGATCTGACCGG
>JBBRXG010000084.1:0-13533 GCA_038248655.1 Gaiellales bacterium
CAGCATGCTCGGCGAGGTCGACCTGCTGGCCGGGCCGCTCGAGCCGGGAGCGCGGATGCAGAGCATGATGGCACCGAGCCTCGCGCTCGATGCGGGCGGGCCGTCGCTCGCGATCGGCGCGGCGGGCGGCACCCGCCTGCGCACCGCGCTCGTCGGCGTCGCGGCCTCGGTGCTCGACGAAGGGCTCCCGCCGCAGCGGGCGGTCGATCGCCCGCGCCTGCACCGGGCAGGCGAAACCGTGCACGCCGAGCCGGGTGTCGACGAGGCTGCGCTCGCCGCCCTCGAGTCGCGCGGTCTCCGCGTGAGGCGCTGGCCCGCCCGACACCACTACTTCGGGGGAGTCAGCCTCGTCTCGCGCGACGGGCCGGCGGCCGACCCGAGACGAAGCGGCGCCGCGCTGCGCGCGTAGGCCGGGGACGGAGTCCGAGGGTCTGTCCCTGCCCTACGGACGCTGCGCCCGCTCCGTCTCCTCGACGTCCCTGACGATCTGGTCGATCAGCTCCTCCTCGCTGGCGAAGGCGCGTTCGTCCCGGAGGCGGCGCCACAGCTCGACGACGAGCCTCGAGCCGTAGAGGTCACCCGAGAAGCCGAGGAGGAAGGCCTCGATCCGCAGCTCGTCGCCGCCGTAGTGAGGGTTGGTGCCGATCGAGATCGCCGCCCGGTGGCCGCCGGCAGCGCCCGCGTAGATCCCGTGCGCGGGCACCAGCAGATCCGGCGCGGTCGCGATGTTCGCGGTCGGAAAGCCGAGCGTCCCCCCGCGCGCGTCTCCCTCGACGACGACGCCCTCGACCTCGACCGGACGCCCGAGGAGCTTCGCGGCCCCGACAACGTCTCCCGAGGCGACGAGGCGGCGGATCGCCGACGACGAGACACCCTCGACGACCGGCACCGGCCGCGTGTCGTACCCGAGCCCGGCAAGCAGGTCGAGGTCGCCGGCCCGCCGGTGGCCGAAGCGGAAGTCGATCCCGGCCGCCACCACCCGCGTGCCGATCGCGTCGAGGTATCGGCGGGCGAACTCCTTCGGCTCGATCCGCTGGAACTCGAGCGAGAACTCGAGCACCAGCGTCTCTTCGACCCCCAGCCCGGCGAAGAGCTCCAGGCGCCGCTCGAGCGTGCTGAGGAGCTCGACGCCGTAGCCGAGCACCCGGCGCGGGTGCGGGTGAAACGTGATCACGGTGGGCGCCGGACCGGCGTCGATCGCCGTCTCGATCACGCGACGGTGACCGAGGTGCACGCCGTCGAAGGTCCCGACCGCCACCGCCCGCTCCTTCCGCCCGAGCTCCGCGACCGACCGGGCGACCCTCACGCGGGGAGCACCACCCGGCCGACGGCGACGAGCTCGCCGTTGAGGAGCGTGCGCGTCTCCGCGGGTGGTCGACGCCGGCCGGCGCGGATCGCCGCCGCCTCCTCGGCGGAGACCTCGATCGCGGGCAGGAAGGGAAGGGCCTCCGCGGGCGGCAGGATCCGCTCCTCGTCCGCGTCGTCGACCGAGAACGGCCCGACCTGCAGGCGCCGCAGGGTGCTGCAGTGTCCCCCGAGCGCATCGGCGATCGAGCGGATGTACGTTCCCGAGCCGACTCCGAGGACGAGGCGCGCGATTCCGTCCGCGTACCGGACGAGCTCGAGCGCGTGCACCCGCGACCGCCGGACCGGCATCTCCACCACCTGGCCGCGCCGGTGGAGGCGATACGCACGCTCGCCGCCGATCTTGATCGCGGACGCGGCCGGGACCGGCAGGTCGACGTCGCCGCGAAAGCCTGCGAGCCGCTCCTCGAGCCCGGCCCGATCGGGCGGCTCGAGCTCCTCGACCTGCTCGCCCTCCCGGTCGCCGGTGGTGGTACGGGCGGTCAGGTCGATGTCGGCGACGTAGCGCTTGTCGAGGCCGACGAGCCAGGGAGCGAGACGCGTCGCCGCGCCGGAGAGGACGAGGAGCAGACCGGTGGCGAACGGGTCGAGCGTGCCGGCATGGCCGGTACGGGCCCCCGTGCGGCGGCGGATCGCGGCGATCACCTGGAAGGACGACGGTCCTGCCGGCTTGTCGACGAGGATCAGCCCTGCTGGCCTAAGCGCGCGCGGAGGCATTCGCGAACTCGCCGCGGATGAAGTCGACGATCGCCTCGATCGGCTCGTCCGTCGAGAATCCGGCCGCCTGCCGGTGACCTCCGCCCTGTCGCTTCCGGGCGATCACGGAGACGTCGAGCTCGTCGTGCGAGGAGCGCAGCGAGATCCGGCGCGGCGCCTCCGGCGGCTCCGGCGGCTCGCGGACCGTCGCGGCCATCTCGGTCCCGTCGACCGCACGCAGGGCGTCGATGATCCCCTCGGCGTACTCCTCGCCGACGCCGAGCTCCGTGAAGTCGCTGCGCACGAGGTAGGTGATCACCAGGCGCCCGCCCTCGTAGAGCCGGGCGCGGTCGAGCGCCTTCGCAAGCAGCTTCAGCTTCGCGAACTCGACGGACTCGTAGATGCCCTGGAAGATCCGGTGCACGTCGACACCGGCCTCGACCAGTTCCGCCGCGAGCCGGAGCGCCTTCGGCGTCGTGTTCGCGTACTGGAAGCGGCCGGTGTCCGTGACCAGGGCGACGTAGAGCGCCTCGGCGATCTCGGGCGTGAGGGCGACGTCGAGCTCGGCGAGCAGGTCCCGGACGATCTCCCCGGTCGAGGACGCGTCCGGGACGATCAGGTTGATCCTTCCGAATCGTGTGTTGTCCGCGTGGTGGTCGACGTCGACGACGAGCGGGGCCGCGTCGAGGAACTCCGGGGCGAGCCCGGTGCGGCTCGCGGTCGCGCAGTCGAGTGCGAGCACGATTCGCTCGCCGGCGTCGTCCGGCAGCTCGCGGCGCAGCCCGCCGAGATCGAGGAACGAGTACTCCTGCGGCAGGTCCATCTCGCCCGGGAGGAACATGACGCCGTCCTTGCCGAGCCGGTCGAGCGCGAGCTTCGTGCCGAGGATCGAGCCGAACGCGTCGCCGTCCGGATTCTCGTGGGTGACGAGCAGGAAGCGGTCGTGGTCGCGGATCGCGTCGGCGACCGCGGTCAGCTCACTCGTCACGGACGAGCTCGTCGATCAGCTTGCTCATGCGAACCCCCTCCTCGACCGAGCGATCGTATTCGAAGGCCAGCTGGGGGGTCCGCTTCATTCTCAGCTCGCGGCCGAGGCGAGCCTGGAGGACGCCGTGCGCGGCGTCGAGTGCGGCGAGGGTCGCCTGCCGCTTGCGCGCCGGGCCGAGGACGCTGACGAACACACGGGCATGACGAAGGTCCGGCGACGTCTCGACGCCGGTCACGGTCACGAAGCCGATCCGGGGGTCCTTCAGCTCCGGCACCGCCTCCGAGAGCACCTGCCGGACCGATTCGTTCACTCGACGCATGCGGCCGCTCATCCCGGCTGAACGCTACCCGTCTAATCGTCGAGCGCCACGATCCGCCGGGCGACGCCTGCGACCACCCATTCCTGGCCGTACAGCCAGCGCTCGGCTCCGTCCAGGAGCTCGTGCAGGTCGGCGACCTCGCGAGCGGCGCACGTCATCGCGAGCCGCGAGCGCTGCCAGAGATCGTGGTGATCGACCTCGGCGACCGAGGCCCCGAACCGATGCTGAAGCTGCGCCTTCGCGGACTTGACGAACGAGCGCTTTCCCTTCAACGAGCCCGCCTCCGGGAAGTGGAGCTCGATCGAGAGAATGCCGACGTAGCCGCCGCTCACCCCTGGGCCCGCCTCCGGTTAGCCGACCGCGGCCGCGGACCGCCTCCCGGCGCCGACCGCGCCACGCCCCGACGCGACGGTTGCCCGCAAGACCCGCTCCGCCGCGTCGGCATCCGCCTGCCCGGAATCGAGGCGCCACTGCCAGTTTCCGTTCCCGACGGTGCCCGGGTTGTTCATCCGCGCTTCGGCCCCGAGGCCGAGCACGTCCTGCATCGGCACGATCGCGATCCGGGCCTGCGAGGAGAGCGCCAGGCGAACGATCGCCCACTCGCGGTCGTCGTCGTCGATCCCCGCCGCTGCGAGGTCGTGATCGGCGAGCTGCAGATCCTCCTCGGACGCTGTCGACAGCCACTCGGCAATCGTTGCGTGGTCGTGCGTGCCGGTGTAGACGACGGCGTCCTCCGGATGCGCGGCGACGGCGTGTCGGCGACGGTGCCGACCGACGAATCCGCGGCCGACGATCCGCATGCCGAGGAGGCCGAGCTCCCTGCGCAGACGGTCGACCGCCGGCGTGATCATCCCGAGGTCCTCGGCGATCAACGGCAGGCGCCCGAGCTCGTGCTCGACCGCGCGGAAGAGCCTCGCGCCCGGCCCGCGGCGCCACCTGCCCGCGAGGGGGTTGCCGGCCCCGGCCGGGATCGCCCAGTAGGAGACGAAGCCGCGGAAGTGATCGATTCGCGCGACGTCGACGAAGTCGAGCGTGCGACGGAAGCGCTCGATCCACCAGCGGTAGCCCTGGCGGCGCAGCTCGCCCCAGTCGTAGACGGGCTGGCCCCATAGCTGCCCGTCCGGATGCGAGACGTCCGGCGCCGCGCCGGCGACGAGGCCGCGGGCGAACAGCTCGGGGTGGGCGACGACGTCCGCGCTGTCGGGGGCGACGTAGATCGGGATGTCGCCGATCAGACGCACGCTGCGTTCGGCCGCGTATCGACGGAGCGCAGTCCATTCGCGTTCGAAGCGCACCTGGTCGGCGGTGGCGCCCGACCCTGCATATGCCTCCCAGTCGGCCGCCCAGTACGCGTGGCGCCGGCGGAAGGCAACGAGCTCGGCGGGCGTCACCTCTGCGTCGGGGTCCGCGAGGAGTCCCCGCCAGGCCGCAAACGCCGAGGAGGAGGTGTACGGGGAGCCGAAGGCGTCGGGCGGGCCGAGCGGAAGCACCTGCCACCAGCTCTGTCCTGCCCGCTCCAGCCAGTCGACGAACTCGTACGCCTCGGGGCCGAGCCGCCTGCCGGGGAGCGAGGTGATGTGCAGGAGGACCCCGCTGCCGCGGCGCGAGAAGGCTGCCTCTCCCCTTCCGTGCATCGTCGGCACTCTAGACGGCCGGTCCGACCCCGCTCCGGGAAGCCGCCCGACCGCACCCGCGGCCTACCGGGCCGTCTACGAGGCGGCCGGGGCCGGTTCGGGCGACTCGCTGAGGTCGGTGCGCTCGACCTCGCGCAGCTCGTAGGCCTCGAGCACGTCGCCTTCCTTGACGTCGTTGAAGCCCTCGAGCAGGATCCCGCACTCGAAGCCCTCCTGCACCTCGCGCACGTCGTCCTTGAACCGCTTGAGCTGTGCGATCGAGGTCTCGAACACGACGGCCCCGTCACGGACGACCCGTACCCTGGCCCCGCGCCGGATGACGCCGTTGGCGACCATGCAGCCCGCAATCGTCCCGAGCCGCGAGACGCGGAACAGCGCACGCACCTCGGCTTCGCCGATCGTCTCCTCGTGCGTGACCGGCGCGAGCATGCCGACGAGCGCCTGCTCGATGTCCTCGGTCAGCTGGTAGATCACGCGATAGGTTCGGATCTCCACCCCTTCGCGCTCGGCGAGCTGGCGCGCCTCTGCGTTGGGGCGGACGTTGAAGCCGACGACGAGCGCGTCGGACGCCCGGGCGAGGTTGACGTCGTTCGCGGTGATGCCGCCCACGTCCTTGTGGATGACGTTCACGCCGACCTCGGAGTGCTCGATCTTCGACAGCTCGTTCAGCGCCGCCTCGAGGGAGCCCTGCACGTCGGCCTTGAGCACGAGTCTCAGTTCCCGGATGGCGCCCGCCTGCATCTCCGAGAACAGGGTCTCGAGCGAGACCCCGCGCTTGGACTGGGTCGCCCGCTGCTCGCGCCGGAGGCGCTCGCCGCGCACCTGGGCGAGGTGCCGGGCCTGGCGGTCGTTCTCGACGACGCGGCCGAGCTCGCCGGCCGGCGGCGGCTTGTCGAAGCCGATGATCTCGACCGGATCGCCGGGCCGCGCGTCCTTGATCCGCTCGCCACGGTAGTTCTGCAGCGCGCGAACCTTGCCGTGCGCGTCGCCGGCGACGATCGAGTCGCCGACGTGGAGCGTGCCGCGCTGGACCAGCATCGTCGCGACCGGCCCGCGGCCGATGTCGAGTCGCGACTCGATGATCGGGCCCGACGCCTCCGCGTTCGGGTTCGCGGTCAGCTCGAGCTCGGCGTCGGCGACGAGCAGAACCTTCTCGAGCAGGTCCTGGAGATTCTGCTTCTCGCGGGCGGAGACGTCCGAGAACTGGATCGTCCCGCCCCACTCCTCCGGCTGCAGGCCTTCGGAGGTCAGCTCGGTGCGGACCCGCTCGGTGTTCGCCTCCGGCAGGTCGACCTTGTTGACAGCGACGACGATCGGCATCTCGGCGGCGCGCGCATGCGCGATCGACTCGCGCGTCTGCGGCATCACGCCGTCGTTCGCGGCGACGACGAGCACGGCGATGTCGGCGACCTTGGCGCCGCGGGCGCGGAGGGCCGTGAACGCCTCGTGGCCGGGCGTGTCCAGGAAGGTGATCCTTCGGCCGTCGTGGGCGGTCTGGTATGCGCCGATGTGCTGCGTGATCCCCCCGGCCTCCGTCTCGACCACGGCGGCCTCGCGGATCGCGTCGAGCAGCGTCGTCTTGCCGTGGTCGACGTGTCCCATGATCGTCACCACCGGCGGCCTCGCATCGAGATCGGCGGGGTCGTCCTCGTACGACTCGGGCTCGATCTCCTCCTCGTCGGCGTGCCGGATCGTCACCTCGCGCTTGAGCTCCGTCGCGAGCAGCTCCACCTCTTCGTCGGAAAGCGACTGCGTCGCGGTCTTCGGCGCCCCGAGGCCCATCAGGATCTTGATGATGTCCTGCATCCCCACCCCGAGCGCCTGGGAAAAATCGCGCACGGTGATGCCCGACTCGATGCTGACCGGCCCGGTCGGCGCGACCACCTCGCGCGGCTGTTTCGGCGGCGCCGGCGCCCGGTCCTGGCGCGATCGGCGGTCGTCGCGCGGGCGTGCGGCCCCGGTGTCGATCACGACCCGGCGCTTGCGCCCCGAGATTCCGCCCTGGCGCGGGCGGATCGGGCGGTTCGGCTTGTTCGGCCCGTCAGCCATCGCGTTCAGTGTAGAGGGCGGTCAGGGACGATTCGACCCGCACTGGCCGCCGGAGCACGCGGGCGAACGCCCGCCGCGAGGTCGCACGCTCGAAGCAGGCGAGCCGGCGGCAGGTGTACACGCCGCGTCCGGGCTCCGAGCGTCCGTGAACGAGCCGGCCGTCCCGGGCGACGAAGCGCAGGAGCTCCGCCTGGGGCGCCTTGCGGCCGCAACCGGCGCAGGAGCGGATGGGAGCGCCGTTGCTCACGCAGCGGACCCGGGCTCCTCTGCGGTCGCGACGGCGGAGGGGTCGGCCTCGGGGATCGATCCCAGGGGTCTGTCCCTGCTCTCGGCCTCGAGCTCGGCGACGACCTCGTCGGTCGCCGCTCCGTCCCCGCCCTCGACACCTTCCTCGCCGTCTTCGCCCTCGTCCTCGGCGCTTCCCATCTGGACGATCTGGTCGCCCAGATCCTCGCCTGCCGCCTCGCGCTTCGCGAGCTCCTGGTGCGCCGACACGCCGCAGAAGCGCGAGCCGGGCAGGGCGGCGTTCGGGCACCGCTTGCCGGTCGAGAGGATCGCGACGCAGCGGCCGGTGAAGTCGTCGCCGTCGGCACCGGCGAAGGCCGCCTCGGCCTCGGCCTGTGCGAACTCGGTATCGGACTGGATGTCGACCTTCCACCCGGTCAGGCGCGCGGCCAGGCGGGCGTTCAGCCCCTCCTTGCCGATCGCGAGCGCGAGCTGGTCGTCGGGTACGACGACCGTGGCTTCCTTGGTCTCGTCGTCGATGTAGACCTCGCGGACGCGGGCGGGCGAGAGTGCCTTGGCGACGAATCGCGCGGGCTCGTTGTTCCACGGGATGATGTCGATCTTCTCGCCGCGGAGCTCGGAGACGACCATCCGCACGCGCGAGCCACGGGGCCCGACGCACGCGCCGACCGGGTCGACACCCTGCGCGTGCGACTCGACGGCGATCTTCGAGCGGTAGCCGGGCTCGCGGGCGACGCCCTTGATGTCGACGAGACCGTCCGCGATCTCCGGCACCTCGAGCTCGAACAGCGTGCGGATCAGCTCCGGGTCGCGGCGAGAGAGAATCACCTGCGGGCCTTTCGTTCCCGAACGAACCTCCGTGATCACCGCCTTGATGCGGGATCCCTGCTCGTAGCGCTCGCCGTCGACCTGCTCGGAACGGGGCAGGAGGGCCTCGACCTTGCCGAGGTCGACGAGGACGTTGTTGCGGTCGCCGGCCTGCTGGACGATGCCCGTGACCACCTCTCCGACGCGGTCGATGTACTCCTCGTACATCATCTCGCGCTCGGCTTCTCGGATCCGTTGCAGGATCACCTGCTTCGCCGTCTGCGCGGCGATGCGGCCGAAGTTCTCGGGGGTGACGTCGGCGCGGCGGACGAGCGCCGGGTCGACGTCCGACCAATCGATCTGGAGGTCAGCGTCGGAGACGAGCACGTGGGAGTGCTCGCCGGTTTCCTGCTCCTGCTGCTCGAGCTCGGTGATCGCTCGCTCGCGCGCCTCCTCGATCAGCCGCTCCTCGATGTCCGCGGGCAGCTCGATCGAGAAGACCCGGAAGTCGCCGGAGTCGGGATCGAGCTCGACGGTGGCGTGCCGCGAGGCGTCCGGGGTCTTCTTGTACGCGGCGAGGAGCGCATCCTCGAGCGCATGGATGAGCGTGTCCTCCTCGATCCCCTTCTCGCGCTCGATCGTCCGCACCGCTTCGATGATCTCTCTGCTCATGTCAGTGCCCTTCGTCGACGAGATTGCCCCGCACGATCGCCGCGTACGGGATGGTGGTGCGCTCGCCGTCTCCGACATCGAGCGTGAGCGCCTGGTTGTCCGCGGTGAGCACGATGCCCGTGAATCGCTTCCGGCCGCCGAGCTCCCCTTCCGTCCGGACCGCGACCTTCCGGCCGACCGCGCCCAGGAAGTGCGCTCGCGTCCTCAGAGGCCGCTCGAACCCCGGTGAGGAGACGTCTACCGTGTAGCGATCGAGGTAGCCGCGGAGCAGGTTCGTCACGCGCTCGCAGAGCGCGTGGTCGACACCCTGCGGGTGGTCGATGTAGACCGTGAACCGCTCGCGCCCCGACAGCTCGACCGCGAGCACGTCGACGCCGGCAAGACCCTCCTCGACGGTCTGCGTCACCTCTCTCGTCAGCTCCCGCTCCCTCTCGTGGATTGCCGTCAAAAGCGTCCTCCTACACAAGAAATGGGCGCCGCGCGCCCATTTCGCCAAGCCGGTGAAATGTGGTGTGGAAAGTCTAGCAAGGGCAAGTCGCAGCCGTACGATGCGGTCGAGATCGTCGTCGTTTCGGGAGCGGAGCACGACCTGATGCTTTCGGACGGGACGCTGGCGCGCGAGTACGAGCGCAGGCTGGTCGACCGGCTCGTCGCCCGGTCGTCGGGCTGAGTCGAGCGATCAGAGCTCGAGGAGAATCCGGAGCCTGGCCTCGACCTCTGCCAACGTCCCCGGCAACAGCACGCCCAGCCGGCGCCCGAGACGCTCGGTCGAGATGGAGCGGACATCTTCGGGCTTGAGGAAGCTCGGGCGGCGCAGACCTCCTTCCGGAGGGTCGATGCCGACGTGGAAGGTCGACCGCTTTCGCCTCGACGTGATCGGAACGATGACCACGAGACCCGAGGGCCCCTCGTTCAAGGAATCTGCCGAGACAACCAAGCCTGGCCTGCGTCCACCCTGCTCATGCCCGCGAACGGGGTCCAGTTCGACGGTCCATACATCGCCGCGCGCTGGCGGCTGAGTCATTCGTCGTCCCAGTGCTCGATCGCGGCCCAGGCGGCGCGCTCGTCGAGCTCGCGCTGCCATGATTCGGGATCGCCGCGCAGGTCGGCGTAGTACTCGTTCAGGTCGCCGAGAAGCTGGATGCGCCAGAGACGATCGACCGCGATCGCGACGAGGTCTGACATCGACTGCTGACGGCCCTCGGCCAGTTCCTGAATCCTCGCACGCGTTTCCGCTGACACCCTGATCGTAGCCATCTGCGTAGACGAAAATGTATACAGAAGCGTGTCAGTGCTCGAGCACGATGCGCGATGGAGCGGCGCAGCGCCCGAGAATTGCGGAGCATCGGATCAGCCGCCGCTGATCGCCGCGATCACGTCGACGCGGGAGCGAGGCTCGAGCGGGGTGTCGAGCGCGGCCCGCTCCCGGTCGACGTAGACGTGGATGTGCGGCCGGATGGACGGCCCAGGCTCGCACAACCGGTCGCGCAGGCCCGGCCACGACGCGTTGAGCTGCGCGACGAGGTCGTCCACGGTCGCGGCGTCGAGCTCGACGCGGCGCGGAAGCCCGGGGAAGAGCGGCGGCAGGGTCGAGGGGAGGTAGACCTCGGCCATCGCTAGTCGAGGACCCCGACCTCGACCGAGGAGATCGCTGGCAGGTAGCTGGCGATCTCGCTCCAGCTCTCGCCCTCGTCGGCGCTCGCGAAGACCTGGCCGGTGCTCGTCCCGAAATACAGCCCCGGCGATTCGTGGGTGTCGATCGCCATCCCCTCGCGCAGGACTCCGACCCAGGCGTCCTGCGTGGGCAGGCCCTGGTCGAGCCGCTGCCAGCTCGCGCCCGCGTCGCGGGTGCGCCAGACAGACGCGTGCCCATCCGGCATCGTCCGCCCGTGGCCCGGGTCGAGCGGGATCACGTAGAACGTCTCGCGGTCGTGCGGATGCGTCGCCGCTGCGAAGCCGAACTCGGTCGGCAGCCCCTCGGTGATCTCGACCCACGTCTGGCCGGCGTCGTCGCTTTTGTGCATGCCGACGTGGTTCTGCTGGTACATCCGGTCGCCGTCGACGGGCGAGCGGACGAGCTTGTGGACGCAGAACCCGACGTCCTCGTGCTCGCGGGGCCAGTCCGCGCGCAGCCCCTTGTTGCACGGGGCCCATGACGCGCCGTCGTCCTCGGTCTCGAACAGGCCGACTCCCTGCACGATCGCCCAGAAGCGCGACTGCTCGTTCGTGTCGAACATGAGCGCGGAGATGCCGAGGTGGCCCGGCGGCTGGTTTCCCGGATCGTCCCAGCCCTCGCTCCCTGGCTGGCCTGCGAGCGTCGACAAGAGCGACCAGCTGACCCCGCCGTCCTTGCTCTCGAAGATCCCCGGCATCTCGACGCCGACGAGCAGCCGTCCCTCCTGCGCGGCCAGGTTCGAGACCTTCGACATCTTCTTCACCCCGTCCTCCTCGTAGCCAAGGCCCTCGCTGGAGTGCTCCCACGACTCGCCCAGATCGGGGCTCCTCCACACCGCCGAGCCGTGCCACTCGCTCGCCGCCGCCGCGTAGATCGCCCCGCTCGACGGGTCGTGGATGGCGTGATACACCGGCCATCCTTCGCAGAAGGGACCGCGCGCCTCCAAGTCGCGCCGGGCGTCATCGCTTTCCAGCAGGAAGCACCCCTTGCGGGTACCGACGAGCAGAACCGTCCGTGACATTCGGCTACCTCCGAGTCGAGAGCTCTCCGTGATCCATGAGACTCCTGTCGGCCGAAGAAGTCATCGGCCGGCTCCGATCGGGTGTCGAGGGCGATCGCGACTCTACGCGTCGAGCCCCAGGACCGTCCGGAGGGCGAGGTCGACGTTCTCGGCCTAGGCATCGATAACGATCGTCACCGGCCCGTCGGCGACGAGCTCGACGGACATGCGGGCGCCGAACACCCCCGTTGCCACCTCGATGCCGAGCGCCCGCAGGGCGTCGCAGAGCCGCTCGCAGAGGGGCTCCGCCTCCTCCGGGCGGGCGGCCTCCGAGAAGCTCGGTCGGTTGCCCTTCGCCGTGTCGGCGAGCAACGTGAACTGCGAGACGACGAGCGCCGCTCCGCCCACGTCGAGTAGCGACCGGTCGAACCTTCCCTCGTCGTTCTCGAAGATCCGCAGCCTGGCGACCTTGCCGGCCAGGAGCACCGCCGCCGCGGCAGTGTCGCCACGGGCGACGCCGAGCAGCACGCATATCCCGCGGGCCCGATCTCGCCGCCGGGTGTCACACGTGCGCGCGTGACGCGCTGGACGACCGCCACCATGGCGGCATCCTCGCAGCGGGCGGTTCCGGCAGGGTCAGACCCCTTCGGGGTCAGAGCCTTCGTCGAGGTCCATCACGCGCGCGGCGTACTGCGTGTTCTCGGGGCGGAGGGAGCGCGCGAGCTTGTAGTGGCCGTTCGCCTCGGCCGGCTTGCCCTGCTTCTCCAGGCACCGGCCGAGCGCGTAGTGCGCGTAGTCGTCGGCCGGCGACAGCTCGAGCATCGCGCGGAACTCCTCGGCTGCCTCGTCGTAGCGCCCGATGCGGAAGTACGCGATCCCGAGCGACTCGCGGATCGAGGCCTTGTCCGGGGCGCGCCGCTTGGCCTTCTCGAGCGGAACGGTCGCCTGCGCCGCCATCCCCTTCCTCAGGTGGCGGCGGCCCTGCTGGAAGTAGTCGTAGACGTCGCTCATAGACCCCTCAGGTAGGTGAAGTTCTCCTCCATCAAGTCAAGCGGATGCGTCAAGTCCCTGGTCGCGCCGATCTCGACGGCATGGACCGGCTCTCCGGCGTCGATCAGCCGTTGAAACGCCTCCGCCAGCCCGTACGGCGGGCCGGCGAGCGTGTCGAGCGTCTCCGGGTCGAAGCCCTGGCCGAGCCGCCAGAGCGGGGCCGCGGCGAGCGGGCCGGCTGGATCGTCGCCGAGGACACGCGTGACCAGCCCGTCGCGGACCGCGAGCGCCGCCCGGTGCGGCGGATCGGGCGGAGGTTCTCGTCGTGCGGCGATCGCGTGCCCTGCCTGCAGCGCGAACCGGCCGATGTCGCCAGGGCCGAACACCGTGTCCGCCGCGAGGACGATCGCCGGCACGCTCTGGAGACCGCGACGGGCGGCGTCCGCCGAGCCGAGCGGTTCGGGTTGACGGACGAACCGAAGATCGATCGGAAAGCCGGCGACGAGGGCCTCGACCTGTTCGGCGAGGTGCCCGGTGACGACGGTCACCCGCTCGATACCGGCGGCGCGGAGCTCGTGCAGGAGGGTGACGATCACGGGCCGCCCGTCGATCGGCAGGACCGACTTGGCGTAGCGCTCGGTGACCGGGAGCAGCCGCCGGCCCTCCCCCGCCGCCAGCACCACCGCGTGGAGTCGCGCACCCGACACCGCTGGACTAGTATCGCCGCAGTGCTCGCAGCAATCGTCCTGGCTGCGGTTGCCGCCGTCCTCCTGCTCCTCGTCGCCTTCGCGTACAACCGGCTCGTTCGCCTGCGGAACGAGGCCGAGACCGGCTGGGCGAACATCGACGTCCAGCTGAAGCGGCGCGCGGACCTCGTCCAGAACCTGGTCCGGACCGTACAGGGGTACGCCGCCCACGAGCGCGAAGCGTTCGACTCGGTCACGCAAGCCCGGGCCGCGCTGCAGCAGGCGAGCGGCCCCGCCGCCGCGGCCGCGGCGGACACGCTGCTCGGCGGCGCGCTCGGCCGCCTGCTCGCAGTCTCGGAGGCGTACCCGGAGCTCCGTGCCTCCGAGAACTTCCTCGCCCTGCAGC
>JBBRXG010000085.1:0-13392 GCA_038248655.1 Gaiellales bacterium
AGTAGCCGCTAAGCGCTAGACTCGCGGCCTCAGGCGCGCGTCGCCCGCAGCTTCCGCCGCAGCCCGAGCAGCCGGCCGACCACCGAGCGGGCGTAGCCGTGCAGGACGACGAGACGGACCCAGAGCCAGAGGAACGGTCGCACGAGCGCGAACCAGCTCGGCAGGGCCTCCGCCGGCTCGGGCCGGAGCCACGACGAGAAGAGCGCTGCCGGCGCGGCGAGGGCGCGTAGCGTCCGGTCGGCGGCCGACTGCGACACCGGCTCGACCCGAAGCTCGGCTGCCTCCTCGATCGCGCCGACGAGGATCGGCGCCGCCGGCCGGTCGAGCCCGTGCGGCCGCACGAAGGCCTGGAGGAACGCATGGATCCGGTCCGGGTCGACACCCGTTCCGGCGACGAACTCGCCGAGCTGGCGCAGGTGGGCGTCCATGTCCTCCGCGACCCGGAGCAGGCCGCCGTCGCCGGCCGCCAGGTGGCTGAAGTGGACGGTGCCCTGGGCGTTCCGGAACTCGGGTGCGTCGAGCGTGCAGACGGGTCGGCCGACGATCCCGGCCTCGATCAGGGCGCTCGTGTTCGCGCCCACCGCCGCGACGCTGAAGTAGAGTGAGTCGAAGAGGTCGTTCTTCTGGCTCTGTGTGAACTCCGCGTAGGTGTCGCGCTTGGGGCTTCCGTGCTGCCTGGGCCAGACGGCGACGTTCTCGACCTGGGAGACGTCCAGGGTGGCGTAGCGCAGGGCGCTGCCCGGGTGGGGGCGGATCAGGATGCCGGCCCGTGCGAGCTCCGGGTCGTCGGCTGCACGGATCCGGCGGATCCAGCGCTCGACGAAGTGGACCTCTCCGGGAGCCATCCAGTAGCTCGAGCCGAGGAAGAGCACGAACGGCCGCTCGGGGTCCAGACCGACCATGCGGCAGAACTCCTCGCGGGCGCGGCTGGGACGCCAGTCGAAGCCGTGGTCGAACGTCTGGGCGCCCGTCGTCACCACCTGGGCGGGATCGGCGCCGTGGAGCTCCACCGCCTCGTCGCGCTGGGCCCCGTTCCAGACGACGATGCGGTCGGGGACGACCCGCATGTCCCCCTTGATCGTCAGGTTGTCCCAGCTCGCCACGCAGACGGCGCTGGGGATCCCGCGCGCCCGTGCCGCCTTCACGTAGTCGGGCTGCCGCGACCCGAAGTCGACGAGCGGCGTGACCAGCACGAGATCGGGCCGGACCTCGTCCAGCAGCCCCACGACGCGGGGGTCGGGCTCGACCGCCCGGTCGAGGCGCCGGAGGAGCCCGATCACGACCGCGATGCCGCGGTCGCCCAGGTGCCGGAGCGGCCAGGCGAGCGGCCGCAGCCGTGAGGGCAGCACGGAGCCGTCCACCCGCCGCCGCAGCACCTCCGAGCCGTCGTAGCGGTGGTCGAAGAACCGCAGGTAGTCGACCAGGAGACGGAGGTCGTGCACGAACGCCGTCCACCTCGTCCGCTCGGGCTCGGGAGCCAGCTCGACGCTCACGGTCGGGCACTCCCGGACGAGCCGCTCGCGGAGCTCGGCGACGCTCTGCTCCCGGCGAGCGTACTGGTGGACGACGCGGATCCGGTGTCCCTTCTCCGCGAGCGGCCGCAGCGCCGGTTCGTACACCTTCACGAAGCCGTCGTGGAGCATGGCGAAGAGGATCGTCTTGCCGGTCTGCTCGCCGGCGCTCGTTGCGGCCGTCGCGTCCGCCGGCATCACGACGCAGCCTCGACCGGCTCGCGCTCCTCGCCGAGGCTCGCGTACCACGGGTCGACCTGGTATCTGGCGAAGCGGCCGTAGCCGAGGAAGCCGCGATCGGGAGCGAACTTGGCCACGTAGTGGAGGTGGCTCGACGCCTCGTAGGCCTGGACCAGTCGCTCGCGGTAGCGCGTCTGGCCGGCCGTGTCGGGCGTTCCGCGGTCGAGGAGGTCGAGCATCTCCTGCACGGCCGCGAGGATCTCGTCGGGCGTGTTCTGCAGGTACTCGTACCGCCCCGGGTGACGCTTGTAGGTCTGGTACTCCTCGGAGAGGAAGTCGTCGAGCGTGAGGGTCTTCCCGGTCTCGCGGTCGACGACGGTCTTCATCATCAGGATCCCGTCGCGCCGGGGCGGATAGGCACCGATCGGATCGGTGCCGTTGACAGTCAGCAGCGGCGTGTTGGTGAGATGGCAGACCGAATGAGGGCTCGACTCGCCGGTGATCAGGAACCGGCTGTGGAAGAGGCAGTAGAGCTCGAGCAGCGCGCTTCGCCGGGGCGAGGTTGCGAGGTCGACCACGCCCGGCCGGCGCACGGGGGTCATGGTCGCGTCGCCGAAGCGCACGACGGTGTAGCCCTGCTCGACGAGAAGGTCGAGCGCGGGGAAGTACGTCTCGATCCACGCGTTCCTGGTTGCCTCGTCCATGCCGCCGTAGGCCGCCTTGCCTCTGTACGTGTCACGGCCGTCCGAGGCGAGCTTGTAGCCGCGCTCCCGGGCATGGACGGTGACGATCGGCCTGTCGGGAGGAATGTCCAGCGCCGCCGCCCACTCGGCCGCGCGCCGCTCGGCCGCCGGCGTGAGACGGGTTCCGACCGGCTCGGCGATCAGGCGCCGCCGCCAGTAGGGGCCGCCGTCTGGATCCTCGCGTCTGCGCCGCTTCCGGTCGAGCCTGTCGATCACCTCGCGCACGTGGGTGCGGACCGGCTTCGGGAGGTCGTGCCTGCGGACGTACGCCCGCAGGTCCTGAGCCCCCCTCTTCCGGACCGGGTCGCCGGCGGTGCGCAGCCCGCCGAGGTCGACGCGGGCCGAGCGAGCTCGTAGAAGGGCGAGCGCGGGCCGCGCCCTCACGATCGGGACGCCGTCGCAGTCGACGTCGAGATAGGCGGGATGGGCGAATCGGCGCGGAGGACAGACGGCGGCCGATGCCCCGATCAGCCGGGCATAGGCGAGCCCTTGGACGAGCTCCAGCGCGACGTGCCCGAAGTACGACCAGCGGCCCGGATGGCTCTCCCGGACGACGACCACCCGCCGACGGCCGATCGAGACGACTCTGGCACCGGGCGGGACCGGCTCGTCGCCGGCGTCGACCAGCGGATTGACCCAGGACTCTGTGTCCGGCGGTTGCACCATGCGATAGTAGTGAACCCCTTTCCGGATCCGCCGCAGGGCGACGGGCGCGCGGCGGCTAGAACGACGCGCGGCGCGCGAGCGCGCGTACTCCTTCGAGCCTGCGAGAAAGCCTGCGAGAGAGCCTGCGGAGCTGCTTGCGGGCACGCTTGCGCAGTACCTTCCGCGCGTCTCGCAGCGCAGCGAGCGCGTGGTGCACCGGCCAGGCGGCCAGAGCCGCCGGGAGGACGGCGGCGCGCACGAGCGCCCCGCCTCCCCGGACACGAGCGGCCTCCGCCTGCGCGACTTCCTCGATCGCGGCGGCGAGCACCGGCGCCGTCGGCGCCTCGAGTCCGAAAGGCCGCACGAACGCCGCGACGAAGGCGCTTCGGTCGACCGCGGCCGGTCCGGCCAGGTCGCGGGCCAGCTCCTCGAGATGCCCTTCGAGGTCCGGCGCAACCGAGACGACGCCGCCTCCGGCGTCCAGCAGGTGGCGGAAGTGAAGCGTCCCGCGCTGGCCCGTCTCGAACGCCGGATCCTCCCACGTGTACACGCGCCGGCCGATCACCGCCGCGTCGACGAAGGCGCTCGTGTTCACGCCGACGACGGCGTGGCTGTGGAAGATCGAGTCGAAGTAGTCCTCGTCGTGACCCGGCTCGAAGCTGCCCGTCTCGCGGCTCCACACCGCGACCGAGTCGAAGGGCACGGCTGCGTCCCGCCACGGGCCACGGTGCTTCGGGTGGGGCCTGATCAGGATCGACGCGTGGCGCAGGCGCGCATCGGGCGCCGCTCGGATCGCCCCGACCCAGCGGAGCACCGCGTCCCGCTCGTCGTCGACGATGAACCGAGACGAGCAGGCGTAGAGGACGAGGGGTCGGCCGGGGTCGAGTCCGAGCCGGCCGCAGAGCTCCTCGCGTGACCGGGTCGGCTTCCGTCCCAGCCAGCGCTCGAACACCTGGGCGCCGGCGACGAGGACATCCTCCGCCGCGATGCCGTGGAGCGACACCGCCTCCTCTGCCTGCAGCTCGTTCCAGACGATGACCCGGTCCGGCAGGACACCGATCAGGCCCTTGTTCGTGAGCGTGTCCCAGGTCGGTACCGCGAGCGCGCTCGGCACGCGGGCGGCCCGTGCCGCCTTCAGGTAGGGCTCTTGGACCCTGGCGAAGTCGACGAGGGGCGAGACCAACACGACGTCGGGCCGCCGGTCGCGCACGAGGTCACGCAGCGCCCGGCTCGGTGGAATCGCCTCCTCGACGGCACGCACGAGCGCGAGCGCCCGGGCGGCGGCGCCGTCTCCTCCCCGGGAGACGAGATCGCCGACGAGTCGCATCGGCATCGGCGCGAGCCGCCGCCCGCGTGCCTGCAGCTTCGGCGCGCTCGCGTAGGCGGGGTGGACGTACCGCAGGTAGTCGCGCAGGCCCCGCAGGGCTGCGACGAACGGCTTCCACAGCCCCGGGTCTCCCGCCGGCGCCGGGCCGTACGTCACCGTCGGGCAGTCGTCGGCGAGACGTGCGGACTCGTTCAGCTCGCGGTCGAGGTCGTGGACGAGGTGGATTTGGTGGCCGCGTTCGGCAAGCTGCCCGAGTGCGCCGCCGTAGACGCGGAGGAGCGCGGCGTCGCGCATGAAGAAGAGAATCCGCAGTCGCCGGTCCGGCTCCGACGGCCCCGCCGTCATTCCTCCTCCTTCCGGAAGACCGCGAAGTGCGACGGCATCCCCCAGCTGCCGACGAATGCCGGGTCACGGCAGCAGAAGGCCCGGATCTCGTCCGCCCTGCCGTTCTCGAGGACGTCGAGGAGTCGGCGGAGCATCTGCAGCGTCTCGAGCGACCGTTCGGTGTCCTCCCGCCGGGCCAGCACCGCCCGCGAGGGGAGCACGGCGGTCAGCTCGGCCAAGCGCCGGTCGCAGCTGGCGGCACGCGCCGGCTCGAAGCGGTCGACCAGGGCATCGACGTCCTCGAGCAGCGCCCACAGCTCGCCGGCGGGAACCGCCTCGAGGTCGACGAGGAAGTGCTTGCGGCCGAGCATATGGGTGAGCCGGCTGCGGGCGACGAAGTCGAGCTCGCGCTCGAGCTGCTCGTCCGCGGAGGGCTCGTGCTTGAACCAGTGCACGTCGAGCCCGCCGTCGTAGCTCGGCCACGAGGAGTAGTGGCGGAAGGCAGCCCGGCGCATCTGGGCACAGAGCTCGGCGGGGTCGACGAAGTACCGCAGGCGGACGAACGGGTTCTCGAGAACGTCCATCGTCCACGACTCGATCGTCCGCTTGTGCGGGATCGAGGCCCACTTCGTCTCGAAGAGGGCGCGAGCCGCGTCCTGTGCGCCGAGCCCGGTGAGCGCGCGGTACCGCGCCTGCACGATCTTCCACGTCAGCTGGATCAGGCTGCCGAAGGCCTCGTCGTAGAACAGCACGACGAAGCCGCCGTCACGCAGGAGCGCGCGGAACTGCTCGATCCACGCCGACGCGGGCTGGATCGTGTAGACGAACCCCTCGGCGTCGACGACGTCGAACCCCCCGGCGGGTGTGTCGGGCAGCGGGTAGCTCTCGACGTCGTCCGCCCGCAGCGCCGACAGACGCTCCTCGAGGCCGAAGCGCGCGAAGTACTCGGCGATCACCGGGTGGGCGTTCCGGTTCGGCTCGGCCAGGGTGCACTCCGCCCCCCAGAGCGCGAAGACGAGCGAGTTCTCGCCCGCGTCGGGGCCGAACTCGAGCAGGCGGGCGCCGCGGAAGAGCCGCGGCGGCAGGCGGAGCCTGTCGGTGAACAGGCGACGGCGCTGCCGCTCGTACGCCTCGAGCTCGGCGGCGGACGGGAACGCGCCGTAGGTCGGAAGCACGCTCTGGCGCTCGTAGTACTCGTAGAGCGTCCCGCCCACGCCGGCGCCGCCCTCGGTCACAGCACGCGGAGCTCGGGCATCGGGACAACGAACCGTCCGCCCCGGTCGCCGAACCGCGAGTGGCGCTCGACGATCGGCCGGTAGTACCGCCAGGCGATCACGACCAGGTAGTCGACGTCCCGCTCGTAGATCGCCTCCGAAGGAAGCACCGGCAGGTGCAGCCCCGGGCTGAGCAGCCCCTGCTTCGCCGGGTAGTCGTCGACGAGGAAGTCGATCAGGCGGCCGAGCTCGAAGTGGTACACGAGCGTGGTCGTCGTCGCGGAGGCGCCGTAGCCGGCGAGGCCGTGGCCCTCGTCGCGCAGGCGCCGGACGAGCGGCAGCACCTGCTGCTTGGCGTCCTCGATCCGCTTCGAGAAGTCCCGGAAGAGCTCCGGCCGGTCGAGGCCCTGCCGCTCCTCGAGGTCGCGGAGCTCCGGGACCGAGGCCGAGACCGGGCGCCCGGCGCCCTGGAGCTGGAGCGAGTAGCGGAGCGAGCCGCCCTTCGTCGGCACGCGGAGGGCGTCGATCAGCTCCAGCCCGTGCCGGCGGAAGAACCGCTCCACCGGCCGCACCGCGAAGGCCGAGAGGTGCTCGTGGTAGAAGAAGTCGAAGACCATGTTCTTGACGAGGTCGCCGAGGTAGAAGCTCTCGAAGACGAAGACCCCGTCGGGCGCGAGCAGCTCGCGGATCGCCGCCGCCACCTCGTCGAGGTCGTCGATGTTGGCGATCACGTTGTTCGCGGTCACGATCGCCGCCGTGCCCCGCTCGTCTCGGATGCGGCGGGCAGCCTCGGGCGTGAGGAACTCGGCGAGCGTCTCCACGCCCGCCTCGGTCGCCCGGCGGGCGATCTCCACCGCCGGGTCGATCCCGAGCACCGTCATCCCGCGTTTCCGAAAGCTCTGCAGGAGCATCCCGTCGTTGCTGCCGACGTCGATCACCAGTGAGCCGGCGGGCGGCCGGACGCGGCCGAGCACCTCCTCGGCGTAGCCGTCGAAGTGCTCGGCGAGACCGAGGGAGCTCGACGACTCGTAGATGTAGTCGACGTAGATCTCCTGCGGCTGGACGACGTCGAGCAGCTGGACGAAGCCGCAGTCGTGGCAGAGGTACATGTCGAGCGGGAACACCGGCTGCGGCTCGTCCGCCCGGGCGGGCGGCACGTAGGCGTCGGCGAGCGGCGTCGGGGTCAGGCCGAGGACCAGCTCGAGATCGGTGCCGTGGCAGAGCCGGCAGTCCGACCGGCGGTAGGAGAGCTCGCTCACGGCGTCTCCTCGGAGGAGATTTCCCGGATCAGGCTCTCCTGCCAGAGCAGCGACAGCCCGCCGTCGACCACCAGCTCCTGGCCGGTGACCGCCGCCGCCTCCGAGCCGCACAGCAGGAAGACGGCCGAGGCGACCTCGTCCGCGGTCGGGATCCGGCGCAGCGGCGTCGCCCGGCGCAGCCGCTCGGCGAACGGGGAGGCGAGGTACGCCTCGCGCGACTCCTCCTTGAGCACGGCGCCCGGGGTGACGCAGTTCACGCGGATCCCGACCGGCCCGAGCGCGACCGCGTAGTACCGGGCCATCTGCCGGAGCGCCGCCTTCGCCGCGTGGTAGCCGACCGGCTGCTCGCCGGCGACGAGACGGGCGGCGTGCGAGCCGGCGATCACGATCGCGCCGCCGCCGTCCGCGAACCGCTCGCCCGCCCACTCGATCATCGTCTTCGTCGCGGTCAGCGAGACGTCCAGCTCGCCCTGCCACGGGTCGCCCTCTCCGCGGAAGCGGTGCAGGACGACCAGGTTGTCGAGCGCTCCGGAGGCCTCGACCGCCCGGGAGAGCACCGCGGGCAGCTCAGCGGCGGCGGCGAGGTCGGCGGCCCAGTGGCGAACGTTCGGCAGCTCCCGCTCGGGCGGGCTGGTCCGCCCGAGGACGGAGACGGCGCCGCCCGCCTTCGCGAAGCGGCGCGTGACCGCGCGGCCGATCCCGCGGGTGCCGCCGACGACGAGGGTATGCGTCACCGCGACCGCTCCGCGAGCCGCTCGTCGAGCAGGCGAAGGTAGTCGTCGATCCCGGCCGCGTCGCCCTCCTCGGGCGACCACGGCGCGAAGACGGTCTCCTCGCGCCTGAACGGACCGTTCGTGACCTCGTGCATGACGAGGTACTCCGACCGGATCAGCAGCGTGTGGAAGGCGGGCTCGTCGAGCCGGTAGAAGAATCGCCGCGCCGACTCGTACGGGCCGATCGGGATCAGGTCCCGGACGGCGCCGTCCTCGTCGAACAGGACGACGTCGGCCTCGCCTTCGAGCACGTGGACTGACTCGCTCTTGCCGAGGTGCCTGTGCGGCCTGACGTACGCGCCGGCCATGTGCACGATCAGCATCTCGTGGAGCCGGTCGCCGGTGTCCGGGTGCGCGCAGATGCGGACGCGGCGCCGAGGGTTGGCGGCCGCCCGTCGCTTCAGGTCGGCGACGTCGAGGGCGGTCAGCTCGACCACCGGCCCCTCGGCGACGAGCACCTCGTCGTTCAGCTCGCGCAGGAGCATCCGGCGTCACATGTCCTTCCAGAGGTCAGGGAGTCGCGGGCTGGGCGGATGGAGCGAGACGAACTCGCCGCCCCGCTCGAGGAACGGGGCATGCCGCGCGATCACCGTCTCCTCGTTCTCGGCGTTGACCGCGAGCAGGCAGAGGTCGAGCCCGGACTGCCCGAGGGTGTCGCCCGGGACGACGGGCAGGCGCGAGCCCGGCATGAACCTCCCCTGCTTCTCCGGCTGGTCGTCGGCGACGACCTCGACGAGCGGCGCGAGCTCGCAGAGGTTGATCAGGGTCGCGGCGCGGCAGCCGGCTCCGTAGACGCCGATCCTCCTCCCGGCGGCCCGCTCCCGCTCGAGGTAGCCGCGCAGCGCGGCGCGGAAGGCGGGCCAGCGGTCGCGGTACCGGCGTGCAGCTCCGTCGAGCTCCGACGCCCGTCCCGCCGGCGCCGCTGCGGAGCCGTTCGCTCGCCCCCAGGCGACGAGCGCCTGGCCGCTGAAGCGGTACGACTCGAACCGCTCGGCCTCGACGCCGGCGGTGGCGAGGAACGTCGCGATCGTGGCGCGTGTGAAGTGGTTGACGTGCTCCTCCCACAGGGCGCTGTAGTCGGGCGCGTCGCGGCTGAAGTCGAAGTCGGGTACCTCGACGAGCACGTGGGCGCCGGGGGCCAGGGCGATCCTCAGGGCCTCGGCGAAGACCGGCAGGTCGGCGACGTGCTCGAGGACGTGCCGGGTGACGAGCACGTCGGCGTGCCCGAAGGACTCGACGATTCGCGAGGCGGCCTCGGGCGTGAAGTAGCTCCGCACCGTGGGGAACCCGTGCTGCGCGGCCGCTGCGCAGGCATCCTCGGCGGGCTCGAGACCGAGCAGGCGCTCGAAGCCGCGGCCGCGGAGCTCGGCCAGGAACGAGCCGTCGTTGCTGCCGACCTCGAGCACCCTCGCCTCGGGCGAGAGGCCGGGAAGGCGCTCCAGCGTCGCCACGACCTCCGGGACGTGCGGGTTCGGCTTCCACGCGCTGAGCCAGCGGTAGCGGGTGTAGAGCTCCTCCGGCGGGATCGGATCGACGAGCTGGACGAGCCCGCAGGCGCGGCAGCAGCCGAGCGTCAGCGGGTGGGAGTACTCCGCCTCGTCGGGAGCGTCGAGGAAGCGGTGCGCGATCGGGTGGGAGCCGAAGTCGATCAGCGTCTCGACGGCGGGCTCGCGGCAGAGGTTGCAGGCGCTCATGCCGGTGGGTCGCCGATCCAGACGAGGCAGCGGCCGGCGATCCGTCCGGCGCGCAGGTCGGCGATCGCGTCGTTGATCTCTTCGAGGCGGTAGCGCCTGGCCACGAGCCCGTCGAAGCCGAGCTTTCCCGCCTCGCAGAGGCGCACGAGCCTGGGGATGTCGACGTCGGGGCGGGAGCCGCCGCCCTCGGAGCCGGTCAGCACCTTGTCGAAGTGGAGCGGGAGCGTGTAGAAGCTGGGCTTGCGGGCCGACTTCGACGGCACGCCGACGAGCACGACGCGTCCCTGGGCGCTCGTCGCCTCGTACGCCGTCTCGATCACCTCCGCCACGCCGGTGTTCTCGATCGCGACGTCCACGCCGGCCGCGCCGACGATCCCGCGGATCTCCTCGGCCACGTCGGACTCCCGGGCGTTGATCGTGTGCGTCGCGCCCAGCCGGCGGGCGAGCTCGAGCTTGTGGTCGTGGAGGTCGATCGCGACGATCGGATGGGCGGCGAGGAGCGCGGCGAACTGGACGAGGTTGAGGCCGACCCCGCCGGCGCCGAAGACGGCGATGCTCTCGCCGATCCCGAGCCGGGCATCGTTGTTGAGGACGCCGATCGCGGTCGTCACCGCGCAGCCGAAGAGCGCGCCGACCTCCGGGTCGAAGTCGGCCGGGATCGGGGTGACGCGGTTCTCCGAGACGATCGAGAGCTCGCCGAAGGTCGTCACCCAGCCGGCGTTGACCTGCCCGAAGGTCTCCGAGCCGTACACGGGCGTCGGCGCCTGGTTGCCTCTGCCCTTGCGCCAGTGGCACACGACCGTGTCGCCGGGCGAGACCGCGGCCACCCCCTCGCCGACCTCGAGCACCGTCGCTGTCGCCTCGTGACCGAGCAGGTGCGGGAGGAAGCGGTCCGGCCCCTTGGTGCCGTCGATCTCGTTCAGCTGGGCCCCGCAGATGCCGGTGCAGCGGATCCGCACCAGCACCTGCCCGAACCGGAGCGGCGGCGTCTCCAGCTCGTCCAGGACGAGCGGCTGCCGCTGATCGGCGAGGACTGCCGCGCGGAACCTCATGCGATCCCCGCGCTCGTCACTCGAAGAAGATGAACTCGTAGTCGCCGGTGTAGCCGAACCGGTCGTAGAGCCAGACCCATTCCTCGGTGTCGAAGAGCGACTCGGCGGTCAGGGCCCAGCACTCGAGGTTGAACATCTCCTGCTCGTTGCGGTAGCTCTCGACCATCACGTAGCCCTGCCGGCCGACTCGCTCGATCTCCCGCAGCGCCGGCTCCAGCTCGAAGAGGCGGAGGTTGTGCAGGGTGCCGAGCGAGACGACGAGGTCGAAGTGGTCGTCGGGCCACGGGTGGGGGTCCTGTGCCCGGTGCAGCCGCAGGTGGGGACGGATCGACTCCGGCGCGGTCGCGAGCCCGTGCTTCGAGCGGTCGATCCCGACCAGCTCGGCGCCGGGCAGCAGCTGCTGGAGCTCGTAGAGGAGATGCGCCTTGCCGCAGCCGACGTCGAGCACCTTCGCGTCCGGCCCGAGCCCATAGCGCTCGATCAGCTGCTCGGCGACCGGCTTCCAGCGCCCGTCGTACGTGTAGCCGCCGTACCCGTAGCGGCGGTCGCCGTCCCAGTAGTCGAGCTCGTACTCCTTCGCCTTCAGCATGCAGGCGACCTTGTCGTCGACCATCCGGGCGAGGTGGTCGCGCTTCGAGCGCTTGTGCAGCGGCGTGACGAAGGCTACGAGCGAGCCCACTCCACTCCCGGGGTCGCCTGCGGCGCGCCGGCGAGGAGGCCGCGCACACGGTCGGCGACGGCCTCGGCGGTGAGGCCGTAGTGCGCCATGATCTGCGCCTGCGAGCCGAGCTCGTGCGGGAAGACGTCGGGGAACCCCAGCCGCGCGAACGGCGCCTTCCCCTGCCCGGCGTCGAGAAGCGCCTCCGCGACCGCGCCGCCCAGGCCCCCGGGGAGGGTGTGCTCCTCGACCGTCAGCACGGCACCGGCGGATGCGGCGCGCGCGACGATCTGCTCGGTGTCGAGCGGCTTGAGCGTGTGCACGTGCAGGACGGTCGCCTCGATCGCGTCTGCGGCGAGCGCCTCGGCGGCCTCGAGCGCGACCTGCGTGGTCACGCCGGTCGAGATCAGCAGGACGTCCCCGCCCTCCCGCAGCGCAATCGCCCGGCCGATCGCAAAGGGATGCTCGTCCGAGGAGACGATCGGGTCGCCGCCCTTGGCGATCCGCACGTAGACGGGGCCCGGCCAGTCGAGCGTCGCCGGCAGCAGCCGGCGCATCTCGTCCGCGTCGCACGGCGCGACGACGGTCATGCCCGGGATCGCGCGCATGATCGCGAGGTCCTCGGTCGCGAGATGGGTCGGGCCGAGCGGCGCGTAGACCGCTCCGCCGCCGCTGCCGAGCAGCCGCACGGGCAGCTCGTGCATGCAGAGGTCGACCACGATCTGCTCGTAGCAGCGTCGGGTCAGGAAGGTCGCGATCGTGTTGATGTAGGGGATCTTTCCGGAGAGCGCGAGGCCGGCCGACATGCCGATGATGTGCGCCTCGTAGATCCCCTCCATGAAGAACCGGTCCGGGAACTCGGCCTCGAACTGCTCGAGGTTCTGCTTCGTGATGTCCGAGCCGATGAAGAGCACGCGCTCGTCGAGGCGCGCGAGCTCGTAGACGCCGAGAAGGGCCGCCTGCCTCACGACGCCGCGCCCAGCTCCTCGAGGAGCGCCTCCAGCTCCGTCACGTCCATGCTCGACTTGTGGTGCCAGGCCGGGTTGTTCTCGGTCGTGGCCAGTCCCTTGCCCTTCACCGTGTGGCAGACGATCGCAGTCGGACGGTCGGGCTCGACCGGCAGGCTGGTGAGCACCGACCGCAGCTCCTCGACGTCGTGCCCGTCCACCTCCCGGACCCCGAACCCGAACGCGCGCCACTTGTCGGCCAGCGGCTCGAGGTCCTGGATGTCGACGCTCGGTCCGTACGACTGGAACTTGTTGTAGTCGACCATGGCGGTCAGGTTGGAGAGCCGGTGCTTGCCCGCTCCGAGCGCCGCCTCCCAGACGCTCCCCTCGTTGGACTCGCCGTCGCCGAGGAGGACGAACGTGCGCCAGGGAGCGCCGTCGAGCCTCGCCGCCAGGGCGCAGCCGACCCCGATCGACAGGCCGTGGCCGAGCGAGCCGGTGCTGGCCTCGACGCCCGGGATCTTGGAGGACTCGGGATGGCCGCCGAGCATCGCGCCGAACGAGCAGAACCGGGGCAGCTCCTCGCGCGGGAAGAACCCCTTCTCGGCGAGCACGACGTAGAGGGCGAGGCAGCCGTGTCCCTTGCTGAGGATGAAGCGGTCGCGCTCCGGCCAGGACGGGTTCACCGGATCGACGCGGAGCACGTCGTCGTAGAGCACGCGCACGATCTCGATCAGCGAGAAGGCGGCTCCGAGGTGACCGCGCTTGGCCTGCTCGAGGACGTGGAGGATCTCCCGCCGAAGCCCCTTGCTTCGCGCGTCCAGCTTGGTTCCGTCGGACACTGGCCATCAGACTACCGCGACCGGTCCCCGGTCAGCCTGAGCAGCGATGAGGATCCGCCCCGCGTCGATGTGTGCTCGGTGGGACCCGACAGGGAGCTCGTAGAGTTCGTCCGTGGAGCGCAGGATCGTCGTCAGCCACGTCGGTGCGAGGGGGAAGGGGCTCGGCGGCTGCAAATGCCGGTGGTGTGGGGTGGGATCGCAGGCATCCGCCTGCGGACGGTCG
>JBBRXG010000086.1:0-13027 GCA_038248655.1 Gaiellales bacterium
CGCGCCGCGCACCGCGGGCTCGCCGACGTGGGGGGCCGTTCCCTCGCCGCCCGTAACGCCCCCCCCCCCCATTTTGGGCGGGGCGTCGCGGGTTTGGCCGGCCACGCTTCCAGCCCTGGAGGCTGCCGCTTCTTCTGCGTCGATCCGGACGGATACCTCGTCGAGATCGAGCAGCCTGCATGAGGGCGGTCGTCCTGCGCGCGCCCGGCGACGTCGGCGTCGACGACGTCCCCGATCCGGCGATCCGCGAGCCCGGCGACGCGATCGTCGCCGTCCGCGCGACGGCGATCTGCGGCGCAGACCTGTTCCCGTTCCACGGCCTGACACCCGGGTTCGAGCCCGGAACGGTGCTCGGGCACGAGTTCGCGGGCGAGGTCGTCGAGGTCGGCCCGGAGGTGGCGCTGGTGCGCTCCGGGATGCGCGTCGTCAACACGAGCATGATCTCGGACGGGACCTGCCCCTCCTGCCGCGCCGGGCGGGTGACCCAGTGCGAGGGCCGTTCGCTCTTCGGCTACTCCGGCGTGTACCCGCGGCTCGACGGCGGCCAGGCCGAGCTGGTGCGTGTCCCCGAGGCGGACCGCGCCCTGCGATCGCTTCCGGATCAGGTATCCGACGAGGAGGCCACGTTCCTCGCGGACATCCTGCCGACGGGGTACGGCGCCGTCGAGCGCGGCGGCGTCCGGGATGGCGACACCGTCGCCGTCGTCGGCTGCGGGCCGGTCGGGCTGATGGCCGTCCTCTGCGCGGCCGGAAAGGCCGGCCGGGTGATCGCCGTCGACGGCGTGCCGGCGAGGCGCGGGCTGGCGGAACGGCTCGGCGCGGAGGCGGTCGAGCCCGCGCGAGCGTCCGACGCGGTCGCCGAGGCGACCGGCGGCCTCGGAGCCGACGTCGTGATCGAAGCGGCAGGCTCGCCCGGAGGCCTCGACGCTGCGCTCTCGCTCGCGAGAGGCAGGGGCGTCGTGTCTGTCGTCGGTGCCCACTTCGAGCCCGACTACCCGCTCGACAACGCGCTCATGTTCGAGCGTGAGCTGACGCTCCGGTTCTCGATCGGCGACCCGACCGCGGACGGCGAAATGCTGCTCGGCAAGCTGGCGAGCGGCCAGCTCGACCCCGGCGTCGTGATCACGCACCGCCTTCCGCTCGCCGATGCGGCCGAGGCGTACCGCCTGTTCGACTCGCGCGAGGCGACGAAGGTCGTGCTGAAGCCGTGAGGATGGCGGTCGGGGTGGGAGCGCTCGTCCTGCTCGGCGGGTGCGGCGGCGATGCGTCGCAGTACAGCGCGACGACGCCGCAGGGCGCCAGGAAGCTGATGATCCGGTATCTCGACGGGAAGCACCTGGACTACCGCTGGGTCGCATGCCTGAAGACGGGCCGGTCGTTCGAGGGCGCGGCGATCGTGCGCTGCAACGTCAACTTCGGCGACCCGCACATCGAGGCGTACTGCATCGTGCTGCGGCACGGGAAGCTGTACAGCGACCATCAGGACGCGGCGATCCCGTGCCGGCGCGACAACCGCGCGCCCCCGGCCACGATCGTCACCTCCTGATGCGGCTCGAGAACGGCTTCGAGGTCCCGGCCTCGGTCGAGCAATCGTGGCGGCTCCTCAACGACGTGCCGAGCGTCGTCCCCTGCATGCCCGGCGCCGAGCTGCTCGAAGTCGTGGGCGAGAACGCCTGGAAGGCGAAGCTGCACGTCAAACTGGGCCCGATCGCGCTCCAGTTCCTCGCCGACGTCGTGCGCGAGGAGATGGACGAGGCCGGCGGCCGGGTCGTGCTCGGCGTCGAGGCGCGGGAGGCGAAGGGACGCGGAAGCGCCGAGGCGACGATCGAGTCGACCCTCGAACCGGCCGGGGCCGGAACGCGAGTTGCGATCGCCACCGAGCTCGAGCTCCGCGGCGCGGTCGCCCAGTACGGCCGCGGCATCGTCGCCGACGTCGCCTCCCGGCTGACGGCGCAGTTCGCTGACTGCATCGCCGGCAAGCTCGCCGAAGCTCCGCCCTCGGCGTTGCCGCCGGAGCCGATCGGAGGGATCCGCCTGCTTCTCGGCGCTCTGTGGCGGACGCTCTTCCGGCGATCGAGAAGCGCGTCGTGAACGACGAGCGGATTCTCACCGCGGTCGAGTCGATCGGGGCATCGCCGGGATGCCGACGGCGTTCCGCGCGACGCTGACCGGCGCGTTGCCGGGGAAAGTCGACCGGCCGTCTTCCGGCCGGACGGGACGATCGAGGCGGTTCACTCGACCGCCGGGCCCCGCGCTTACGGCTCGGGCCGGGAGTCTGCCGCTTCGTCGCGCGCCTTCAGCTCGGCGCGCAGCCGACCGACCTGGTCGCGGGCGCGGCGGCGCGAGTACCTCAGGTACTCCCAGAGCAGGAAGGCGAGGAGCGCCGCGATCGCGCCGCCCAGGGAGGCGCCGCGGACCCCGGGCGCGTCCACGTCAAGCGTGCGCTCCCCGGCGTGGGCGGCCTTGCCGCTCCCGAGGACGATCCCGAGCATCAGCAGGTTCGGCACCGCGAGCAGGATCGCGACGCCGAACATCGCCGCCCACGTCTTCCAGGGCCGTCGTCTGTGGAAGGTGAACCGCAGCATCGCGAGCGGCAGCAGCGTGAACACGAAGCCGTAGAAGATCCCGACGAGGATCCCTCCGGTGAAGCTGCCGTTCGCCTGGTCGCCGATCCGGTGAGCCCACCAGCGCGGCAGGAACGCAGCTCCGAGCAGCCCGGCTCCGACCAGGAAGACGATTGCGAGGATCGTGATCAGCGCCCGTTTCGCCCACGGTTCCATCCCGTCGTGTGCCTGGTCGGCGATGCTCACGCACGAAGTATCGACGATCGACGTCCGCGCGGCCACGGCCGCGCCGAGCCGAAGGAAGACACGGGCGCCGGTCAGTGAAGCAATGCCGCGGCTATCGGTGCCACTGCGTTGCCTCGTCGTCCGACCTGCTGCGCGAGATGCTCCGCTGAGCGCCGCCTGCGGCTGTCATCACGAAGACCTGATCGCGCCCGGTCCGGCGGCTGGTGAAGACGATCATCCGACCGTCCGGGGAGAACTCGCAGGCGATGTCCGATGCGGCTGCGCGGGTCAGTCGACGCGTCCCGGAGCCGTCTGCAGCGACCGTGTACACGTCGGAGCTTCCGTCCGAGCCCTCGCGGCTGAAGACGATGGCAGGTACGGACGGTGTGGGCTGGGCTCGCGCCCGTGTTCATGAAGGCGACGATCCAGGCGGTCGCCAACGGGCCCAATCGCAGGCCGGTCTACAAGGTGACCCGCAAGCACGACGAGCGGCGCTGGCACTGGCGGCACACGCTCCCGCAGACGACGATCGTGCTCACGGTCGCCGCCGTTCTCGTCTACGCGGTTCGCTTCTCGACGCTTCCGAACCTGATCCTGCTCGTCGGCACCGTCTACTGGGGCGAGCTCAACGTCATCCTGCTCGGCAACTTCGTCACCTGCGGCTGGTACGGGCTCCGCTCGGCAGGAGGACTCGTCAGCCTCGGCCCCGGATCGTCCCCGGCCCGGCCCACCGGCGAGATCGCAGGCTGACCGGCGGGAGAAAGGAGCTCGCTCCCTCCTCCCGCCGGCCGTAGACCTCAGGGTGTGAAGCTGTAGACGCTTCCGGTCAGGTCGCCGGCGTAGATCTTTCCCCCGTGGGTGCCGAGCGCGACGACAGGGGCGACGAAGCCGACCAGGGCCGGTGCGAACTTCCCGCCCGAGAGCGGCATCGACACGACCTCTGGTCCCTTGCCGGTGCCGCCGAAGAGGGCGATGTAGAGCTTGCCGCCCGAGGGCGCCAGCCCCATCGGCGACGAGTGCGCCGGGAACCGGGCGAACGGCTTGTCGTACCTGGTACAGGCAGCGGGCTTGGCCGGGCACGAAGGAAAGCCGAAGTTCGCGCCCTGCCTGACCTCGACGATCCGATCGACCGGCCGCTTCTTGCCCAGGTTCTCCTGGCCGAGGTCGGCGATCAGCGCGCCGGCGTGACCGGGCACGAACACCGGCTGCCACGGCTGGCGCACGCCGGTGGCGACGACGCTGATCTTCCCAGTCTGCGTGTCGACGCTGACGATGTCGTTCGCGTAGGGCGACGTCCCCTTGCTGTAGTCGGCCTTCTTGCCGTCACCGAGCGACACGCCGGCGTACAGCTTCCCGTCGCGGCCGAACGCGATCCCGTTGAACGCCGTGAATCCCTTGGGCACGCTCGTGACGACGCGGGACTTCGTGAACGTCCTCCCGTTCCAGCCGCTCCAGGCGTAGATCTGCCCGAACCTCGTCCCGCCGCTGACGTACAGCGTCCCGGCGTGGTAGGCGAGGCCGAACACGTGCGGCGGCGACCCGGCCAGCTTCACGGGCTTTCCGCCCTTGAGCACGTACACGCCGCCCGTGATCTTCGGATGCTCCTCGTCGCCGAAGCCGGCGACGAAGATCTGCCCGCCTCCGAACGCGAAGGTCGTCGGGGTCGGGATCCCGCGGGCGACGACGGTCACGGGATGGCCGTTCACCGTCTTCGGCGGCGGAGGCGGCCCCTTGGCCGCAAGCGCGGCCGACGCCGTCACGGCGACGACTACCCCTGCGAGTGCCACGATTCTCATCTGCAACGGATCTCCTTTGAGGCGTTTGCTCTGGCTGCTTGCCGACCAAGGTCTCAGCTCGACGGCAAGGGCGACGCATTCTAGGTCGGTTCGATTCCGTCCAACGCCGGGTCCGGCCCGGGTAGCCGCGGGGCGGGGCGGGGACGCGCCTCGCCCGACGACTGGAGCCGTCCAGCTAGGTTTGAGCGGGTGGCCTCCGAGCTCGCGATCCGGCTGCGAGGAGTGGTGAAGCGGTACGGGCCGATCACGGCCGTCGACCACCTCGACCTCGACGTTCCGATGGGGACGTGCGTCGGCCTGCTCGGCCCGAACGGCGCCGGCAAGTCGACGACGATGAGGCTCCTGACCGCGCAGGCGATCGCGGACGAGGGCGAGCTTGAGGTGCTCGGCTTCCGGCTGCCCGAAGAGTCGAAGGTCGCCCGCGCCGAGTGCGGGGTCGTGCCCCAGCTCGACAACCTCGATGTGACGTTGACGGCCGAGCAGAACCTGCTCGTGTTCGCGCACCTCTACCGCATCCGCCGCGCGGATCGTCAGGACGCCGTCGAGCGCGCGCTGAGGATGGCGAACCTCGTCGACCGGCGCGACTCGCGCGTGGACAAGCTCTCGGGAGGGATGCGCCGCCGCCTCCTGATCGCCCGTGCGCTCGTGCACCGCCCGCGGCTCGTCCTGCTCGACGAGCCGACGGTCGGCCTCGATCCGCAGGTCCGCCAGGAGCTGTGGGCGCTGATCGACGCACTCCGTGCCGAGGGGACGACGATTCTGATGTCCACGCACTACATCGAGGAGGCGCAGCGTCTCGCCGACACGGTGCTGATCATGTCGCACGGCAGCGCTGTCGCCGCCGGCCCGCCGGCGGAGCTCGTCAGCCGGTACGCGGGGCGGGAGGCGGTCGAGGTGTACGGCGCCCCGGCCAGGCTCGCCGAGGTCGAGGCCGCCGCCGGCGCCGCCGGCTTCCGCACGCGGCGGACCGGGACGAGCGTGTCGGTGCTGGCCGTCGACGGCGCCGACGGTCGCGCGCCGGAGGGAGAGCGGCGGCCGGCGAACCTCGAGGATGTCTTCGTCCTTCTGACCGGGGAACAGATCGACTGATGGTCGTCGGATCCGCCTCGCGCGCCGCTCGGATCGGGCGCCTCGAGCGGACGGCCCTGACCGGGGTGCTCGTCCGCGAGATCGTCAACTTCTCGTCCTACTGGCGCTCGACGACTTTCTCGTCGACCGTCGAGCCGACCATCTACCTGCTGGCGTTCGGCTTCGGCTTCGGCTCGCTCGTCAGCAAGGTCGCCGGGTACGACTACGTCGAGTTCGTCGGGACGGGCACGGTCGCGACCGCCGTCCTCTTCTCGAGCGCGTTCCCGGCGATGTTCGGGACGTTCATCAAGTACCAGTTCCAGCACACGTACGACGCGATCCTCGCCGCGCCGGTCGACACCGAGGAGCTCGTCACCGCCGAGGCGCTCTGGGTGGCGACGCGCGCCAGCGTCTACGGGTGCGTACCTCTGCTCGTCGCGATGGCGTTCGGCCTCGATCCGGCGTGGGGGATGCTGACCGTTCCGCTGATCTGCTTCGTCGCCGGCTTCGGCTGGGCGTGCTTCGGGATCACGATCGCCGGTTTCGCCTCCTCGATCGAGAACTTCAACTACGTGATCAGCGCGGTGCTGACCCCGCTCTTCCTCGTCGCCGGGACGTTCTTCCCCCTGAGGCAGCACTGGGCCCGGATCGCCGGGAACTTCAACCCGCTCCACCACTGCGTCGAGCTCGTCCGCCACGCCGCGTTCGGCTTCGACGGCTGGACCGACCTCGGCCGCGTCGGCGCCCTGCTGCTGTTCGGAACCGTGATGTGGCGCATCGCGATCCACGCGATGGCGCGCAAGCTGATCGACTAGCGTTGACGGCATGCCGTCCCTCCGCGCGCGCTTCTTCGAGCTCCACGCCCGCGACGGGATCTTCCTGCTGCCGAACGCGTGGGACGTGGGATCGGCGCGCCTCCTGGAGTCGTTCGGCTTCGAGGCGCTCGCGACCACGAGCTCGGGACTCGCGTGGACGCTGGGGAAGCTCGACCAGACCGTGACGCGCGACGAGCTCGTCGCGCACGTCGCCGCGCTCGCCGGCGCGACCTCTCTGCCGATCAACGTCGACAGCGAGCGCTGCTACCCGGATGACCCGGGCGGCGTCGCCGAGACGGTCCGCAGGCTCGCCGGGGCCGGGGCCGCAGGCTTCTCCGTCGAGGACTACGACCCGGTTGCCGACCGGATCGACGACGTCGACATCGCCGCCGCGCGCGTTGCCGAGGCGGCCGAGACGGCACACGCGCTCGCCGACCCGATGGTCGTGGTCGGCCGCGCCGAGAACCACATCCACGGCGTCGACGACCTCGACGACACGATCGCCCGCCTCGTCGCCTATCGCGGCGCCGGCGCCGACGTCGTCTACGCGCCGGGTCTCGCCGATCTCGCGCAGATCGCGAGGGTGGTGGCGGCGGCCGGGGTCCCGGTGAGCGTCCTCGCTCTCCCGGGCGGGCCGACCGTCTCCGAGCTGGCGAACGTGGGCGTGGGGCGGGTCTCGACGGGCGGCGCGCTCGCGAAGGCCGCGTACGGCTCGCTCGCATCCGCCGCCCGGGAGCTGCTCGACCACGGGACGTCGGAGTACACGCGGGGCGCGATCGCGAACGATCACCTGTCGCGCGCGTTCACGCGCCCCTAGCGGGAAGTGGTCTTCGGCGGGATCGAGGCGGGAGGGACGAAGTGGCGATGCGCGATCGGCACCGGCCCCGACGACGTACGAGCCGACGAGACGTTCGCGACGACGACGCCGGCGGAGACGATCGGGCGGGCGGTCTCCTTCTTCGAGCGAGAGGGGCCGGTCGCTGCCGTCGGAATCGGGTCGTTCGGCCCGGTCGACCTGCGGCCGGCGTCTCCGACCTGGGGCTACGTGACGACCACTCCGAAGCCGGGCTGGTCCGGCGTGGCCGTCGGGCCGGAGCTGCGCGATCGACTGGGCGTGCCGGTCGCCTTCGAGACGGACGTCAACGCCGCTGCCCTCGGAGAGGGACGCTGGGGCGCCGCCGCCGGGCTCGACACCTTCTGCTACGTCACGGTCGGGACCGGGATCGGCGGCGGCGCGATCGTCGGCGGCCGCCTCGTCCACGGACTGCTCCACCCGGAGTTCGGTCATCTGCCCGTCCCGCACGACACCTCCGCCGACCCGTTCGCCGGCAGCTGCCCGTACCACGGCGACTGCTGGGAGGGTCTTGCCGCCGGTCCCGCGATCGAGAGGCGCTGGGGGAGACGGGGCGAGGAGCTCGCCGGCGACGCGGAGGTGTGGGCGCTCGAGGCGCGGTACCTCGCACTCGGCCTGGTCAGCGTGATCAGCGTGCTCTCACCCCAGCGGATCGTTCTCGGCGGCGGCGTCCTCGAGGCGCCTGGGCTGCTCGAGCGCGTTCGAGGAGAGATCGTCCGTCTCGTCAACGGCTATCTGGGCGTCCCCGAGACGGGCGAGCGGATCGCCGAGTACGTTGCGCCGCCGGCGCTCGGCTCCCGGTCGGGGGTGCTCGGGGCGATCGCGCTCGCGTCGACGCTCTAGCCGCCGACGCCGACGAGCGCGCGGGCCCGCGCGGCCCGGACCTCGCGCGACAGCGTCCCCGCATCGTACGCGCCGTGGTGGCGGCGGCCGTTGACGAAGAACGTCGGAGTTCCGGACACACCGCTCAGATCGGCACTGTCCACGTCCTCGGCCACCCGGGGCGCCCCGGCGTGCGAGCGCAGATCGTCCTCGAAGCGCTCGACGTCGAGCCCGAGCTCCTCGGCGTGACGGATCAGATCCGTGGGGCGGAGCTCGTCCTGGTTCTCGAGCAGCCGGTCGTGCATCTCCCAGAACCTCCCCTGACCCGCGGCCGCCTCGCTTGCCTCGGCGGCGAGTTGCGCGCGCGGATGGACGTCGTTGAGAGGGAGATGGCGCCAGACGTACCGGAGGTCGTCGCCGAACTCGGACAGGAGCGCGCGGACGATCGATTCTGCCTGGCCGCAGAACGGGCATTCGAGGTCGCCGTACTCCACGAGGGTCACCGGGGCGCCCGCGGGACCGCGGAGGTGGTCACGGCCGGGATCGACCGGGTCGGCCAGATCGACGATCGTCGGCGTCGTGCCGAGCAGGGCGCGGATCTTCAGCGGCGTGGGAAGCAATCGGGTCGTGCGGAAGACGAGCCACGAGAGCAGGCCGGCGCAGACCGCCGCCGAGAGGATCCCGAGCTTCGCCTCCTGGAGCTGGCGCCCGTCGAAGGCGAGCGGGGCGATCAGCAACGAGATCGTGAACCCGATGCCGGCGACTGCGCCGCCCCCGGCGACTGCCGCCCAGCCCACCGGAGGACGCAGCCGTCCCCGGCCGAGGGCGGTGACGAGCCACGACACGGCGAGGATTCCCACGGGCTTGCCGGCGACGTAGCCGCACAGGATCCCGAGCGTGACCGGCGAGGTGAACCCGCGCGAGAGGACGTCGCCGCTGATCGGGATCCCGGCATTCGCAAGCGCGAACAGCGGCACGATCGCATAGCTCGTCCACGGGTGGAAGAGCCGCTGGAGCCGCTCGTTCGGCGAGACCGCCGCCTCGAGGCCGACACGGGCGGAGCGCGCGAGCTCCGGGGTCGGCTGCTCGCGAAAGAGCCTGAAGAGGTCGGTCGCCCGCTCGAGATCTTCGCGCCCGGCGGGGTACGCATAGGTGAGGAGGCCCATCACGAGACCGATCACGACCGGGTCGACACCGGACTCGAAGAGCGCCACCCAGATCGCCGCGCCGAAGATCAGATAGACGAGACCGGACCGAAGGCCGAGCTGCCGCGCGGCGAGCGTGAGGCCGAAGAGCGCGAGTGCGACCACGAGCGCCCGTGCTGCGAGGGCATCCGTGTACACCGTCGCGATCACGACGAGGGCGAGCAGGTCGTCGACGACGACGACGGTGAGCATGAAGGAGCGGAGGCGTTCCGGGAACCGGGGGCCGACCAAGGCGAGCAACCCGAGCGCGAACGCGGTGTCGGTGGACATCGCCACCCCCCAGCCGTGCGCGGCCGGATCGCCGGCGTTCAGCGCCAGGTACACGCCAACCGCGCCGGCCATCCCTCCGAGCCCGGCGACAACCGGCAGCGCCGCCCGCCTCCGCTCCCGCAGCTCGCCGACGTCGAACTCCCGCCGCGCCTCGAGCCCGATCACGAAGAAGAAGAAGGTCATCAAGCCGCTGTTGATCCAGGCCTCGAGCGACTGGGTGATCTCCCAGCCGTCGAGTCGGATCGAGAGCTCCGTCGACCAGGCACGCCCGTACGACGCCAGATCGGCATTGGCCCAGACGAGGGCGGCGACGGTCGCGGCCAGGAGGACCACCGCGCCGGCCGTCTCCGTGCGCAGGAACGCCCGAAGCGGAGTCTGGAGGTTCCGCGCCCACGCAGTCCGCCCGGAGAAGGGCGATCCCGACAGCTCGGTCACGCGACTAGCCGAGCGGCGCCGGCGGCAGGTCGGTGGCGCCGACCGTGTCGAGGTGGGAGCAGACGGGCGTCGCCACGACGCGATAGTGCCTGACCGAGGCGGTCGAGCGTCGCCCCGCCGCGGGAGCTCGAGGATCACCGCGACGTTCGGCGCGTATCGTCCCCGGAAACGAAGGAGGACGCATGAAGGCGCCGATCCGCTTCGGACTCCAGCTGCCGAGGTTCGAGTTTCCCGACACCCCGCCGGAACGGCTGCTCGACCGGCTGGCCGGGATCGCCTCCGCCGCCGAGGGGGCGGGCTTCGACTCGTTGTTCGTCATGGACCACCTGCACCAGATTCCGGGCGTCGGGCCGCAGACCGGCTGGATGCTCGAGGGGAACACGGCGCTCGCCGCGCTCGCCGGGCGCACGGCGACGCTCAATCTCGGGCTGATGGTCGGGGGCGTCACGTACCGGAACCCGGCGCTGATCGCGAAGATCGCGACCTCGATCGACGTCCTCTCCGGCGGTCGCGCGATCCTCGGGATCGGCGCGGCCTGGTTCGAGGACGAGCACCGCGCCTACGGCTTCGACTTCCCGCCGCTGAAGGAGCGCTTCGAGCGCCTGGAGGAGGCGCTCGTGATCACGCGGGCGATGTTCACGCAGGAGGCGTCGAGCTTCGCCGGGGCGCACTACCGGGTCGACGGTGTGCTGAACAATCCGCGCCCGATTCGCGGCGACATCCCGATCGTCATCGGGGGCAGCGGTGAGAAGAAGACGCTGCGCCTCGTCGCAGAGCATGCGGACGGGAGCAACATCTTCGGTGGCCCGGACGAGGTCCGACACCTGCTCGGAGTGCTGGACGAGCACTGTGCGGCGGTCGGCCGCGACCGCGCCGAGATCACGAAGACCCGCCTCGGGACGCTGGCGATCGCGGCTACCCACGAGGAGGCCGAGCGGCTGCTCGACCTCTGGCCGGACCGGATGGCGCTCCCGCCGGAACGGCTGCAGGGGACGCTGACGGTCGGCGATCCCGACGAGGTCGGGGAGCGCGTGCGCGCGCTCCTCGATGCCGGGCTCGACGGTCTCGTCTTCAACATGCCGAACCCCTGGGATCCGGATGCGGTTGCGCTCGCAGGTGCGACGCTCGCTTCGGCCGCTGCCGGCTAGGGACGTCGCCGGCCGTTCTGCGGCCGTCCCGGCCGGGGACCGGCAATATGCAGGGCTCAGCTCGAGAAGGGGGGATCGCGATGAAGGTGTCGTTTCTCGCCGGGGTTGCCGGCGCGCTTCTCGTCGGCGCGCTCGCGCTTCCGCGCGCGCAGGCGCTCGACCGACCGGGGACGATCCGGATCACCGACACGGAGCTACGCCACACGCACATCGACGCAGGCTCGAGGGGCGTCGGACCCGGCGATCTCGACGTCTACACCGTGAAGCTCTACAACAAGCGGATCAGGGTGAAGGCGATCGGGCGCGGCACGATGACGTGCACGTCGGTCGGCGGGACCGGAAAGCACTGCTCGGCAGCGTACGTCCTGCCGCAGGGCGAGATCGTCGCACAGGGAATGATCTCGTCCCGGCTGATCTACGAGCTCGCGGTGGTCGGGGGTACCGGCCTGTACAGCAACGTCCGGGGGACGCTCACCGTCACATCGCTCAAGCGCAAGCCGTCCCAGGAGCTGCTCGTCTTCCGGTTGGCCGTGTGAGGGAAGCCCGGGTCCTGATCTGCGACGACGAGCCGCTCCTGCGGGAGCTGATGCGCGTCGCTCTCGTCGGCGCGTACTCGGTCGAGGAAGCGGGCAGCGTCGAGGAGGCGATCGAGGTCGCCCGCGACTTCCGGCCCGACGTCGCGCTCGTGGACGTGATGATGCCGGGCGGGAGCGGTCTCGACGTCGTCCGGCTCCTGAGCCGGGATCCCGATCTCAAGCACGCGCGCTGCGTGGTCGTCTCGGCCTTCTCCGGCGACGGCGATCGCCGGGAGGCCCAGGAGGCCGGCGCGGTCGCCTTCCTGGCCAAGCCGTTCGACCCCGACGATCTCTCGGCCACGGTCGCCTCCCTGATCGAGGGCGAGCATCGAGATGAAGGGTGAGCGCCTCACGCTGACCGGGCGAATCGGTGCGGCGTACCGGCGCGGCACCGGAACGATCGCCGAGGCGCCGATCGTCGTCCGCGTGCTCGGCGCGATCGGTCTGCTCGCCGTCCTGGTCGCGACGGCGTTCGCGCTCGTGCTCGTCGCGATGGCGAACCTGCGCGGCTCGACCAACGAGCAGGTACAGGCGAACCGGGTGAGCACCGCCGCGCTCCGGCTCGAGCGCGTCGTCGACGAGCTCGACCAGAGCCTGCGTGGCTTCGTGCTGACCCGCAACCGCGACATCCGGCGGAGCTGGGATCGCGCACGGCGCGAGCTGCCCGGCGCGGCCGCGCGGCTCCAGCGCCTGTCCGAGGGTCAACCGTCCGTCTCACGCCTCGCCCGCACGATCGTCACCCTGACGAGCTCGTACGTGACCGACTACGGTGGCCCGCTCCTGGCGATCGCCGTCGCAAGTCCGTCGGCGGCGCTCTCGCCGACCGCGACCCGTGAGGGGCTGATCCGGATCGGGAGCGTCCGCCGGAGCCTCGCCCGGCTCCTCGCCCAGGAGGACACCCTGGCATCCGGTCGCGCATCCTCGGCCCGGAGCAAGGCGAATCGCGCAGTTCTCATCGGCAGCATCGCGCTCGGCACGTCGGGTCTGCTCGCCCTGCTGGTCACCGTCTTCCTGATGCGGGCCGTCGCCCGGCCGGTTCGGGACGTGGCGAGCGGCGCGTCGCAGATCGCGGCGGGTGACCTGTCCACCCGCATCGCTCAGCGGGGCCCGGCCGAGATCCGGGAGCTGACGAGCGCCTTCAACTCGATGGCCGAGTCGGTGCAGCACGGCCGGCGACGGCTCGAGATCCAGAACGAGCAGCTCCGTCAGAGCGAACGCGCGAAATCGGAGCTGATCGCGATCGTCTCGCAC
>JBBRXG010000087.1:0-12877 GCA_038248655.1 Gaiellales bacterium
AAGACCAACGAGAGCGATGCGCCGAGCCAGCCGGGGGCACGGACGCCTTCGACCGCCCGGCTCGTGATCGATGCGGCGGCTATGCGCAGGATGCTCCTTCCCGGACCTATTGATTTGATCGACCCCGATCCGTGGATCGTCGTACCCGGACGATCCGACGGGTACACCCATCCCCGTGAGGGCACGACGAGGCCGGCCGAGGTCCCGGGTCGTCGAGTACGTCCACCACCTTGCGGGTGTCGGCGACGCCGTGCGTACGGCTTCCGCCGCAGGAGGAGAAACGCTCCCCGGTTCGGAGACGTCCACCGGTCGCCGATCCGGATCCCGCGCAGCGTGCTGATCATGGCCGTCGGGCTGCTCCTCTCGATCTTCGACACGTTCCGGCGGCCGAGGGGCTCGGTGTCGACTGGCCGGCGGGCGACCTTGCGCTGCCCGCGCTGCTCAGCTCCTCCTCGACCGCCGTCCGGCTTCGTCGTCCTCCAGCGGCGGCAACTGCTCCGCCCGACGCCGCAGGAGGCACGGACGTGAGCCATGTCTGGGGCTCGATCGTCCACTTCGGGCGCTTCTGGTACGACTTCGCCGTCGGCGACGACTGGACGATCGCGGCGGGCGTCGTCGTCCTGCTCGGGATCACGTACGGGGTGTACCGGAGCCCCGACGTGCCCGCCTGGTAGCTGATGCCCATCGGTGCGGTCGCGATCGTCGCGCTCGCGGTAGACCGCGCGAACCGCCCGCCGGCCGACGGGTAGCTCCTCGCCGCCGAGAAGGCCTGGCTGGGAACCCGCGCGCGGACCCCGAGACCGACGTCGGTCGCCTGCGTTTAGCGCCCCCGGGCAGCCGCAACCGAGGAGCCGTGCCCGCGCTCGGCTATGCACTCTCCAGCGAAGAGCATCACCCCGGCGAGCTCGTGCGCCATGCGATCCGCGCCGAGGAGGCCGGGTTCTCGTTCGCGCTGATCTCCGACCACTACGGCGACCGCTGGCCGGCCGCGGACGAGCGCCAGGAGATGCTCGAGGAGGCGATCGGGGTGATCCGGCTTCTGTGGCAGGGCGGCTAAGGACGAGCGGAGGGCCGTCGAGACGGCGCTCGAGTGGTGGCCGAACGCCGCCCTGAAAGGCGAGCTCGGCCAGGAGCTGCCGCTGCCTCGCCATTTCGAGCAGGCGGCAGCGAACGTCGGCGAGGAGGCGATCTCCGAGGCGATCGTGTGCGGCCCCGATGTCGACCGCTACCTGGAGAAGATCGCCGAGTTCGACGACGCGGGCTTCGACCACGTGTTCCTGCACCAGGTCGGCCACGACCAGGAGGGTTCTTCGACTTCGCGCGACGAGAGCTCCTCGTTCGCGTGTAGATACGATCGCGCCGCGATGCGGATGCGCGCGGCAGTCCTCGAGGCGTTCGGTCAGCCGCTGTCGGTCCAGGAGATCGAGCTCGCGGAGCCGAGGGCGGGCGAAGCCCGCGTGAAGCTCGACGCGTGCGGCGTCTGCCACACCGACCTGTACACGGCATCCGGCGCCGATCCCACCGGGTACGTCCCCTGCGTGCTCGGCCACGAGGGTGCCGGAGTCGTCGACGCCGTCGGCGAGGAGGTCGGGCTCGTTCGCCCGGGAGACCACGTGGTCACGCTGTTCGCCCCGGAATGCGGCGAATGCGTGCACTGCCTCAGCCCGCGTACGAACCGGTGCCTCGCCATCCGCGACCAGCAGGGCCTCGGATTTCTGCCCGACGGCACCACGCGGCTGTCCCGCGACGGCGAGCCGCTCCGCCACTTCATGGGGACGTCGACGTTCGCCGAGTACGCCGTGCTGCCGGAGATCGCGCTCGCGAAGGTCAGCCCCGACGCGCCGGCGGAGGGCTGCGCCCTCTTCGCCTGCGGGCTTTCGACCGGGATCGGCGCCGCCCTGTACACGGCCCGGGTCGAAGCCGGATCGACCTGCGTCGTGTTCGGCTGCGGCCTCGTCGGGCTCGGCGCAGTGATCGGCTGCCGTCTCGCCGGGGCCGACCGGATCATCGCGATCGACGTCGCCGAGAAGCGACTCGCCGAAGCGCGCCGTCACGGGGCGACCGATACCCGTGTCGCCGCCGACGACACGGTCGGCTGGGTCCGGAGCGAGACGGGCGGCTCCGGCGCAGGCTACACGTTCGAGGCAACCGGCAACGTGCAGGTGATGCGCCAGGCGGTCGAGGCCGCGCGCGAGGGCTGGGGCCTCGCGACCATGTGCGGCGTCGCCGGGAAAGGCGAGGTGCTGGGGATCGTTCCGCGTCTCCTGATCACCGGTCGACGGGTGACCGGGAGCTCGTTCGGAGGGGTCAAGGGGCGCACGCAGGTGCCCGGCCTCGTCGAGCGCTGGCTCGAGGGCGTGATCGATGTCGAAGCCCTGATCAGCCATCGGATCTCACTCGACGACGTCAACCACGGCTTCGAGCTGATGGAAGCGCAGGACGGGATCAGAACCGTGATCTCGTTCTAGAGCGTCCGGTAGGCAACCGACTCGCGGCTGCCGCTCGCGCCCGAGCGGACGATCGCGTCACAGACCTCTGCGGCGCGGTAGCCGTCCTCGAAGGTCGCGCCGTGCGGGGCGACGTCCGAGCCGTCCGCGATCGCCCGCAGCAGGTGGTGGATCTCGTTCACGAACGTGTCGCCCCAGCCGATGATGTGACCGGGCGGCCACCAGAACTCCCAGAACGGGTGGTCGGCCTCCGAGACGAGCACGGTCTTGAAGCCGCGCGCGCGGTCGCCGTCCGCCCGGAAGACCTGGAGCTCGTTCAGCCGCTCCATGTCGAACGCGAGCGAGCCCTTCGAGCCGTTGATCTCCCACTGGAAGGCGTTCCGCCGGCCGAGCGCGAGCCTCGTCGCCTCGATCGTCCCGACCGCCCCGCTCTCGAACTCGACCGCAGCCTCGATCGCGTCGTCCACCTCGCGGCCGGGGAGGAAGGTCTTGACGAGCGCGGAGACGGTCGCGACCTCCCCGACCAGGTACCGCGAGAGGTCGACGACGTGCGCACCGAGGTCCCCGAGGGCGCCGGAGCCGGCCTGACCGACATCGAAGCGCCAGGTGTCGAGCGTCGGGTCGTCGCCCCAGTCCTGCAGGTAGCGGCCGCGGAAGTGCCTGATCTCGCCGAGCTCGCCGGCGTCGATGAGCTCCCGGGCGAGGCGGACGGCCGGGACGAAACGGTAGTTGAACGCGCACATGTGCTTGACGCCCGTCGCGGCGACCCGGGCCCAGATGTCGTAGCTCTCGTCGGCGTCCCGGCCGAGCGGCTTCTCGCAGAGCACGTGCTTGCCCGACTGGGCGGCGAGGATCGTCGGCTCGGCGTGGAGCGCGTTCGGGCCGCCGTTGTCGAACAGGCCGACCGCCGGGTCGGCGACGAGATCGTGCCAGTCGGTGGTCGACCGCTCGTAGCCGTAGCGTGCCGCCGCGTTCGCGACCGCCTCCGCGTTGCGGCCGGCGATCGCGACCAGGCGCGGCCGGAGCGGCGGCGGCCAGGTCATGTACCCGATCTTGTGGAACGCGTTCGAGTGCGCCTTGCCCATGAACGCGTAGCCGAGCATTCCGACCCCGATCGTAGGGATTTCGCCTGCGGCGAAATCCCTAGACGCTCCCGTAAGGCTGCTCACGCTCTCTGCATGGCCGCGTCGAAGGCGACCTCGGAAGGGGTGAAGTCCGTGCGCCGCACGAAGGCGAGCGCGTCCTGCGCGCCCCATTCCCGCTCCATCCCCGAGTCCTCCCACTCGATCGAGAGCGGCCCGGAGTACCCGATCCGGTTCAGCGCGCGGAAGAAGTCCTCGAAGTCGACGTCGCCGTGGCCGGGCGAGACGAAGTCCCAGCCCCGCGCCTCCTCGCCGAAGTCGAGGTGCGAGCCGAGGATCGACCGGCGCCCGTCGAGCCGTCTGCGCGAGTCCTTGACGTGCACGTGGTAGATCCGGTCCGCGAACTCGAGCGCGAACATCGACGTGTCGAGGCCCTGGTGCGCGAAGTGGCTCGGGTCGAGGTTGATCCCGAAGCCGTCTCGGTTGCCGATCGCGTCCAGGGTCTTCCGCGCGGTGACGAAGTCGTAGGCGATCTCGGTCGGGTGCACCTCGAGGCCGAACCTCACCCCCTCGGAGTCGAAGACGTCGACGATCGGCCCCCAGCGCGCAGCGAAATCCTCGTAGCCGCGCTCGATCTCGGCCCAGTCGTTCGGCGGAAACGAGTAGAGCAGGTGCCAGATCGCCGAGCCGGTGAAGCCGTTCACCTGGGTGACCCCGAGCCGGGCGGCGGCGCGCGCGGTGTCCTTCATCCGCTCGGCGGCGCGCTCCCTGACCCGGGCCGGATCGCCGTCGCCACAGACCTCGGGCGGAAGGATCGCGCGGTGGCGCGCGTCGATCGGGTCGCAGACGGCCTGGCCGACGAGGTGGGTGCCGAGCGCGAAGCAGTTCAGATGGTTGCGCTCGAGGATCTCCTGCACGCGTCCGACGTACCCGTCGTCGGCCAGCGCCCGGTCGACCTCGAAATGGTCGCCCCAGCAGGCGAGCTCGAGCCCGTCGAAGCCCCAGCGGCCCGCCTTCTCCGCGAGCTCCTCGAGCGGCAGGTCGGCCCACTGGCCGGTGAACAGGGTGACGGGCCTCGCCATGAGTCGCGATACTACGACCCGCCGTGACCACGTGGGGAATCATCTCGACGGCGGACATCAACCGGAAGGTGATCCCCGGCGCGCAGGCCTCGCCGGAGGTGGACCTCGTCGCGGTCGCCAGCCGGGACGCGGAGCGCGCCGAAGCCTACGCGCGCGAATGGGGCATCGAGCGGGCGTACGGCTCGTACAAGGCGCTCCTCGCCGACGGCGACGTCGAGGCGGTCTACATCGCGCTGCCGAACACGCTCCACGTCGAATGGTCGGTGCGCGCGCTCGAGGCCGGCAAGCACGTGCTGTGCGAGAAGCCCCTCACGCGTCACCCGGACGACGCGGAGGCTGCATTCGATGCCGCCGACCGGGCCGGGCGCTTCCTGATGGAGGCGTTCATGTACCGGCACAACCCGCAGACGAAGCACCTTCGTGCACTGATCGACCAGGGCGCGATCGGCGAGGTGCGCCTGATCCGCTCGACGTTCTCGTACTCGCTGTACGACGAGGACAACATTCGCCTGCGCACGGACGTCGAGGGCGGCGCGCTGATGGACGTCGGCTGCTACTGCGTCAGCGGATCGCGCCTCGTCGGCGGCGAACCCGAGTCCGTCTACGCGCAGGCCCGGTACGGGCCCTCGGGTACGGACTGGGTCTTCACCGGGTCGCTCCGCTTCCCGGGCGACGTGCTCGCGATCTTCGACTGCGGAACGGCGTTGCCGGAGCGCGACGAGCTCGAGGTGATCGGCAGCGAGGGCTCGCTCTTCCTCGACGATCCGTGGCACTGCTCCGTGCCGGCGATCGAGGTGCGTCGCGACGCGGGAGTCGAGCGCATCGAGCTCGAGCCGGCCGACTCGTACAGCCTCCAGCTGGAGAACCTGAGCGACGCGATCCGCGGCGCCGGCGAGCCGCTGCTCGGTCGGGCCGATGCGATCGGGCAGGCGCGGACGCTCGAGGCGCTGCACGAGGCGGCCCGAAGCGGCGCGGCCGTCTCGATGTAGTGGACGCGGCGGCGGCCCGCGAGCGGGCGGCGACGATGCTCGCCGAGGCCGGGATCGTGCTCAGGCCGCCCGAGCTGGCAGAGATCGAAGTGGTCGACTTCGGGCTGGGGGAGCTCGTGCGGTGGGGGCTCCAGATCGTCGTCTACGTGAACACCGAGCGTGTGTGCGCGAAGGAGCTCGTCCTGTTCCCGGGGCAGGCGTGTCCAGAGCACCGCCATCCGCCGGTCGAGGGCGCACCCGGGAAGGAGGAGACGTTCCGCTGCCGGCGCGGCCTTGTGCATCTGCACGTCGACGGCGCAGGCGAGATCGTCCTTCGCCCGGGCGACCAGTTCACGATCCCGCCGGACACGCTGCACTGGTTCCGGGCCGGAGACGAGGGAGCCGTGGTCTCGGAGTTCTCGACGCGGAGCCGCGACGACACCGACGTGTTCACGGATCCGCGGATCGTTCGCTAGTCAAGCGATCGCGTGACCGTCCAGCCACGCCGAGGCGTTCATCAGGCCATCTGCGACCTCGACGGGCAAACATCTCGCGCCAGCTTCCTCCAGAGGCAGCCACATGAACTCGTCGTGCTCATCGTCGAGCACAACGTCTGCGTCCGGCGGAGTCTGGGCCACGAAAAGAGCGACATCCCCCGACGGCGCAGCCTCTGGAAGAGCTGTAAGGCGAAGCAGCAGGCCAGTTTCTTCGCGCAGCTCGCGACTCGCCGCCGCCTCGGGCGTCTCGCCCGGAAGCCGGGCGCCAGAGGGCGGCGTCCAGGCCCAATTTCCCTCGTAGCCAGCGCCCCCAGGGGCGAGGCGATGAAGGACGAGGAATTCCCGCCCGCGCTCGCCCTCGCGCCAGACGACGACGCAGCACGCACGCGGTGGCTCGCGCGCAACCGGTAACCCGTCCCAGGTCGTTTCCTCGCCGGCCATCATGACCGGCTCGCTCCCTCTGCAGCGAGCGGGTGCCGCCAGCGGAGGCCGTTAAACCGGCTGTAATCGCGGTCGGTGGTGATCCACTCGCTCCCCGACTCGATCGCCAGCGCGGCGAGGTAGGCATCGGGGACGAGATTGCCCTTCGCATCGACCTCCCGACACAACCGGCGGAAGATCTCCCAGTGCCGCGTTTCCGGCGAGACCGGAACGGCATTCGGGCACGAGCGGAGCGTCTCGGCGAACTCGAGCGCCGACTGCACCGGCTCGGGAGGAGAGAAGACCCGCGGATGGGTGACGACGCGAAGAAACCCGCTCAGGACGAGATCCGAAACACCGAACGCTTCGTCCGAATCGACGACGCCCTGCAGCCAGCGGCGAAACGCCTGGTGGTCCGGGGCGGATGGCATGAAGGCGTAGACGAGGACGTTGACGTCAGCGAGAAGCGTCGCTCGTCTCCATCAACTCGCCCAGCTCGGCGCTGTCGTCCAGATCGACGCCCGGTTGCAGCATGCCTCCTCCTCGTGCAACCGGCAGCTTGGCCGGCGCCGCGCGCTCTGAGACCTGTCGACGCGAGAGCGACTGCCGCAGTGCGTCCTCGATCACCGCGGTGAGCGTGCGGCCGCTCTCGACCGCGAGCCGCTTGGCAGCGGTGAGGAGTTCGTCGTCGAGCCGGATCGTCGTCCGCATACATCAAATCATAGCATGATGCATCAATATGTCAGGATCGCCCGTGGCTTGTCAATGCGACAGTCCGGCAAACTCGATCGCCTTCCGGGCCAACTCCTCGTCCACCTCGCCGGGAAGGCCGCTGACCCCCACCGCACCCACCCGGATCTCGCCGTCGAACGCCGCCACCCCGCCGCGGAAGAAGGTGAAGAACGGGTCGAAGCTCGCCCGCTCGACCGGATCGTCCTTGACCTTCTCGACCAGCTCGGAGGTCGAGCGCGCGTCGCTGCGGGCGGCCGTGTACGCCTTCCGCTGTGCATTGAGCCGCGTGTCGGGCGCGGCTCCGTCCATCGTCGCCGCAGCGACGATCTCGCCGTGGCCGTCGGCGACGAACACCGACACCGGCCCGGGCGCCTCCGCCACGACCGCCTGGACGATCGCCATCGCGTGCTCCAGCTTCATGCGCCGATTCTGACGGCATCCGCCGGGCGCTGTCTGTCGAGGAGATGTTCCACCCTCGTCACGCGCCTGGTGCCAGGCACGAGCGGGGGTGAAGAGTTCCACTCTCGTCACCGGTCCGGTGCCAGGCACGAGCTGTGGAAGGCGAGGCAAACCGAAGTACCATGACCGGCCTATGAGCGCGCCCGCGCTAGCCGCGCCCGGCGGGCGGACGCTGACGATCGGCGGCACGCCGTACCCCGTGGTCATGCCGACGCTCCGCGACCCCCGGCTGCACCTCGCCACGGTGATCTTCTCCCTGCACGCGGTCGGGCAGATCGCCTTCGACTTCCGCGTCTCGCTCGCCCAGATCCTGGTCTCGCTCGGCACCTGCGCGGCGCTGGAGGCGGGCATCGCGCTCGTCCGCCAGCGCGTGATCCTGTGGCCGGCGAGCGCGCTGATCACGGGCAACGGCGTCGCCTTCATCCTCCGGGTCCCGGGCACGCGCCACGGGGACTGGTGGAGCCTCGACGGGTGGTGGATCTTCGCCGCCACCGCCGCGGTGGCACTGCTCTCGAAGTACGCGGTCCGGACCCGCGGCGGGCACGTCTTCAACCCCTCAAACATCGGACTGGTCGCCTGTTTCCTGATCCTCGGCTCCGGTCTGGCCGAGCCGCTCGACTTCTGGTGGGGCCCGATGTCGGCGTGGCTGGCACTCGCCCTCGCGATCATCGTCGCCGGCGGGCTCGCGATCCTCTCGCGCCTGCATCTGCTCGTGATCGCGGTCGCCTTCTGGCTCGCGTTCGCGGCGGGAATCGGTCTCCTGGCGGCGATCGGCCACGCGATGGCCGCGCGCTGGCATCTCGGGCCGGTGACGGGCCCCTACTTCTGGTGGGTGCTCGTCACCTCGCCGGAGATCCTCGTCTTCCTGTTCTTCATGATCACCGACCCGAAGACGACGCCGAAGAGCACGGGGTCCCGCGCCCTCTACGCGGTCTCCGTCGGCCTCCTTGCAGCGCTCCTGATCGCGCCGACGAAGACGGAGTTCTGGGCGAAGGTCGCCGTGCTCGGCGCGCTCGCGATCGTCACCGCCGCCCGACCGCTGCTCGCGCACGTCCCGGAGATCCGGCTCGACCGTCGCAAGCTGATCGCGATCGCGGCCGCAGGCTCGGTCGTCTATACGGGCGCCGTCGCAGCGGCCGGGGTCCGCGCGAGGCCCGACACCACGGTTGCGCCGCTCACCCGGACCGGACGCCTGCCGCAGATCGCGATCCTGCCGTCGAAGGCCGTCGAGACCGCGCTCAACCCTGCGACGGCGCGACGGATCGCCGCCGATCTCGTCGCCGATCTCCGCATCCAATCCGCCGCCCTGGCGAGACGGGACGGACAGGCGCTCGAGCGAGCAGCGACCTTCGACCGGCTCCCGCAGCTGCGCCAGTGGATCAGGGCGGCGGCAGGACAGCCGATCGGCGTGGCCGCGTACCGCCTCGACCGGATGCGCATCCACCTCGAGCCGGGCCACGGGCAGGGCGCGGCGATCGCCGTCACCGCGCTCAGCGGCACGCAGCAGCGGACGACCTACGACGGCTCGCCTCCGAAGGTCGTCCAGCGCTACGCGCCGGCGGACTTCCGTCAGACACTCGAGCTGCAGGAGGGCGATGGACGGTGGCTCGTCGCACGGGTGCGCGGCTCGACGGCGCAGCCGGTCGCGGCGACGAGCCCGGCGACGCGGCGCGAGGCGGCGAGGCGCTTTGCGGGCGTTCGGCTCACCGACGTCGCGGCACAGGTCGGTCTCGACTTCCGGCAGGGAGCGTTCCGGTTCGGCGTCACCAACGACCCCCCGGCCATGATGGGCGGCGGCCTCTGCTGGCTCGACTACGACAACGACGGCAAGCTCGACCTGTTCGTCGTCAACGACTACGCCGAGTCCGATCTCGGGATCTACGACCACAAGGGCGGCTTGCCTCGCAGCGCCCTGTTCCACAACCTCGGGGGGAGGTTCGTGAACGTCACCGACGCCTCCGGTGCCGGGCTTGCAGTCCGCGGCCAGGGCTGCGTCGCCGCCGATCTGAACGGCGACGGGTACACCGACCTGTACGTCTCCACGGCTTCTGACGACAAGCTGCTCTGGAACAACGGCGACGGCACCTTCACGGAGGGGGCCCGCCGCGCCGGCGTCGTCTCGTTCGGCTGGCATTCGGGAGCCGCGGTCGGCGACGTCAACGGCGACGGCAGGCCGGATCTGTTCGTCGCCGGCTACACGGAGGTGAACGGGCCGATCCCCGACTCCTCCGCCGGGTTCCCCACCAACCACCTCGGCGTCCGCGATCTCCTGTTCCTGAACGCCGGCAACGGCCCCGACGGCCGCGCGCGCTTCCGCGAGGTCGGCAAGCAGGCCGGGCTCGACCCGCCGCCCTACGACCACTCGCTCGGCGCCGTCTTCACCGACCTGAACGGCGACGGGCGCCTCGACCTCTACGTCGCGAACGACGAGGACCCGAACCGCTACTACGTCAATCTCCCCGCGCCCGGGCTCGGCTTCCGCTTCGTCGAGCGCGCCGCCCGCCATGGCCTCGGCGACCGGAACGCCGGCATGGGGATCGGCGACGCCGACTACTCGGGAGACGGCCGGCCCGACCTGTTCGTGAGCAACTCGCGCGGGCAGGGCCATGCTGTCTTCCGGAGCCGCGGAGGCTCGTTCGCGAACGCGCAGCCCGACTTCGCCCCTGCCTTCGGCGCGAACTTCACCGGCTGGGGCGTGTCCTGGCTCGACCTCGACCTGGACGGCAACCTCGACCTGGTGCTGGCGAACGGCGGCATCCCGGTCACGAACCTCGCCAGGGACGCCGGACCCGTACAGGTGCTCGAGAACCTCGGCGGCACGTTCGCGGATGCGACCGCACTCGTCGGCGTCGACAGGCTCCGGAGCCTGAACGGGCGGGGGGTCGCCGCAGCCGACTTCGACAACGACGGCCACCTGGACGTCGCGATCAACTCGGTCGGAGGCAAGCTCGTCCTGCTCCGGGGCACGGGCGGCACCGGCCACTGGCTCGAGGTGAAGCTGCCGCGCTTCGCCCCGGGCGCGATCGTCACGGCCACGCTGCCGGACGGGCGCCGTCTGGTCCGGGAGGTGCACGCCGGCTCCAGCTACCTCTCCTCCGAGGACCCGCGCGTCCACTTCGGCCTGGGCTCGGCACGAACCGCGCGCGAGCTGACTGTCCGCTACCCCGACGGTCACACGACGACGCGACGCGACGTCGCAGTCGACCGGATCGTCACACTCCCGGCGCCCTGACGCCCCACGATTGCTCCACGCCGCCGCCCGCAAGGAAGGGGCGCACGGGGGAACCAGGGGTTCCCCCGTGAAGGCGTCAGCGCCCGCTTCGAACCTGGATCCGCCGCACGACCGTGTCGAACGTCACGGCGAGGAGCAGGATCGCGCCGGTGACCATGAAGATGATCCCGGTGGCGTAGCCCTTGATGAACATCCCGCTCGAGACGGTCGAGATCAGCGCTGCCCCGATCAAGGCGTTCCGGATCTCGCCTCGCCCGCCGAACAGGCTCGTCCCGCCGATCACCGCCGCTGCGATCGCGTCGATCAGGAGCGTCCCGCCGCCGGCGTTCAGGTCGACCGAGTTCAGGCGCGCTGCGAGCACGATGCCGCCGAGACCGGACATCCCGCCGGCGATCATGAAGACGAGGATCCGGATCCGTGCGACGTTGATGCCGGCGCGGCGCGCGGCCTCTGCGCTTCCGCCGACAGCGTAGACATGGCGACCGAAGGTCGTCCGCTTTGCGACGAACGTCCAGACGACGAGCGAGCCGACCACGAGCAGGAGGCCGAGCGGCACGCCCCGATCCTTGTTCAGGACCCACACGGTCAGGAACGCGATCGCCGGGACGGCGATCACCTTCAGCACAAGGAGGGCGGGGTCGCGGATGGAGATGCCATGCCGTCGCCCGGATAGAGCCGCCCCGAGCATCCCGCCGACGTACCCGACCGAGACGATCCCGACCATGATCCAGCCGGCCAGCGTGCTGAAGAAGTAGTTCGAGAAGTCGTTGATCTTGTTGTCCTGAATCACGATCACGCCCTGGGTGAGGGACTTCAGGATCACGCCCTGCCAGATCTCGTAGCCGGCGAGCGTGACGACGAACGACGGCACCCCGATCAGCGCCACGACCGAGCCCTGGAAGACCCCGATCAGGACGGCGGCGAGGATCGCGAGGAACACGCACAGGTACCACGGCAGATCGGCGCCTGTGGGCAGCTGCGTCTCCGCGACGACGACGCCGGCCACACCGCTGACGAACGCGACGGAGAGGTCGATCTCGCCGATCAGGAGCACGAAGACGACGCCGTAGGCGATCAGGGCGGTCCCCGCCATCTGGGTGATGATGTTCGTGAAGTTGCCCGGCGTGGCAAAGTTCGGCGCCGTCCGCCAGAAGACGATGGCGACGACGACGAGCGCGATGATCACCGGCCAGCTGCCGAGATTGCCCGTGCGGACCGCGTCACGGATCCGCGTCGGAATCGACTCGAGCGGAACCGCCCCGGACTCGACTGCGGGCGTCGCGGCGGTCACGCGGTCGCCTTCTCACCGGTGCCCGCGACGCCGGAGACCTTGGTCGGGGCCCCGGCCGTAATCGCGTGCACGACCTCCTCCTGGGTGACTTTGGTGCGCTCGAAGACGCCGGCGTTCCGGCCGAGGCGCAGCACCGTGATCCGGTGGGCCGTCTCGAAGATGTCGTGGAGGTTGTGCGAGATCAGCACGACGGCGAGGCCCTGCTCGGCGAGGCGGTTGACGAGCGCGAGCACCTGCTCGGTCTGGGCGACCCCGAGCGCGGCCGTCGGCTCGTCGAGGATCACGAGCCGCGAGTTCCACAGCACCGCGCGGGCGACGGCGACGGACTGGCGCTGGCCGCCCGAGAGCGTCGCCACCTTCTGCCGGATCGATCTGATCGTCGTCACGCGCAGGCTCGCGAGCGTCTCCCGCGTCTTCGCCTCCATCGGCGCCTCCTTGAGGATCGTGAACCGGCGCGCCTCGCGGCCGAGGTACATGTTCTGGACGACGTCGAGGTTGTCGCAGAGGGCGAGGTCCTGGTAGACGATCTCGATCCCGAGCCTCGCCGCGTCCTTCGGCCCGTGGATCGATACCGGCCGGCCGTCGAACAGGAGCTGCCCCCCGTCCATCGGGTGGATGCCGGCGACGCACTTGATCAGCGTCGACTTGCCGGCGCCGTTGTCGCCGA
>JBBRXG010000088.1:0-12743 GCA_038248655.1 Gaiellales bacterium
CATGGTTTCCCCCACGAGAGCGAGCCGAAGGCGAGCGACCTCACAGCGCCTCCATCGCCGCCACCGAGCGACGGGCGATCTCCTCGACGGGCAACGACCACAACGAGTCCGGGAACCTGTTCCCGAAGGTGCCGTCGTCGGACATCACCTCGACGTCGAGCCAGCCGTCGTAGCCCGCATCGACGAGTGCGTGCACGGCCGCGCGTGAGCCCGCGCCCGGCAGCGTGCGGTCGAAGTCGCTCCGGGTCGGCTCGACACGGTCGGCGACATGGACGCCGTGGATCCGGTCGACGTGCGACACCTGGTCGAGATGCCAGGTGTCGAAGAGGATCCCGACCTCGGCGTCGCCGATCAGCCCGAGCGCGTCGTCGATCGTGTGCACGAACGAGAGCACGGCCGCCTGCGAGGGATGGATCGGCTCGAGGGCGACTCGCACTCCGTGGCGCGCCCCGGCCTCGCCGATTCGGCGGATTCCCTCGATCACGGCCTCGCGGTCGTCCCCGGGGCCGGTCAGGAAGAAGACGCAGCTCGGGTCGAGCGCCGCCAGCCGCGCCACCGACGCGCAGATCGAGTCGACCCGCGCCTCCGGCTCGTCGGGCCCGGGGATCAGCGGTGAGGGGAGAATGCTGCCCACGGCCGGCAGGCACGCCGATGCGGCCAGCCCCGCCTCACGGAGCTTCTCTCCCACGCCCGAGACCTCGGCGACCTTGAACTCCAGAATGCCGATCGCGCCGGCGCCGGCGATCCGGCAGGCCGCCAGCTCGTCCTCGAACGAGGCCGGGAACGTCGTCCACTCGCAGATTCCGATTCGCACGGCCCAACGGTAAACCGAAGCGGATTGAATCCGCGTACGGACCAGGCGTATGGTCTACCCGGATTCCCTTTTTCGAGGAGGACACATGAGAAGACCGAGGTTCGGGATCGTCGCCCTGCTCGCACTCGCCGCGGTCGCGGCGCTGGCAACGGTCTGGGCGACAACGGCAGCCGGAAGAAGCACGGCCAAGGCGCCGATCATCATCGGCGCGGCGATCGACACGAGCGGCCAGATGTCGCCGTTCAACAACCCCGCGCTGACGGCAGCGCAGCTCGAGATCGCGAAGGTCAACGCCGCCGGAGGCGTCAACGGCCGCCCGCTTCGGATCGTGACGTGCAACACGCAGAACTCGAAGCCGGACGTCTCCACCTCCTGCGCGTCGAACCTGATCGCGAAAGGTGCGGCGATCGGCTGGGTCACCTGCGACGTCGACTTCGCCACCCCGGCGATCCTGACGTTCCTGAACAAGGGTCTGCTGACGATCGCCCCCTGCATCGGCACCGATCAGATGGGCCCGAAGCGGTTCGGCAAGAAGGGCAAGCTCGCGTTCAGCTTCGGCAACGTCGCCCAGGACGAGGGCGCGGCGATGGCCGAGTACGCCTACAATGTGAAGCACTGGAAGACCGCAGTGACGATCACCGACAACGTGATCGTGTACTTCAAGAACATCGTCCAGGCTTTCACGAGCCGGTTCAAGCAGCTCGGAGGCTCGATCGTCGACGCCGAGAGCTTCACGAGCGGCGACAAGACGATCCAGAACGTCGTCAGCCGCGTCAACGACCATAAGGCCAACGTCATCGTCACCTCCGACGGCTTCGCCGACTGGCCGACAGAGGTGGCGGGCATCCGCAGCCTCGGCAACAACACGCCGATCATGAACTCCTGGGCCGGTGACGGCACGTTCTGGTACCCGAAGAATCCGAAGGTGACGAACTACTGGTACGTCACGTACGGCTCCGTCTTCGGGGACGACCCGAGCGCGCCGGTCAAGAGCCTGATCGCCAAGATGAAGGCCAGGCACGCCGCACCCGCGACCGGGGGCTTCCTTCCCGGCGCCGCGGCGATCGACGGAATCGTCACCGCGATCAAGCGGTCGGGCGGCTCCACGAACGGTGCGAAGCTCGCCGCCGCGATGGAGAAGTTCCGCAACGTGCCGACGGTCTCGGGCCTCGTCAGCTTCTCGCCGGCGCTCCACAGCGTCTTCGGGCGAACGTATCGCGTGATGCGGGTGCAGAACAACGTGCCCAGGTACGTCGGCCGGATCAAGGCCTCGTCGCCCGCCAGCCTCCGCTGAGCACATCGAGTTGCCCCGGGCGACAGCGCCTGACACGAACCGGTGGCCTGGAGGATCTCTCCGGGCCACCGGCGTCTCACGGTCGTTCGAGGGCGTGCAGGCGCTCCGGGACGTCAGCATGGAGATCCAGCGGCACGAGGTCGTCGGCCTGATCGGGCCGAACGGGGCCGGCAAGACGACGCTCGTCAACGTCCTCAGCGGCTTCGACTTCGCGGACGAGGGAGCCGTCGAGCTCGCCGGGAGGAACATCAGCTCCTGGAGCCCTGCGCGCCGGGGTCGAAGCGGTCTGGCACGAACGTTTCAGCACAGCCGCTCGTTCCGAAATCTGTCGGTGCGCGAGAACGTCGAGGTGGCGGCGCTCGGATCCGGCGCCTCCGCGCGGGAGGCTCGCCGCCGGGCCGAGGAGCTGCTCGGGCTGCTCGGGCTTACGACCGGCGCGGACGCCCCGGCATCGGCGCTCGCGCACGGAGACGAGCGCAAGCTCGGCGTCGCCAGGGCGCTCGCAACCGAGCCGCGGTTCGTGCTCATGGACGAGCCGGCCGCCGGCCTGCCCGAGCCGGAGGTACCCGACTTCGCGGCCGCCGTGCGGCTCGTCCGGGACGAACGGCAGGCCGGCGTCCTCCTGATCGACCACAACATGGCGCTGATCATGGAGGTCTGCGACCGCATCCACGTGCTCGACCAGGGCCGCACGCTCGCTCGGGGCACGCCCGAAGAGATCCGAGGCTCGGTCGACGTCGCAGCCGCGTACCTGGGCGAGAGCGCGTTGATCGACAAGGACGAGGGTGCCTGATCCGCTGCTCGAGGTGGTGGGGCTCGAGGTCCGCTACGGAGCCGTCTCCGCCGTCCGCGACGTGAGCTTCGACGTGCGGGAAGGCGAGATCGTCGGCCTGATCGGCCCGAACGGCGCCGGAAAGACGACGACGCTGCATTCGATCATGGGGCTGCTCCCGATGCACACGGGCGCCGTCCGGCTCGCCGGCCGGGAGCTGCGCGGGCTCCGGACCGAAGCGATCTCGCGGCTCGGCGTCGCGCTCGTACCCGAGGGCCTACGCATCTATCCGGACTTCACGGTCGACGAGAACCTGCGGCTCGGACTCGTCGGGCGCAGCGGCCGGAATCGCCCGGCACGGAGCCTCGAGTGGGTCTACGAGCTGTTCCCCGTCGTCCGGGACGCCCGCGACCGTCAGGCCGGGGCGCTCTCGGGCGGCCAGCAGCAGCAGCTCGCGATCGCCCGGGCGCTCGCCGCCGGGCCGAGAGTGTTGCTACTCGACGAGCCGTCGCTCGGACTGGCGCCGAAGCTCGTCGACATCGTCTTCGCCGCCCTCGCGCAGATCCGCGAGCGCGGCGTCGGCGTGCTGCTCGTCGAGCAGCGTGCGCAGCGTACGGTCGCGTTCGCCGAGCGCACCTACGTGCTCTCGAACGGGGAGCTCCGCCTGACCCTTTCGCCGGCCGACGCCGCCGACACCGAGCGGCTGATCGCCGCATATTTGGCCTGATGGACCGGTACGGCTGTCTCTACGGGTTTCCGCCGCCGCGACCGACATGGCGGGCGCGGCTCCCGACGGCTGCTGAGGTGCAAGCGGCCTTTGGGAAGGGGGCCCGCGGGGGAAACGGCCGGTTTCCCCCGCGAGAGCGAGCCGGAGGCGAGCGGCGATGAGTCACGTCCAGGCGCTCATCGACGCAATCGGGCTGGGTGCCGTCTACTCGCTGATCGCCGTCGGCATCGGGCTCGTGTTCGGCGTGCTCCGGATCGTGAACTTCGCCTACGGACAGCTGATCATGATCGCCGCGTACATGCTCGTGTTCGTGCAGGGAGCGGGCGACGTCGCAGCGATCGCGACCGCCGTGCTCGCCGCGGTCTTCGCCTCAATCGTGATGGAACGGGTCGCCTTTCGCCCGCTCAGGACGACGCCCCCGGCGACGGTGCTCGTCGCGACGTTCGCGATCAGCTTCCTGCTCCAGAACGTCGCTCTGCTTCGCTACACGTACCAGAACCGTCCCGTCGGCGACTCCGTCGGCGTTCTGGGCGGCCTCAACCGGGCGGAGACGATCGGGTCGCTGCACGTGCGCTGGATCACCTTCGTCGCGATCGGGGCCGGCCTCGTCACCCTCGCGGCGCTCAGCCTGCTGCTGAACGGGACGAGCATCGGCCTGCAGATGCGGGCGGCGGCCGCGGACTTCCACACGGCGCGACTGCTCGGCGTCCGCGCAGACACGGTGATCCTGACCGCCGTCGCGATCAGCGGAGTGCTCGCCGCGATCTCCGCGGTGATCCTGTCCGTGCAGAGCCCGCAGGTCACGAACACGACGGGCCTGAACGAGACGATCTTCGTCCTCGTCGGTGTCGTCGTCGGCGGCATGAACCGGCTTCTGTCCGCGACGCTCGGCGGGTTCGCGATCGGGTTCGCGAACTCGTTCCTCGGCTTCGAGCTGGCCACGCAGGGCTCGACCAGTCAGACCGCCGCCCCCTTCACGTCCGGCGTCTACCTCCCGTCGCTGATCTACGTACTGGTCATCCTCGTCCTGTTGCTCCGACCTGCGGGGCTCTTCGCCCGCCGCGGCCAGGCGGCGGTGGAACGGGTATGAGCCGGCGAATCGAAGGCGCCTCGGCGCTCGCCGGCCCGGCCGCGCTCGTCGTCCTGCTCGCCGTGGTCGCCTCGCAGACCGTCAGCGCGGCGGACGACGTCAGGTTCCGGACGGCGATCGTGAACGTCGCGCTCGTCGTCGCCCTGTACGTCTTCGTCGGCAACTCCGGCGTGCTCTCGTTCGGACACGTCAGCTTCGTCGCCGTCGGTGCGTTCTCCGCGGGCCTGATGACCGTGCCGGCCGACGTCAAGCCCGGCGTGCTGCCCGACCTGTTCCCGTTCCTGAAGGAGCACTCCTTCTCCAATCCATGGTCACTCGTGCTCGCGACCCTGCTCGGCGGCCTCTACGCCCTCGTTGTCGGCATCCCGTTGATGCGGCTCTCCGGCCTCGCAGCCGGAATCGCGACGTTCGCCGTGCTCGGCATCACTTACAACATCCTCACCTACTGGACGCGGATCGGGCCCGGCGCGACGACGCTGACCCTGATCCCGGTCACGACCGACTACCTGCAGGCGACGACCGGCGCGGTGGCGGTGATCGCGATCGCCTTCGTCTACCAGCGCAGCCGCGCCGGTCGCCAGCTGCGTGCGACGAGAGAGGATCCCGCTGCCGCGCAGGCGGCCGGAATCGACGTCCACCGTCAGCGGTTGCAGGCGTTCATCCTCTCGGGCGCCCTCTCGGGGTTCGCAGGCGGGCTGCTCGTCCATCTGCCGCCGGGAAGCGTGACGACGAACCAGGTCTACCTCGACCTCACCTTCCTCACCCTCGCGATGCTGGTCGTGGGCGGCATGCACAGCTTGTTCGGGGCCGTGGTCGGCGCCGTGGGGGTGAGCCTGATCAACATCCTGCTCCAGAACGGCGAGAACGGGGTCCACCTCTTCGGGTGGAGGATCAGCCTCCCGCAGGGATCGTCGCTGGTCGGCGTCGGGATCGTGATGCTCGTCGTGCTGCTCCTGCGACCGTCGGGGCTCACCGGCGGGCGCGAGTTCCAGCCGGCCTCGCTCATCCGCCGGGGACGCGGGACGGAGCCGCCGGCGCCGGCCCCGCACGCGGGCGTCTGACCTACTCGAGGAGCGGGCCCGGCTGGTCGCGCACCAGCTCGAGCGTGGCGCAGTGAAGACCTGCGATCGCGAACTTCTGGCTCTCCGAGAAGTCGACCTGAACGACCTCGACACCCGTCTGCTCGATGCGCTCCACGACGGTCTTCGAGCCGCGATTGAGGACGATCTTCCCCGGCGAGAGCGTGACGCCGTTCACGGCCAGGTCCCAGTACTCGTCGAGCGGCACCTCGACGATCCTGAAGTCGCGCTCCTTGAGCCAGCGAACGAACCCGTAGTTGACCAGATGGGGCGCGAGGACGATCACGCGCACGTCGGGAACCAGGCAGACCATGTCCATGTGCGACGTGCCGATCGAGCCTTCTCCGATCGAGTCGTACCAGCCGGGGCTGTGCGTGACGACGAGTTCGACCCCGAGGCCGCCGAGCACGAACTCGAGCTGGCGGAGCCCGTCCTCGTTCGCGACCACGCTCTCGTTGAACACGAACGTCTTCGAGTCGAGCCACCGTCCCGCCCCCGGCTCGCAGATTCCCCGCCCGTGAATCGTCAGGTAGACGGGCACCTGCAGCGCGGCGAGCGCTTTCGCCCAGATCACCTCGCGGCCTCGCTGCCAGGAGCCGAGCCCGTAGCGATGGAGCACGATCCCGCCGCGGACGCAGAGACCGGCGCCGGCGAGCGTGACGAGGTTCTTGATGTACCCGTATGCGCCGATCGCCGGAACGGGCGCCTCCAGGTGGTTGACGCGGACGCCGTGGTCGGCGAGGACCTCGTAGTACTCGTCGAACTGGGCCCGCAGCCTGCCCAGGTCGGCGTTGCCGGACGCGCTGGAGTAGTAGTACTGCCACTCGTCCGCGTACTCCGGCCGCGTCTCGTTCTCCGTCGGGCGCGAGACGAGCACCTCCCTCAGCGTCCCGATCCCCTCGGCGCCCCAGCGACGGCCCCAGATCTGCTCGACCTCGTCGTAGAAATCGGTTTCGTGGAGGAGGTGGTTTCGAAGCGGCTTCCCCGGCTCGAACCAAGGCAGCGACTCGAGCACCTGCAGCTCGTCGTGGCCGTCCGCCGGCCTCGGCGACGAGTACGTCAGCTCGATCGACTCGCCGTCGGCGGTGCGCACGGTGAACGGGACGGCCTCGCGGGTGCGCGTCTTCTCCTGCTGCATCGTCAACCTCCGATCAGTCTCAGCGCGTCGTCCATCTGTCCGAGGTAGGCGGGGAACGAGAACTCGCGCATCGGGAATTCCTCCGGGAAGTGACCCTGGTAGAGGGGATACCAGAGTCCGGGCGGCGAGGGATTGAGAGCGACCGTGCCGACGCCGGCGCCCTGCAGCTCCTCGACTCGACGCCGGATGTCGTCGGGCGAGCCGGACACCGTCATCGCGTCTGCGGCCTCGTCCGGGATCGCCCGCAGCGCCCCGTCCGGATCGAGCGCGGCGACACGCTCCTGGAGCTCGCGGACGACGTCTCCGAAGCCCGCCGCGGCGAAGCTCTCGGCGTAGAACGGCGACGAGCTCGTCGCCGTCGCGAACATCAGCACCTGCCCCTTGACCTGCTCGAGGCCACTCCCGTCCGCCGTCGCGACGGTCGGGTAGCCGCAGGCGACGTCGATCTCGTCGACGCCGCGGCCCGCCCGCGCCGCGCCCTCCCGCAGGCAGGGCAGGACGACGTCGCGCACGTACGCCGCCGACCAGCAGTAGCCGAGCACCCCGTCGGCGACCTCGCCGGCCAGCCTGATCATCTGCGGGCCGACGGCGGCGACGTAGAGGCGCGCCGACTGCTCGGGGAGCGGCACCTGGAGCTGGAAGTCGCGCACCGAGAAGAGCTCGCCCTCGAAGGTGACGGCCTCGCCCGTCAGGATCCGGCGCAGAATCGTGACGTACTCCCGCATCGCCCTGATCGGGCGCTCGTACAGACGGTCGTGCCATCCGGAGACGTAGTTCCGGGCCTGCACACCGAGACCGAGCAGAAGCCGGCCGTCCGAGAGCTCGTTCAGCGACGCAGCCTGGAGCGCCATCGTCACCGGCGAGCGGCTCCAGATGCCGACGACACCGGTGCCGAGCAGCAGGCGCGTCGTACCCGTCGCCGTCGCCGTCGCCGGCCCGAACGAGTCGCCGAAGGTGATCTCCGGAAACCAGGCGGCGCGGAACCCTGCCTGCTCGACCCGGCGGCCGTAGTCGACCGCCAGCCCGGGAGGAACGGCTTCGACGAAGAAGTCGAGGCCGTTCACCGCGCCTCGCCGGGGGCGAAGATCTTCAGCGGGACCCGGGAGAACGGCAGGCCGCCCTCCTTGGTCACCAGCCAGGTGTCCTGCATGTACAGGCAGGTGCGCTCGTCGAGCGTGATCGCGTGGGGGTGCATCGAGACGACCATCCCGGCGCGGAGCTCGACCTCCGTGCCCTCGCCGATCCGGGGGAACTCGATCATCGTCATCCCGATCGAGTGGCCGGTGACGTGGCCGAGCGTGAAGCCGCGATCGAGGAACGGCTTCGAGACGGCGGTGTGGACGTCGTGGGCGGTCGAGCCCTCGCGCATCGTCCGCTTCGCCTCCTCGAAGTACTCGCCGTAGGCGTCGAGGGCCGAGAGCGTCTCGCGGCTCGGCCGGCCGGCGCAGATCGGCCGGGAGAACTCGACCCAGTGCCCGCCCGGGCCGGCGATCTCGAGCCCGAAGAGGACGAGGTCGTCGCGGGCGATCGGCCGGCCGTGGTCGGGATGCTTGAACTCGGGCCCGGCGGCGCCGCCCGTGCCGGTCAGCACCATGTCCATCGTCGTGCGGTACGTGCCGGCGGCCGCGAAGACGCGTTCCGCCTCGCCCATCAGCTCGGCCTCGGTCTTCCCGACCTCGTACGCCTCGAGCACCGCCCAGAAGCCCTGCTCGTTGATCCGGAAGCTCTCGCGGACGAGCTCGAGCTCCTCGTCGCTCTTCACCGCCCTGGCGAGGTCGAAGCCCTCGTCCCAGGGGACGAGCTCGGCGGGGCCGTCGGCGAGCGCCCGGTAGTCGCGCACGGGCATGACGAAGTCGAGCCCGTACACGCCGAGGCGCTTCCAGCCCGTCGCCCGCTCGGCGATCCACCGCCCGGGGTGCTCGGCGAAGACCCAGTCCTCGATCCAGGACTCGTCATGGTCGCCGACCCAGCGCGCCTCGCGCGGAAAGACGACGGACGGCTCGCCGTCGACGGGCAGGACGACGTGCGCGTAGCGGTGCAGGATCCGGAAGCCCGAGAGGTAGCGGACGGCTCCCTCGAAGCCCGTGTACTCGGAGCCGGAGACGACCACGCCGTCGAGCCCGTCGGCGGCGGCGGCCGCTCGGACAGCCGCGTGCCGGCGGTCGATCTCCGCGCGGCTCGTCATCGACGCGCCTCTTCGCTGCCCTTGACCAGGGCGGTCAGCGCCCGGTTCAGGGGCGCGTCGACGCCGTGCCGCTCGCCGAAGGCGGCGATCGCACCGTTCAGGAAGTCGACCTCGGTCTCGCGCCCGGCTTCTACGTCCTGGAGCATGCTCGGCTTGTGACCGTACGCGACGTCGCGCCGCGCCGCGTGGTCGAACAGCTCCTCCGGGCTCGCGTCGAGCACGATCCCCTGCGCGTCCGAGACCGCGCGGCCCTCCGCCATCACCGCCCAGGCCAGCTCGCGTGTGGGCGCAAACTCGGCGATCCGGCCGTGGGTGAAGCCGGTGAGCGCCCCGATCGCGTTCGAGGCGGCGTTGAAGATCAGCTTTCGCCACTGGGCGCCGCGCGCGTCGGCGAGCGCGTGCGTCGGCATCCCGGCACGGGTGCAGGCGTCGGCGAGCGCCTGCGCCTTCTCGAACGGTGCTGGACTTGGCTCAAATGCGCCGATGTGCGTATCCCCCCTCGTATCCCAGCCGACGTGGCCTGGCTCGACGATGTGGCCGGCAGGAAAGGTCGTTCCGCGGATCACCTCGCGGACGTGCTCGGCGACGAGCTCCTCGTTGCCGGCGCCGTTCTGGACCGAGCAGACCGCGCCCCCCGCGAACGCGTGTGCGGTGGCGGCGAGCGCGGCGGAGGTGTGCATGCTCTTCGTCGCGACGATCCCGAAGTCGCAGGCCGGGAGCGCGCCCGGGTCGCTTGTCGCCCGGACGCGGCCGACGACGTCGCCGGCTCCGGAGAGCCGCAGGCCGTCGGCGTTGATCGCGTCCACGTGGGCCTGCCACGGGTCGTAGGCCCAGACCTCGACGTCCTCGAGCGTGCCGAGGTTCGCGGCGAAGAGCGAGCCGACGGCGCCGCAGCCGATCACCGCGATCCTCACGCCGTCTCCCGCCTTTCTCGCGGCGCGCCGGCGAAGCCGTCGCGCCGCGCAAGAGGGAACCTCTCGGTTCCCCCGAGCCACCCTTTCCGGAGTCCGCATGACGATGTCACGCGGACTCCCGGGCCTTGACGAGCCGGTACATCGCGGTGTGGAGCGGGACCGGAACGCCGTGGCGCTCGGCCTCTCGCACCAGCGCCCCGGTGATGAAGTCGATCTCGGTCGGCCGTCGCCCGCGGACGTCCTCGAGCATCGAGGGCACGTGCGCGTAATGGCCCTCGGCGGCGAGCGTCTCACCCTTCGCGACGGCGTGCACGTTCATCTCCCAGGGATCTTCGTGCAGCTCGACCCCTGCGGCGGCGGCAACCGCCTTGCCCTCGGCGATCAGGTCGTGGACGAGGTGGCCGAGATCGGTCTGCGCGTCCCGGGCGGCGAACGCGCCGACGTGCGGCAGGTCGGTGAGCGCGGCGACCGTGTTCACCGTGGCGTTGAAGATCAGCTTCGACCACTGTGCCGGGCGAAGGTCGGGGAAGGCGCGGGCGTGGAGGCCGGACGAGTCGAGGAGCGCCTCGATCTCCTGCGCGTGCTCGTGGGTCGCGGTGCCTGCAAACGGCCCGAGCCAGGTCTCGGTGTCGAGCTCGTACTCGACGTGAGCGTCGCCGTGGCGGACGCCGCTCATGAACGTGACCGCCGAGATCAGCGGCCAGTCACCGAAGGCGCGAACGAGCTCCTCGGCGCCGAGGCCGTTCTGGATCGTCATCACGGCGGCGCCCGGCAAGCGTCCGGCAAGCTGCCGTGCAGCCTCCTCGAGCTGCGTCGCCTTCGTTGCGACGATCACGAGCTCGGCGTCCTCGAGCCGGGCGGGATCGGCGGTGGCGCGAAGCAGGGCGACGAAGTCCGACTTCCCCGTCACCCGGAGCCCCTGCTCGTTCAGCATGCGAGCGTGCTCGTCCCGGCGGGTGAGCACGCAGACGTCGGCGACCCGCGCCAGGTGCGCGGCGTAGAGGCTGCCGATCACGCCGGCGCCGACGACGCAGACTCGCTCGATCGCCATGCGGCAACGCTAACCGGTTAGGTTCGACGGGTGGTCGGGGTCGCCCTGTCGTTGCTCTCTGCGGTCCTGTTCGGCGGGATGTCGATCGCGCTCGGCTTCTCGATCCGGAAGAGTCGCGACGCCGAGATCGGCGCGTTCGCGACCGCCTGCTCGGGCTTCCTGGTCTGCGCCGTCGTCGCCGCGATCGGGCGCGAGTGGGGCGGAAAGCTGTGGCCGTTCCTGCTCGCCGGCCTGCTCGCGCCCGGTGCGGCCCAGGTGCTGTTCGTGCTCGCCGTCCGCGAAGCCGGCCCGGCGCGGGCATCGGTGATCGCCGGAGGCGCACCGCTCGTCGCCGTGACCATCGCCCTGATCGCCCTCGGCGAGCCCCTGCGCGTGCCGCTCTTGATCGGGGCGGTGCTGATCGTCGCCGGCGGCGTGACGCTGATCGCCGAGCGCGTGCGGCCCGACTCGTTCAGGCCGATCGGCCTCGTTTTCGCCTTCGCCTGCACGATCCTCTTTGCCACACGTGACAACATCGTCCGTCGGCTCGCCTCGGACACGGTCGTGCCGCCGCAGCTCGCCGCGTCGGCGACGATCCTGGCCGGGGCGACGCTGATGTTCGCCTACCTCGTCGTGCGACGTCGAACTCGGCTCGTCGCCGACCTCCGCCGGGAGGCACTGCCGTTCGTGCTGCCCGGCCTCCTCTGGGGCGGTTCGTACGCGTCGCTCTTCGAGGCCTTCTACCGTGCCCGGGTCAGCGTCGTCAGCCCGCTCGTCGCGACCGAGTCGCTGTTCAGCGTCCTGCTCGCGGTGCTCCTCCTCCGCCGCACGGAGCTGGTCGGCCGGCACCTGATCCTCGGCGCGCTGCTGGTCGTCACGGGCGGCGCACTGATCGGCGCCTTCCGCTAGCGAGACCCGTGGACACATCGTCACACACTCGTCACAACCCTGGTCTCAGAGACTGGGTTCGAAACGTCACGAGGTATGACTAGCCCCGTTCGGCCGCGGTCGATCGATTGCGGTCACCCGCGCTCCGCCGGCAGGCCGCGGCGGCACCAGTCGCTCCACGAGCCGGGGTAGAGCTTCGCGTCGGGGCGGCCCGCCTGCGCGAGTGCGAGCAGGTCGACACAGGCGGTGATTCCGGAGCCGCAGTAGACGACGATCTCGTCGGCCTCGGCGATCGCGGCCGGGATCTCGCCGGCCTCCGCGAACGGCCAGTTCACCGCCCCGGGGATCCGCCCGGCGACCGGGTCGATCGGCTCGACCTCGCCCCGGTAGCGCTCGGGCGCGCGCGCGTCGACCACCAGGAGCCCCGGCTCATCGAGCCGAGTCGAGAGCTCGTCTGCGTCGATCGTGTCCGCCGCGGCGGCCCGCGGAACGAACCCGGCCGGCCGGACATCCTCCTCCTCGCCGCCGCGCACGGGGCCGAGCCAGGCGTCGAACCCGCCGCGCAGGACTGCGACCTCGTCATGCCCGAAGTGACGAAGAAGCCACCAGAGCCGCGCCGCGCCGCCCGCGCCGCCGTGGTCGTACGCGACGACGAAGACGCCCGCGCAGATCCCGGCCCGCGATGCCGCCGCGGCGAAGTCGTCCTGCAGGGGGAGCGGGTGTCGTCCCTGCCCCTCGATCGCGAGGTCGAAGAGGTCGTCGCCGAGGAAGACGGCCCCGGGGACGTGCGCGTCGAGGTACTGCTCCCGCCC
>JBBRXG010000089.1:0-12484 GCA_038248655.1 Gaiellales bacterium
CGCCAGCTCCTCCGTCCCGCACGGGTAGTTGACGTCGGTTGCGGCGATGTCCTCCATCCAGGCGTGGACGTGGAGGATCGCGCCGACGCCGGGATGCGCCTGGTAGATCATCCAGTGCTCGATCGCGTCGACGGAGACGCGGCGCGGCTCGACCGCCGGTGGGACGCTGAGCACGATCCGCCCGTTCTCGTGGTCGTAGTTGGAGACGAGCAGGATGTCCCGGCCGGGCGTCTCCAGCTTCGACTTGTCGACGCCGCTCGCGCTCATCCAGAAGCGCCGCACGTCCTTGCGCTGCGAGAGGTTGCCGTACGACAGGCCGCCGATCCCGTACAGCCGCTTGACGTGGCGCAGCTCGCGCTCGTTCAGGAGGTCCTCGATCGGGAACGGCGACGGGAGCAGGTCGAGGTCGCCGAGGCGCTCGCCCGCCGCGATGATCTCGGCCGTCACGTCGTCGCCGCCCCAGAGCCCCGGCTCGAGGTCGGTGAGGAACTCGTTGTCGATCACGAGCCGCGAGCGTGCGAGCGGGAGCAGCCGCTGCACGATCGCCCCGGCCAGCGCGTCCTCGCCCCGGTCCGCGGCGTCGCCGTAGTGACCTCGCTCCATGGTCGTGAACCAGGCGCCCTCGCCCGGGACGTAGCAGAGCGCGATGTTCGCGAGCGCGCGCACGAGCATCGGGTAGTCCTCGGGCAGCGAATGGCTCGCCCGCTCGTAGATGCCGACCACGAACGTGCCGCGCGACTTGCGCCTGAAGGGCTTCGCGTCGGCCTCGTCGACCACGTTCAGCACCAGGTCGGCGTCGTTCGCGTCGGGCGTCTCCGCGAGGCCGGCCTGGCCGAGCGCGCCCCGCAGGCGCTCGACGAACCGCCCGAGCGTCTCCGTCGGCGCACGGCCGACGATCGCGAACGCGCCGGTCGCCGAGCGGGTCGAGCCTGCGTTGCCGGGTGAGAGTTCGCTGCGTGTGCTCATCGGACGATCTGCGACAGGACGACTCCGAGAATCGGGATCGTCATCGTAAGCGTAAACGACGTCCACCCGACGAGCACGAGCGGACGCCGGCTGCGCTCCGGGCGACCGTCACGAATCTGCGCGGCGAGCCGGGGCCCGAGCACGAAATCGTGCGTGTACGCGAAGCCGAGCAGGGCCAGAAACGAGCCGAGCTTGACCCCGAAGACGACCTTCGCGCCGCTCCCTCCGTCCGGCAGGACGTCGGCCGCGAGCGGGATGCCGGTCGCGACGAGCACGACGAGCGCGCTCCAGCCGATCGGCCGCCACCGCTCACCGAGCGCCCGCATCGCCTCACGGCGGTGCTCGCCGGTCAGGCGGCGGATCGCCGGCACCGCGATGAAGGTCAGCGCCACGGTTCCGCCGACCCAGACGGTCGCCGCGAGGACGTGCAGGACGACGAGGATGGTCTCGAGCCAGTGGGGCACGCAGGGGACTTTGCCTCAGAATGTCCCGGGTGGAGCGCGACGACTGGAATCGAAAGCACGGTGAAGCGGGCCAGCTGTTCGGCGTCGAGCCGAGCCGGTTCCTCGTCGCCGAGGTCTCGTCGCTCGAGCCGGGCCGCGCGCTCGACCTCGCCTGCGGCGCCGGCCGCAACGCCGTCTGGCTCGCAGAGCGCGGCTGGACCGTCGTCGGCGTCGACTTCGCGGACGCTGCGCTCGCCAACGGGCGCGCGCTGGCAGCCGAGCGCGGCGTCGCGATCGAGTGGGTCCAGGCCGACCTCCGCGACTGGCGGTCCGAGCCTCGCGGGTTCGACCTCGTCGCCGTCCTCTATCTGCAGCTCCCGGCCGCCGAGCGGCAGTGGGTGCTCGGACGCGCGTCGGAGGCGGTCGCGCCGGGCGGCACGCTCCTCGTCGTCGGGCACGATCTCCAGAACCTGAACGGCGGCCACGGCGGGCCGAAGGATCCGCGCGTGCTGCTCACCCCCGACGACGTGTCCGCCGAGCTGCCCGGGCTCGAGATCGAGAAGGCCGAGCGCGTGCTGCGCCCGGTCGAGACCGACGGGGGCGAGGTGCACGCGATCGACGCGCTCGTGCGCGCGCCGTCCCGGTTGACCGGAGCCCCATGGGCAGGCCCAACGGTTCAGGCGCCGGAGAGATCCGGGGGAACGAGCTCGGCGAGGCGCTCGCGGGCGACCCTCGCCTCCTCCTCGCTCCGCGCGTTGTCGAGCGCCCGCCGGAGGTCGAGCAGGTAGTGGGCGAGATCGACGTTCGCGAGGTCGATGCCCAACCGCTCGATCGTGCACCCGGGCTCGACGACCGCGCCGCCGTGCTCCCAGAACGCACACCACGTGCGCGGGCACTCCTCGTCGTTTCCGATCGCCTCGTTCAGTGCGCAGAGGGGGGTCATCGTCTCCGAGTGTGCGGATGGGCGCGGCGGCCGCCATCGGGCCTCTCCCCGATCGGATTGCGGGCTTCCCGCAGCCCTGCGCAGGCGCTCGGCCGCGGCGACGGCGAGGAGTGCCAGGAGGCCGTCGCTGACCAGGCACCACTGGCAGATCGCCTAGATCACCGCGACCTGGATCACGATCAGATAGATCCCGAACGCGAGGCCGGCAAGGACGATCGCGGCCCCCGCGGCCGCCGCCTCGATGCGGGCCGAGAGGGTGGTGGCGAGGACCGCGGCGTAGGCGGCGAGGCCGAGAACTGCGACCGGGATCCCCGCCGCCTTTGCGTACCTGGAGTGCTGGACGGTTTCGCAGCCACCGGTCGTGCAGGCGAGCCTCGTTCCGCTGTAGCGGGCGTACACGAGGTACGAGGTGATGGCGACGCCCGCAAGCGCGAGCGCCGCGATCGCGCCGCGCAGCGTCCGGTCGGTCACTTCAGGAGAGCGTCGAGCGCGGTACGGAACTGCGGCGGCGTCAGCGAGGTGACCCCGATCCGGTTGAGCGTGCCGCCGGTCGGACCGGCGAAGAAGCTCGGCGTCGAGCTCACCCGGGCGCTCGTCGCCTGCTGCTGGGTCGCGGCGAGGGCGTTGTCGACCTCCGGCGTCTGGCGCGCGGCCAGCATCGTTCCGGGGTCGAGGCCCGGAACCGCCTGCGCCGCGGCGCGGAGCAGCGCGTCGGTCACCCAGCCCGAGTTCTCGGCGCCCTGGTTTCGGTAGAGGAGGTCGACGAAGTTCCAGAGCTTGTTCTGGAGCCCGGCCGCATAGGTCGCCCTGAGCGCCTTCTCCGAGTCGGGGCCGAGGAAGGCGATCCCGTCGAAGACGATCTTCACCTTCCCCGGGCGCACGTACTCGCCGATGATCGCCGGCAGCGCCTGGAGTGCGAAGTCGCGGCAGAAGGGACACTGGAGGTCGGCGAACTCGACCATCGTCACGGGCGCCTTCGGGTTGCCGAGCACGTTCAGCCGCTGCGGGATCCCGCGGAAGAGCCGGCTCGTCTCGGCGCCGCCGCTGACCGCGGTGGTCGGCTCGGGCGTGGGCGCTCCGGTCGTGGTCGGCGCCGCGCCGGTCTCCGTACCGGTCGGTATCGGCGTCGCCTCGGTCGTCGTGCGAGTCGTCTTCGCCCCCGTCCCGCTCCCCGAGTCGGAGCGGGTGACGCTGACGACGATCAGGACTGCGGCGACCGCTCCCGCGACGAGTGCGACCCCGCTGTAGAGCGCCGCGCGGCTCCGCAGGAAGGCTCTCACGCCCGACAACGTACAGGGCACGTCATGATTCGCCCGTGGCCGAGACGATGCTCGCTCTGAGGAAGACCGCGCGCGAGCCGGGGCTGCGCCTCGAGGAGGTGCTCGTGCCAACGCCGGGGGCGGACGAGGTGCTCGTCGAGGTCGAGACCGCGAGCGTCTGCGGTACCGACCTGCACATCCACGGCTGGGACGAGTGGTCGCAGGGCCGCATCGTCCCACCGCTCACGCTCGGGCACGAGTTCGCCGGGACGGTCGTCGAGACGGGCTCGCTCGTCCGCAACGTCTCCGCCGGCGACTACGTCTCGGCCGAGAGCCACATCACCTGCGGCGTCTGCTTCCAGTGCCGGACCGGCCACGCGCACATGTGCGAGCGCACGCGCATCCTCGGCGTCGACCGCGACGGCGCGTTCGCCCGCTATGTCGCCGTCCCCGAGTCGGTGATCTGGCGGAACGACCGCTCGAAGCTGCCGCCCGAGATCGCGACGATCCAGGAGCCGTTCGGGAACGCCGTCTTCGCGACCAGCGAGCAGGATCTCGCCGGCCGGGCGGTCGCCGTTCTCGGCTGCGGGCCGATCGGGCTCTTCACGATCGGGATCGCGCACGCGTCCGGTGCGGCGGTCGTGATGGCGGCCGACCGCACCCCGTTCCGGCTCGGTCTCGCGGCGGAGATGGGCGCGAGCGCGGTCGTCAACGTCGACGAGACGCCGAACACGGCGAGCTGGTTCCTCGAGCACCACGAGGGCCTCGGGTTCGACGTCGTCTTCGAGATGTCGGGCTCGCCGCGTGCGATCGCCGACGCATTCCTGATCGCGCGGAACGGCGGCCGCGTGATCCTGTTCGGGATCCCCGCACGTCCGGTCGAGATCGACGTCGCCGAGGCGCTGATCTTCAAGAACCTGAACGTGCTCGCCCTGAACGGGCGCAAGATCTTCGAGACCTGGTACCGGACCCGCTGGCTGCTCGAGAGCGGTGTCGTCGACGTCCGGCCCCTGATCACGCAGGAGCTTCCGCTCGCCGAGTACGAGACCGCCTTCGCGCTGCTCGGCGCGGGGGAGGCGTGCAAGATCGTCCTCTACCCGGGGGGACGCCCACCGACCGACGCCGGCGTGGACGAGCGCGAGGAGGAACCGGCCGCGGTCCAGGGAGCGTGGCAGCACCGATGAGCGTCCTGGATCAGCGGTTGCACGACGAGCTCGACGCGCTCCGCGACGCGGGCACGTACAAGCGGTTCAACACGCTGCTCACGCCACAGGGCCCGGTCGTCGAGATGGCCGGCCGCGGCGAGGTGCTGGTCCTCTCCTCGAACAACTACCTGGGGCTCGCGGCCCACCCCGCAGTCGTCGAGGCGGGAATCGACGGCTTGCGCCGCTACGGCGCCGGCACGGCCTCGGTGCGGTTCATCTGCGGCACGTTCGAGCCGCACCTGGAGCTCGAGCGCGAGCTCGCGGAGCTCGCCGGCACGGAGGCGGCGCTGACCTACGTCTCGTGCTGGAACGCGAACGAGGCGGCGATCCCGAGCCTGACCGACGAGAGCACGGTGATCCTCTCCGACGAGCTCAACCACGCGAGCATCATCGACGCCGTCCGCCTGGCGAAGCCGGCGCGGAAGGCGGTCTACAAGCACTCCGACCTGGACGACCTCCGCGCGCAGCTGGAGTCGCTGGAGGCGGGGCAGCGCGCGCTCGTGATCACCGACGGCGTGTTCAGCATGGAGGGCGACCTCGCGAAGCTCCCCGAGATCGCCGAGCTCGCCGGGGCGCACGAGGCGACGGTCGTCGTCGACGACTCCCACGGAACGGGTGTGATGGGCGAGACGGGACGCGGGGTCGCCGAGCACTTCGGTCTGCTCGGCGAGATCGACGTGGTCACATCGACGCTCGGGAAGGCGCTTGGCGGCGCGGCCGGCGGGTTCGTCGCCGCGAGCGCGGAGGTGTGCGACGTCCTCGCGCAGCGCTCACGGCCGCAGCTCTTCTCGAACGCGGTGCCGCCGACGGTCGCCTGTAGCACGCTCGAGGCGGTCCGGGTCCTGCGTCGCGAGCCCGAGCGGGTCGCGAAGCTGCGCGAGTCCACGCGCACCTTCCGGGACCGGCTGCGCTCGCTCGGCTTCAACCCGCTCGACGGGGAGGGGGCGATCGTCCCGATCATCCTCGGCGAGACGGCGTTCGCGATCCGCTTCAGCGAGCGCCTGCTCGAAGAGGGGGTGTTCGTCACCGGCTTCGGCTTCCCGGTCGTCCCCGAGGGAACTGCGCGCGTCCGGGTCCAGATGTCCGCCGCGATCGAGCCCGAGCACCTCGAGCGGGCGCTGGAGGCGTTCGAGAAGGTCGGCCGCGAGCTCGGGCTGATCTAGCGGCGCTCTCGCAGCGAGCGGCTCGAGCCGAGCGGCGTCGTGGCAACTCCTGATCCCGGGTCCGGGAAGTCCCGCATGCCGGAGTCGTCGACGCGGGCGAGAATCGGAGCGTGTTCAGGAGCATCCTGGTCGCCTGGGACGGGTCGGATCACGCGCGCCGCGCGCTCGCGGAAGCCGTCGACCTCGCCCGCAGTCAGGATGCGCGGCTGACGCTCCTCACGGTCGCCGCCCCGATCCAGCCCCTCGGGCCGTACGTCGTCCCGATCTCCGAAGCCGACCTGCTCCGCGTGGCCGAGCAGCTCGCCGGAGAGGGCGAGGCGCTCGTTCCCGAGGGCGTGAAGGTGACGGCGCGGACCGCCGCAGGGCACACCGGCTCCGAGCTCGTCAGCCGAGCACGGGCCGGCGACCACGATCTGATCGTCATGGGCTCGCGCGGCCGTGGGGCGGTTCGCTCCGCCGTTCTCGGCTCCGTCTCCCACTACGTGTTGAACCACGCCCACGTGCCGGTTCTGATCGTCCCACGCGCCCACCGATCGGACGTGCAGTAGACGGGAGTGAGCCGGGCTCTAGCAGCTCTGCACCGGCTCCGTCACCGGGCTACGTCCACAGCGCTTCGAGCCCGGTGACGGTTGCCCGCCAGTAGACGAAGGGACCGTCGGGCAGCTCCCAGCGAACCTCGGCACGCGTCGGGATGCGGACGCCATCGATTTCCGCGTAGTCGCTGTAGGCGCCGACCCAGTGGCGGTCGACGAAGCGTTTGCCTTCCCGGTAGGGACGATCGGCGAAGGCGGCGAGGATGTCGCCGTTCGCGTCGAACCGCAGGTCGACGGCGACCTCGGCCGACCCCGCCCGCGTGGCGACCTCGACGACGTCGTCCTCGAGCTCGCGCCATACGAGCGCACTGTTCGCTCCGATGGCGTGCGGTACCCAGGCGAGCTCGGCGAGGTACCGCATCGCCTCGCCGACGTTCGTCTCCTGCCCTCGGGCGCGCGCGACTGAGACGCCGAGGAGACGTGCGTCGAGCGTTCCCGTGCCCGCGCCGTAGGAGTCGACGACGCGAATCCGGACGAGCGGAGCGACGCGGACGTTCGCCTTCCACGTGAAGCGGACCTCGGCGACGGAGAGCTCCTCGACGGCGTCGAATCGCAGCGCCCGGCCTCCGGGCCTGAGCGTGATCTCGCCCTCCTGTGCGATCCGGATGGCGTTCGGGACTGGCGCGGCGGACGGAACTGTGCGGTCGAGGTAGGTCTGGACCGTCCCGGGAAGCCGGGACGCACGAATGGGGGTTGGAGTCGTCATGCCGTCAGGATCGCCGCGTCCGCCGGCGACGCCGTCGGTGGGGTCTCGGATCGGGGGTGTGGTTTCTCCGCGACTCCTCCCGTGTCTCGCTCGATGCTCAGTCAGTTCTCGTCAACAGCTGCCGCGCCTGGCGGATCAGCGGGGCCGTTCCGAGCGCTTCGCTCGCCGCCGCAACGAGCAGCGGAGCTCGGTCGAGTCGGACGGCGCGGGTGAAGAGCGTCGAGGCGTGGTGGAGGTGGGTGCACGCTTCGTGGAGCCGGTCGCGGGCCTCGCGCTCGCGGGGCGAGGGCTCGCCGAGCTGCTCGAGGAGCTCACCGCAGCTGTCGACGTAGGTGTAGCCGAGGAGCGCCTCGTACAGGAGGGGCGTCTCCGTCAGCGTCGCCGGTCCGATTCCCGCCCTGGAGATTCGCGGGAGTGCCTCGTCGAGTCCGGTGAGGATCTGCAGGGCCGCATCGGCCCACTGCCGCTCGGCCGGGCTTCCGGACGTCGGCGGGGCGGTGCGCGAGCCGCATCCCGAGAGCACGAGGACGATCAGGACGAGCGCGAGCCGTCGCATCGCACCGCACACGGTCGCGTGCCGTCCCACCTGCGTCAAGTGTCCCGGCCCCCCGCACCCGACCCGGGCAGAGCGGCCTTCGGTCGAACAAGCTTCGTGGCGTTTGCCACCCAGTCTCTGAGACCCGGGGTGGAGCGAGAGTGCAACTCTTCGTCCACTGGCTGGACCCGCCCGCGATCGCCTGCGTCGCGTTCGAGTGCAGGGACAGACCCCGGGGGTCTGTCCCTGCAGTTCGCGGGTCAGGCGAGCACGCTGCGCACCGCGCGCGCGATCACCAGCTCCTCCCGGGCGCCGATCACGTGAACCCGGACAGTCGAGCCGGGTGTCCCGACGACCATGTCGGGCACCGCGTCCGCGTTTGCCTCCACGTCCAGCTCCACGCCGAGGAACGCCACCCGCTCGCACACCCGCGCGCGCACGTTCGCGGAGTGCTCGCCGACCCCCCCGGTGAACACGAGCGCGTCGAGACCTCCGAGCGAGGCAGCCGACGCTGCGACCGCGGCCGCTATGCGATGGACGTAGACCGCGATTGCGAGCGAGTCGTCCGCCAGGTCGCGCACGTCCCCCGATCCGCCGGACAGCCCAGCGAGCCCGGATTCGTGCTCGAGCGTGTGGCCGAGCTCGTCGACCGTCAGGCCGCGCTCGCGCAGGAGATAGACGAGCGCGCCGGGGTCGACCGAGCCGGAGCGGGTCGTCATCGGCACGCCTTCGAGCGGCGAGAAGCCCATCGTCGTCTCGACCGAGCGGCCCTCGAGCACCGCACTGACGGACGACCCACCGCCGAGGTGGCAGACGATCAGGCGCGACACTCGCACCTGCGAGGCCGCCCACTCGACCGACAGGCCGTGGAACCCGTACCGGCGGACGCCCCACTCGAGCCACCGCTCCGGCACGGCGTACCGCGTTGCCTCGTCGGGCATCGTGGCGTGGAAGGCGGTGTCGAACACCGCAACGTGGGGGATGTCCGGCAGCGCCGCCTGTGCATCATCGATCCCGCGCAGCGCCGGCGCGTTGTGGAGCGGCGCGAGCGGGGTGAGCTCGCGAATCGCCGCCTTCACGTACTCGTCGATCGCCACCGGCTCGCGGAACCGCACGCCGCCGTGCACGACTCGGTGACCGACGGCGTCGCACTCAACCGAGAGCGAGTCGACCGGGCGCGACTCGCCACCCTCGACCAAATGGAGCTTGAGGCTGGTAGAGCCAGCATTGACGACGAGGACAGAACGATCACTTCGTTGCATACTTCACCTATGAGCTCGTGGTGGGGCGCCTGCCTGGCGGTGCTGGCCGCCGGAGCGCCGTGGATCGTCGGCATCGCGTACTTCTGGCGCCGCCGGCCTCGTGACGGGGCGATTCTGCCGTCGAGCGCCGAGCTCGCGCGGCGGCGGCTCTCGATCCGCTAATCCGGCCAGACCCAGTCCCGGACGTCCGGGCGGTCCTCGCCGTGCTCGCGCGTCCATGCCCGGCAGCGGAGCCGTTCGTCCTCCATGTCCTGACGCACATGCGCAGCCCGCGCCGCCAGTCCGGGCACGCGGTCGATCACGTCGGTGACGAGGTGGAAGCGGTCGAGGTCGTTGAGCATGACCATGTCGAACGGGGTGGTCGTCGTCCCCTCCTCCTTGTAGCCGCGGACGTGGAGGTTGTCGTGATTCGTGCGGCGGTAGGTGAGGCGGTGGATCAGCCACGGGTAGCCGTGATAGGCGAACACGACCGGCCGGTCCGTGGTGAACAGCGAGTCGAACTCGCCGTCCGGCAGTCCATGGGGATGCTCGCTCTCCGGCTGGAGGCGCATGAGATCGACCACGTTGACCACGCGGACCTTCAGGTCGGGAAGCCGCTCGCGCAGGATCGAGGCGGCGGCGAGCGTCTCGAGCGTCGGGATGTCACCCGCGCAGGCCAGGACGACGTCGGGCTCGTCGTCGTCGTCGCTCGAGGCCCAGTCCCAGATCCCCAGGCCGCGTGTGCAGTGGACGATTGCGTCGTCGATCGAGAGGTAGTCGAGCGCCGGCTGCTTGCCGGCGACGATCACGTTCACGTAATGGCGGCTGCGCAGGCAGTGGTCGGCGACGGAGAGGAGCGTGTTCGCATCCGGCGGCAGGTAGACACGGATCACCTCGGCCTTCTTGTTGACGACATGGTCGATGAAGCCGGGGTCCTGGTGCGAGAAGCCGTTGTGATCCTGCCGCCAGACGTGCGAGGAGAGAAGGTAGTTGAGCGAGGCCAGCGGCGGCCGCCAGGCGATGCCGCGCGACACCTTCAGCCACTTGGCGTGCTGGTTGAACATCGAGTCGACGATGTGGATGAACGCCTCGTAGCAGTTGAAGAGCCCGTGCCTGCCCGTCAGCAGGTACCCCTCGAGCCAGCCCTGGCACATGTGCTCGGAGAGCACCTCCAGCACGCGGCCGTCGGGCGAGAGCTCCTCGTCGGTCGGCTTCGTCTCGGCCTCCCAGGCCCGGCTCGTCGTCTCGAAGACGGCCGAGAGACGGTTGGACGCCGTCTCGTCCGGTCCGAAGAGGCGGAAGTTGTCGCGGTTGCGCGCGATCGCGTCCCGGAGGAAGCCGCCGAGCACGCGCGTGGCCTCGCTGAACGTCGTCCCCGGGCTCGCGACCGGAACCGCGTAGTCGCGGAAGTCGGGGAGCTCGAGGTCGCGGCGCACTCCACCGTTCGCGTGCGGATTCGCGCTCATCCGCCTCGTCCCCCTCGGGGCGAGGGCGGCAAGCTCGGAGACGAGGACGCCCTGCTCGTCGAAGAGCTCCTCCGGCCGGTAGCTCGCCAGCCATTCCTCCAGCAGGCGAAGATGCTCGGGGTTTCCGCGCACGTCGGCGATCGGCACCTGGTGCGAGCGCCACGTGCCCTCGACCGGAACGCCGTCGACCTCCTTCGGGCCGGTCCAGCCCTTCGGCGTCCGCAGCACGATCATCGGCCAGCGCGGCCGGCCGGAAGCCCCGTTTGCGCGAGCGGCCCGGCGGATGCGCTCGATCTCGTCGAGCGCCTCGTCGAGTGCGGCCGCGAGATCCCGGTGGACCCGCTCCGGCTCGTCGCCCGAGACGACGAGCGGCCGGTGACCGTACCCTTCGAGGAGCGAGACAAGCTCGTCCTCGGGAATCCGGGCGAGCACGGTCGGGTTCGCGATCTTGTACCCGTTCAGGTGCAGCACCGGCAGCACCGCCCCGTCCGTCCTCGGGTTGAGGAACTTGTTCGAGTGCCAGCTCGCCGCGAGCGGTCCCGTCTCCGCCTCGCCGTCGCCGATCACGCAGCAGACGACCAGGTCGGGGTTGTCGAAGGCGGCGCCGTAGGCGTGCGCGAGCGCGTAGCCGAGCTCGCCGCCCTCGTGGATCGAGCCGGGGGTCTCCGGTGCGGCGTGGCTGGGGATCCCGCCGGGGAACGAGAACTGGCGGAAGAGCCGCCGCAGCCCTTCCACGCTCGCGCCCACCTCGGGGTAGAGCTCCGAGTACGTGCCCTCGAGGTAGGCGTTCGCGACGATGCCCGGTCCGCCGTGACCCGGGCCGGTGACGTAGATCGCGTCCAGGTCGCGGGCGCGGATCGCCCGGTTCATGTGCGCCCAGATCAGGTTCAGCCCGGGCGTCGTCCCGAAGTGGCCGAGCAGGCGGGGCTTGACGTGCTCGGGGCGGAGCGGCTCGCGGAGCAGCGGGTTGTCGAGTAGGTAGATCTGTCCGACCGACAGGTAGTTCGCCGCGCGCCAGTAGGCGTCGATCAGCCCCAGCTCGTCGTCATCGAGCGTGCCGACCCGCCCTTTCGTCTGTGCCTCCGTCGTCTCCGTCACGTCCCTTTGGCGAGCCTGGAGACTACCTCCGGCCCCCCGGCCGGGGCGGTCCAGGTCCACGCGGCTCGCGCGATCCTCGGCTGGCCCTCGACGAGAGGACGCCAGGCGTCCAGTGCGTCGACAACCGCCCAGCCAAACGGGTCGTCGACCATGCCGTCGACGATCCACTCCACCTGGTGGCCCTCGAAGACGAAGACGACCTCCCCGGCGGAGAGATAGACCGCATGGCGGGCGAGGCCGGCCTCGACCGGATCGAACGGCGGCCCTTTTTCGGGCGCTTCGCACCTTCCCGTGGGTGATGTGAGCGGCTGAAGCGAGGCGCACGCCGCTTCCTTTCTACGGTTCCGAGCTGTTCGTAGTCGGATCGTGAGAGGAGGGAAACGGCGTGGGCGGGGTGAGGGTATGGGCTCGGCTGCTGGGTGTCGAGCGGACGGTGGTCGAGGACGTCGACTTCGACGAGGACGCCCTGGTTGTCGTGGTGCGGCCGGGTTGGCGCGAGCGGCGCCGCTGCGGCGTCTGCCGTCGGCGCTGCCCCGGCTACGACGCGGGCGAGGGCAGGCGGCGCTGGCGGGCGCTCGATCTCGGCACGACGTGCTGCTATCTGGAGGCGGAGGCGCCCAGGGTTGCGTGCCCGCGTCACGGTGTCGTAGCCGCTGCTGTGCCCTGGGCGCGGCACGGCTCGCGTTTCACGCGCAGCTTCGAGGACCAGGTCGCCTGGCTCGCTTGCGCGTGCTCGAAGCGGGCGGTTTCGGAGCTGATGCGGATTGCCTGGCTGACAGTCGGGCGGATCATCACCAGAGTTGCTGCCGAGGCGAGCAGCCGCCACGACCCGCTCGACTACCTGGTGCGGATCGGGATCGACGAGA
>JBBRXG010000090.1:0-12214 GCA_038248655.1 Gaiellales bacterium
ATTTATGCGCAGTCCCTTAGATGGGGAACCCACCCCTCTACGACCGTATCGGTCTGACGTACGGGACCATTCGGCGGCCGGATCCCCGGCCCGCCGCACCCATCTGGTGCGCGCTCGGCGATGCGCGGAGCGTTGTCAACGTTGGAGCGGGCACGGGCTCGTACGAGCCGCCCGACCGCGAGGTGACAGCCGTCGAGCCCTCGGCGGTGATGATCGCGCAACGCCTGCCGACGGCCGCACCGGTCGTCCAGGCGACCGCGGAATGCCTGCCCTTCCCCGACGACGCGTTCGACGCGGCGATGGCGATCTTCACCCTGCACCATTGGAGCGACGTCGACGCCGGCCTTGCAGAGATGGTGCGCGTCGCCCGACGCCGCGTCGTGGTCGTCACCTTCGATCCGACCGCCTGGAGCAGTCAGTGGATCGTCCGCGACTACCTTCCCGAGATCCTCGATGGCCCGGCCACGTCGATGCCGTCGCTCGCCCGGGTCATCGCCGCGCTGCCGCCGGCCGTCGTCGAGCCGTTGCCGGCCCCTCGCGACTGCACCGACCGCATGTTCGCGACCCTCTGGGCCAGGCCCGAGGAGTACCTGGATCCTCGGATTCGGGCGGCGACGTCGGTCTGGCATCAGCTTCCACGGGATGTGTCCGATCAGGCGCTCGGAAAGCTCGCCGACGACCTCACCTCGGGCGTGTGGGACGAGCGGCACGGCCATCTCCGAACGACACCCGAGTGGGACGTCGGCTTCCGCCTGATCCGAGCCGACCTACCGGAGACGGGCAAGTAACAGACTGTTACGAGCTCCCCATTCGCCCCTCCGAGCGGAGGTCCGTGAAAGTAACAGACTGTTACAAGGACTTTTTGGGGCGCGCGCGTGCCAACAGAGCGCCGCCGCGCCCGACCTGAGCGGGCGCGGCAACGAACCGTCCGCGGTCAGCCGGCGATGCGAGCGCAGCGAGCGAGGAGGGGCCCACGGGGAAACGGGTTCCCCCGTGCTCTCAGCCGGCGATGCGAGCGCAGCGAGCGAGGAGGGGCCCACGGGGAACGAGTTCCCCCGTGCTTTTAGAAGAGCTTCTGGAGCTTCATTGCCGCGCCCATGTCGCCCTTGACCTTCAGCTTGCCGGACATGTACGCGGCGGTCGGGTTCTGCTCTCCCTTGACGACCTGCTCGAACGTCTCGGCCGACGTGGAGATCGTGCAGTCGCCGCCGGTGTCGCCCTCGTCGACCGTGACGGCGCCGTCGGCGACCTTCACGGTCCAGACGCCCGCACCCTCGATGTCGAAGACGTAGGAGTTGTTCATGCCCGCGGTCTTGGCCTGGTCCACCCTGGACGGGAGAGCGGCGAAGAATTCGGTGGCGGCGTCTGACACTGCGCGACCGAGCCTACCTCACGGCACGGCGACCTCGGGCTCGAGGCGCCGGCGAGCCTCGCCGGAGGGCAAGAGCGCGGTCAGCGCCAGAGCGATCACCGGTGCCGCGGCGCAGATGAAGAGCGACGCGCGCAGGTCGATCGAGTCCGCGATCGCGCCGAGGATCACGGCCGCGACGCCGCCCAGCCCGATCGAGAACCCGATCGAGAGACCCGAGGCCATGCCGATCTGATGAGGAAGGTACTGCTGGGCCATCACCATCGTGATCCCGAACGAGCCGATCACGGCCGCGCCTACGCCGGCGAGGGCGATCCCACCGGGAACCCCGCCGACGAGCACGAACACCAGGATCAGCGGCCCGCTGATGGCGTTCGTCGTGAGCAGGACCGCGCGCAGACCGATCCGGTCTGCGAGTGGTCCTGCGGCGAGCGTGCCCAGGCCCCCGACCAGCAGCATCAGCGTGAGCACGTGGTTGCCGTAGGACTTCGAGTGGCCGAGCGAGACCTCCCAGAGCGGGACGAAGGTGACGAGGCCGAACCAGGCCAAGCTCCGGAAAGCGATCACGCCGAGCAGGAGCGCCAGCGCGCGCGGCTGGCTCTCGCCTCCGGCCGGGGCGCGCGACTCGTGAGCGGGGACGAACGAGAGCAGGTACGGCGTCACCGCGAGGATGACCGCGGCGACGGCAAGCGCGGGGGCCATCAGCAGCAGCCCTCCCTTCAACCCGAGAACGACGACGAGAGGCGTCGTCGCGAGCGCCCCGAGCCCGTACCCGAGGTTCCCCCCGATCGAGAACAGCGACATGCCGCTCGCCCGGCGACGGCCGCTGACGAAGGCGGCGAACTTCGATCCCTCGGGGTGGTAGGCGGCCGTCCCGATTCCGGAGAGGGCGACGAAGCAGACGACGAGCCAGTAGCTCGGCGAGGCGGCCGCGAGCGCGATCCCGATCCCGCCGATCGCCACCCCGGCCGGCAGGAGCCAGACCGCGCCCCGCCGGTCGGACCAGAGCCCGAACAGGGGCTGGATCACGGAGCCGGAGATCGCCGAAGCCAGGATCAGCACGGCCGCGAGCGTGTACGACAGGTCGAACCGATCGACGAGGAAGGGCAGGAGCGCCGGCAGGGCGCCGCCGGAGAAGTCGACGGCGGCGTGACCCGACGAGAGCACCCCCATCGCCCGGCCGTCGATCCGCTCCCGCATCGGGAGCCAGCCTATCGGCGTTGCTAGGCGGCCTGTTCCCCGGCCAGGTACCGGGCGATCAGAGCGACCGAGAGCTGCCACTGGCAGCGCGCGAGCTGCCGGCGGTTGCGCTCCAGAGCCTCCGGGCGGGCGCTCCGCGTACGCAGCTCCTGACGGCGGGCGACGAGCACGCCGATCCGCTCCTGCAAGGCCTCCACGGACGAGGCCGATCGACCGCGGCGGAATCTCGGCGACGATATCTGGCTCATCTCAGTTTGACCGTAGGCTCATGTGGCGGGCAAGTAAAGAGACGACCGGGACCCGGTGCAGGTTAGGAGCGGGGTCGGATAGCATCGGCCGCCGCATGGAGATCGCCGTCGTCGCAAAGCAATCGGATCTCGCCGAGGTCGATGTCATCGGATTTGCCGTATTCGATCCGGTCGGCCGAGTTCCTTCCGGCCTCGACCCGAGGCTCGATCGGCTCGTCGAGTCGGGCGAGCTGCGCGGGGCGTCCGGGAACACCTGTGTGCTCCACCTCGACAACGGAAGCCGGCTCGTGGCCGCCGGCGCCGGCCGGGGCGACGACCTCGACGCCGATGCGATCCGCGAGGCGGCCGCCGCGGTTGCCAGGCTCGGCCTCGGCGCCAACGTCGCCTGGCTGCTCGACGGCGAGCTCGGATTGAGCCTGGCCGAGCAGGCCAGGGCGGTGGTCGACGGGCTCGTCCTCGGCGGCTATGACGCCGGCGCCTGGAAGACCGACCGCCCGAGACGGCCGCAGACCGAACGGCTGATCCTGGTCGGCGGCGACGACTCGACGCTCCGGCTGGCGCAACGCACGAGCTGCGTTGCGCTGTGGGCGAACCGTGCGCGCGATCTGGCCAACCGCCCCCCGAACGATCTGACGCCGACGCGGCTCGCCGATCGGGCCGCAGAGATCGCCCGGGACTCGACAGGGCTGTCGTGCGAATCGTTCGGCCGCGGGCAGATCGAGGCGATGGGGATGGGCGCGTTCGCCGCCGTCGCACAGGGGAGCCACAACGACCCTCGGCTGATCGTGCTCCGTTACGACCCGCCCGGAGCGCGGGACGACCTCGTCCTCGGGCTCGTCGGCAAGGCGATCACGTTCGACACGGGCGGGATCTCGCTCAAGCCCACTGAGTACATGGAGGACATGAAGGGCGACATGTCGGGGGGAGCGGCCGTGATCGAGGGCGTGGGCGCGATCGCCGACCTCGCGCTGCCCGTCCGCGTCCTCGCCGTGGTCGCGGCGACCGAGAACATGGCCGGCGGGGGCGCCTACCGGCCGGGCGACATCCTCACCGCGATGAACGGGAAGACGATCGAGATCATCAACACCGACGCCGAGGGCCGGCTGGTCCTTGCCGACGCGCTCTGCTACGCACGCGAGCAGGGCGCAACCCACCTGATCGACATGGCCACGCTGACCGGCGCGATGGTGCTGGCGCTCGGGGATCTGTACGCGGGCGTGTACGCGAACGACGAGAGCTGGCGCGACCGGATCGTCGCGGCCGCGAACGCCGCCGGGGACCACCTCTGGCCCTTCCCCTTGCATCGGCGGTACCGCCGGTACGTGAACTCGAACTTCGCCGACATGAAGAACGCGTCGATCCTGAAGGAAGGCGCGCCAGCGCTCGCCGCCGAGTTCCTGCACGAGTTCGCCGGCGACGGCCCCTGGGCCCATATCGATCTCGCCGGGCCCGCGTTCATCAGGCGGTCCCGCGGCGACTACCTGACCCAGCAGGGCGGGACGGGATACGGCGTGCGGCTGATCGCTGAGCTAGCGCAACGGCTCTGCGAGCCGTTGCGCTAGCGGATCACGATGGTCACGCGGACACTGCACCCGACCGTTCCACCCGGGCCTTTCGACCGCGGGGCGAAAGACCGGTGAACTTCGATCTCACGCCCGAGCAGGAGCTGATCCGCGAGACCGTGCGCGAGTTCGCCCGCGAGCGGATCGCGCCGGCCGCCGAGGAGCTCGATCGCGAGCACCGTTTCCCCTATGAGCTCGTCGCAGAGATGGCCGGGCTGGGCCTGATGGGGATCCCGATCGCCGAGGAGTACGGCGGCGCCGGAGGAGACACCGTCTCGTACGCGATCGCGATCGAGGAGCTGACGCGCGTCGACTCGTCGGTGGCGATCACGGTCGCCGCGCACACGTCGCTCGGGACGATGCCGATCTTCCTCTACGGCACCGAGGAGCAGAGACGCGAGTGGCTGCCGGACCTCGCGTCGGGGAAGCGCCTCGCCGCCTTCGGGCTGACCGAGCCCGAGGCCGGATCCGACGCCGGCGCGACGGGAACCCGCGCGGAGCTCCGCGACGGAGAGTGGGTGATCGACGGCGCCAAGATGTTCATCACCAACGCGGGCACCGACATCACCGCGTGCGTGACGATTACGGCGCGAACGGGAGCAGACGAGGTCTCGAACATCGTCGTCCCGAACGGCACGCCCGGCTACGAGATCGCGCCGCCGATGCAGAAGCTCGGCTGGCGGGCATCGGACACGCGCGAGCTCTCCTTCCAGGGCTGCGCCGTTCCGGAACGGAACCTGCTCGGCCCCCGCGGCGAGGGCTTCAAGCAGTTTCTGGAGATCCTCGACGGGGGCCGGATCTCGGTCGCGGCAATGGGGGTCGGGCTCGCCCAGGGTGCCTACGACCTCGCGTACGCGTACGCCCTCGAGCGCCGGCAGTTCGGCAAGCCGATCGCCGCCTTCCAGGCGGTCCAGTTCCAGCTCGCCGACGTGGCGACCGAGATCGAGGCGGGCCGGGCGCTCGTCCACCGGGCTGCGTGGCTGAAGGACGCCGGCAGGCCGTTCGCGCTCGCAGCCGCCGAGGCCAAGCTCTTCACCGGCCTCCTGTCGAACCGGGCGGTGAACGCCGCGCTCCAGATCCACGGCGGCTACGGATTCATGGACGAGTTCCCGATCTCGCGTCTCTACCGGGACCAGAAGATCCTCGAGATCGGCGAGGGCACGAACGAGGTGCAGCGCATGGTGATCGCCAGGCACCTCGGCCTGCCGCCGTCCTGAGCACGGGCAGTGACGCTTCTCGGGACTGTCACCGGGTGTCGCGCTCCGCTCACTTCAAGAAAGACAGCGAGGCCCGCTGCTACCGTCAGCCGGCGATGATCTTCCGGCAATTCGTCGACGAGGATCTCGGTTGCGCCTCGTATCTCGTCGGCGACCAGGACGCCGGAGAGGCGATTCTGGTCGATCCGGCCTACGCGATCGAGCAGTACGTCGTCGAGGCGGAGCGCCTCGACGTCCGCCTCGTGCGGGTCCTCGAGACGCACACCCACGCCGATCACCTGTCCGGCCACGGGCGGCTTGCGCTCGAGCACGGCCTCCCGGTGTCCGTCCACGGCGGCGCCGGAGCCGAGTACGCTCACGAGCCGCTCGCGGACGGCGACGAGGTGGCGGTCGGCTCCGTCCGCGTCCGCTGCCTGCACACTCCAGGCCATCGCCCGGAGCACTGCTGCTTCCTCGCGGGCGGGAATCTCCTGAGCGGCGACTCGCTGTTCGTCGGCTCGGTCGCCCGGCCCGACCTCGCGGTCGAGGCCCGTGAGGGCGCCGAGGGCCTGTTCGCGAGCCTCCGCCGGCTGCTCGAGCTCCCCGACGACGTCCGGGTCTTCCCGGGCCACGTCGCCGGCTCGCTCTGCGGCACGGGAATGAGCGGCGATCCCTCCTCGACGATCGGCGCCGAGCGGGCCGGGAACCCGCTGCTCGCGCTCTCGACCGTCCAGGAGTTCGTCGCCGAGACGACGGGTGCGCCGGCCCCGCGCCCACCGAACATGGAGCGGATCGTCGATTTGAACCGCGGACCCTTCGTCCCCGAGCAGCCGTCCATAGGCCCGGCCGCCGACGACGACGGGACGGTGCTCGACGTCCGCCCCGCGGAGACGTTCGCAGCCGGCCATGTGCCCGGCGCGATGAACGTCCCCCTCTCGGGGAGCGCGTTCGGGACCAAGGCGGGCTTCGTGCTCCGCCCCGACGAGCCGGTCGTCCTTCACGCCTCCTCCGCCGACGAGGCCGACCGCGCCGCCCGCCGGCTGCACGCCGTCGGCTTCCTCGACCTCGCCGGCTACCTCACCGACGCCGGGGCGACCGAGAGCTTCGAGCCGGTCTCGGTCGACGAGCTCGACGGGCTGCTCGCCGCCGGAGCGATCGATCTGATCGACGTGCGCGAGGCCGACGAGCGCGACGCGGGCTACATCCCCGGCAGCCGCCACATCCCCTACCGCCTGCTCCGGGCCTACGGAGCGTCCGTCGCGAACGGCCGGCCTGCCGTCACGATCTGCGAGAGCGGCCTGCGGGCCGCGATCGCAGCCAGCGTCCTCGCCGCGGCCGGCGTCGACGCCAGGCCCGTCCTGCGCGGCGGCATCGTCGAGTGGGAGCGCCGCGGTGGGCACACGGTCGGCTTCCGCCGCTGCGGCACCTGAGCGCACCCGCTACCGGAGCCGCTTGACCTCGTAGCCCCAGCCGCGGACCTGCTCCAGCAGCGTCTCGCAGTGCTCCTCGTCGCGCGCGAGCAGCGTCAGGTCGATCCCGGTGGCGCCGACCGGGATCTCGACACCCTCCCGGTGGTGCTCGACGGAGAGGACGTTGACCCGCTCCTGTGCGACCAGCCCGAGGAGCTTCAAGAGCTCGCCCGGGCGGTCCGGCACCCAGGTGCGGACGACGAGATGACGCCCCGCGCTCGTCAGCCCATGCCGCATGACGGTGATCAGCGTGCTCGCGTCGATGTTCCCGCCGGAGAGCACCACCGCCACCGGTCCCGCGCCGGGCACCTTTCCCTCGAGCAGCGCCGCCACCCCGACGGCGCCCGCGCCCTCGACGACGAGCTTCGTCCGCTCGAGCAGCAGCACGATCGCCTGCGCGATCTGCTCGGCCGAGACCTCGAGCGCGTCGGCGAGCAGGTCGTCGAGAAGCGGCCCGGTCAGCGAGCCCGGCTGCTTGACTGCGATCCCGTCGGCGATCGAGAAGCCGTCGGCCGCAGCCCGGACGCCGACCACCCGCACGTCCGGGCGGACGGCACGAAGGGCGAGCGCGATTCCGGCACACAGGCCGCCGCCGCCGATCGGCACGATCACCGTCTCCGCCTCGGCGACCTGCTCCACCAGCTCGAGCCCGATCGTCCCCTGGCCCGCGACGACCGTCTCGTCCTCGTAGGGATGCACGAATGTCGCCCCGGTCTGCTCCACGCACCGCAGGGCGGCTGCGACCGCCTCCTCGAGCGCCTCGCCTCCCATCTCGACCCGCGCGCCGTAGCTCCGCGTCGCCTCGACCTTGGCCATCGGGGCGTCCTGAGGGACGAAGATCGTCGCTCCGACCCCCGCCTCGCGGGCGGCCCAGGCCACCGCCTGTGCGTGGTTGCCGGCGCTGGCCGCCACCACCCCGGCGGCGCGCTCCCGCCCGTCCAGGGTCGCAAGCTTGTTGACGGCCCCGCGGATCTTGAACGAGCCCGTCCGCTGGAGGTTCTCGGCCTTCAGGTGCACGGGCCTGCCCGCGAGACGCGAGAGCGTCTCGGAGCCGTACACGGGCGTGACACGCGCAACCCCGTCGAGGCGCTCCCGCGCCTGCTGGATCTCAGGCAGTCCGGGAGCCATCGATCCCGAACACCCGTCCGATGATCACGTCGACCGCCGAGAGAGGGTCGAGCTCGCGGCGCTGCACCTCGTCGAGCAGGCGGCTGAGCTCGGGATCGGCGGCGACCGCCTCCTGGAGGTGCGACGTCGCCCGCGCCGAGGCGACCGCGAACACCTCGCCGGCGAGGTTGCGACGGCGACGCTCCTCGAGGAGCCCCTCGCCTTCCAGGTGCGCACGGTGCTCGACGATCGCCGCCCAGAGCTCCGGCACGTTCTCGCCGCGGTGCGCCTCCGTGAGCACGATCGGCACCTTCCACGTCCGTTCCCGGTCGAGCGACAGCACCGAGCGCACCTCGGTCAGCATCGTCTTCGCGGACGGGTGATCCATCTTGTTGATCGCGATCACGTCGGGGATCTCCATGATCCCGGCCTTCAGCGCCTGGATCGAGTCGCCGGAGCCGGGCATCAGCACGAGCACGACCGTGTCTGCGGCGCCGATCACCTCGGTCTCGCTCTGTCCGGTACCGACCGTCTCCAGGAAGACGACGTCCTTGCCGGAGGCGTCGAGGAGGAGGAGTGCCTGCAGCGTCGCCTCGGCGAGCCCGCCCAGGTGACCGCGCGCGCCCATCGAGCGGATGAACACGCCCGGATCGAGGAAGTGATCGGCCAGCCGGATGCGATCGCCGAGCAGCGCTCCGTGCGAGAACGGGCTGGACGGGTCGACCGAGACGACCCCGGCCGTCTTCTCGAGGCCCCGTACCTCCCCGAGGAGAGCGCCGATCAGGCTCGACTTGCCGACCCCCGGCGGGCCGGTGACGCCGACCGCGTACGCGTTGCCGGTGTCCGGGTAGAGGTCGCGCACGACCTCCGCTGCGAGCTCGTCGCCCTCCTCGACGAGCGTGATCGCCCGCGCCAGGGCACGACGGTCGCCCGCCCGGACCGCAGCGGACAGCGTCTCGCGCGTCCAGTCGCGTCGTTCGGCCATCAGGACGCAGCCGGCTCGAACGCCGGCTGAGCGGTTCTCCGCAGCATCGCGTAGCCGGTTGCGGCGGAGGCGAACGCGAGACCGCCGGCGATCCCCCAGACCCAGCGCGCGCCGACAGCGTCGACCAGCGGCCCGGCGAGCGCCATCCCGATCCCGAGCACGGCGAAGTTCGAGCCCATGATCAGGGTGAAGGCACGGCCGCGGACGTGATCGGGCGCCCCCCGCTGGACGAGCAGCGAGTTGCAGACGATCGCGGTCGCGTTGCCCACCCCCTGGAGCAGGAGAAACCAGACGGCGACCCACACGTTGGGCGAGACGGCCGCGGCGACGTCGCCGATCCCCATCAAGGCGATGGCCGCGGCGTACACGACGGTCATGCTCCGCCGGTCGAGGAGCGTGGAGGCGAGCAGCGCGCCGACGAGGGCGCCGAGACCGCTGCCCGCCCACATCAGGCCGAACCCGAAGTCGCCGGCGCTGAAGCTGACCTTGGCGAGCACGACCTCCGAGACGTTGACGAGCGCGATCGTCAGCATCACCAGGTTCCAGGAGACGAGGACCGCCATCAGCGCCCTCGAGCGGCGGACGACGGCGATTCCGTCGGCGATGTCGCGCCAGTGACCTCTGCTCTCGACCCGACCCTGTTGCAGGACCCCGCCCGAGATCCGCATGAGCAGCGCCACGGAGAGGACGAAGCTTCCGGCGTTCAGCCCGTAGGCGAGGTCGGGGCCGGCGGCGGCGACGACGATCCCGCCGAGCAGGGTGCCGACCGTGATCGTCAGCTGGTCGGCCATGCGGAGGAGCGCGTTCGCACGGGGCAGCATGTCGGCGGAGACGAGATTCGGCAGTCCGGCGTAGGCGGCCGGTCGGGAGAAGCCGGAGGCGACGCCGGCGAGGAACGCGAGCGCGACGATCTGCCAGGGGCTGATCGCGAACGCGAGCAGCGCGAACACGGCGACCCGGAGGACGTCGGCGCCGACCAGAAGCCGCTTTCGCGACAGCCGGTCGACGAACGGGCCGAGCAGGAGGCCGATCGCGACGGCGGGGAGGAAGTCGGCGATCAGGAGCGCGCTGATCCACACCCCGGAGTGCGTCCGGTCCCAGACGTCCACGCTGAGCGCGATCACCGCGATCCAGGTGCCGACGCCCGAGACGAGGGTCGAGAAGAAGAGGAAGCGGAAGCTGGGAGACGCGCGGAGTGCGTCTCGCTGCCGGGAGAAGATCGACGGCAAGCTCACCGTTGCGACGTTACCCCGCCTGGTGACCGGCTCGTACGCGCGCGAGCCCGGCGGCGAGGAACTCGTTCTCCTCCTTCGTTCCACAGGTGACCCGGATGGCGGTCGGCGCGCCGAAGCCGTGGAGCGGACGCACGATCACCCCCTCCCGAAGCAGTGCCTCGAACAGCGGCCGCGCGTCGCCGCCGACGTCCGCGTAGAGGAAGTTCGCCACCGCCGGGCCCGCGACCTCGAAGTGGGAGCGGAGCGTCTCCTCGAGCCCGATCATCCCCTCCGCGTTGACCCGGCGGCGGCGGGCGAGCTCGTCCGCGTCGTCGAGGCTGGCGAGAGCGGCCTCCTGGGCGGCGGAGGAGACGTCGAAGGCGCGCTTGACCTTGTTCGCGGCGGTGACGACGGCCGCCGGCGCGACCATGTAGCCGACCCGCAGGCCTGCCAGCCCGTAGATCTTCGAGAAGGTTCGCAGGACGGCGATCGGACGGCCGGCCTTGAAGTACTCCTCGATCGCGTCCGGGTACGAGGGCGACTCGATGTACTCGCGGTACGCCTGGTCGACCACGACGAGGACGCGGTCGGGGACCGCGTCGAGGAAGGCGTCGAGCTCCTCCCGGGTGTTCATCGTCCCGGTCGGATTGTTCGGATGGCAGACGAAGACCAGCTTCGTCCGCGGGCCGATCGCCTCGAGCAGCGCGTCGAGGTCGTAGCGGTGATCGCGAAGCGGCACCCGGACTGCCGTCGCACCCTGCTTGGCGGCGTCGATCACGTAGCTCGGAAACGACGGCCACCCGCACACGACCTCGTCGCCCGGGTCGAGCGAGGCCTGGGAGAGGCAGTCGACGAGCCCGTCCGCACCCGCGCCGACGGCGACCTCCTCGAACCGCACGCCGTACCGCTCCGCGAGCGCGTCACGCAGCCGCCAGGCGCCCCCGTCCGGGTACCGGTTCAGCTCCTCGAGCGAACGGCCGAGCGCCTCGATCGCGGCCGGGAGGGGGCCGAACGGCCCTTCGTTCGAGGCGAGCTTGACGCAGCGGGCGAGCCCGAGCGCGCGCTGCACCTCCTCGACCGGCTTGCCGGGCTCGTACGGGACGAGGCCCCGGATCGACGGACGGAAGAAGCTATCCGCGATCTCGGCGATGGACGCGGTCACGCGCGGATGCTAGCGCCGCGCTTACGCTTCCTGCGTCATGCAGATCGGCCTCTTCCCGCTCGAACTGGTGCTCCTGCCGGGGGAGCGGGTGCCCTTGCACATCTTCGAGGACCGGTACAAGGACCTGATCGGCGAGTGTCTCGCCGACGAGACCGAGTTCGGATTGATCCTCGAGGACGACGACGGCCTCCGCGAGGTGGGCACGCGCACGGCCGTGCTCGAGCTGATCGACACGTTCGACGACGGCAGGATGAATGTGCTCGTCGAGGGCCGGGGCCGTTTCAGGGTCGTCGAGCTCACCGAGGGCCGCTCGTACCGAACCGCCGAGGTCGAGGAGCTCGAGGACGACGGTGAGCGCGCGAGCCACGGGGAGGTCGAGCGCACCCTCGACGTGTTCCGGCGCCTCGTCGAGGCGGCGGAGGCCGACGAGGTGGACGAGCCGCCCGTCGCCTCGGCCACCCTGTCGTTCGAGCTCGCCGCCCGCGTCGACTTCGGGCACGAGCTGAAGCAGGAGCTGCTCGAGCTGCGCTCGGAGGCCGAGCGCCTGCGCCGGCTAGCGGGCCTCCTCGAGCAGGCCGCCAAGGCGCTCGCCCGCGAGCGCGACGTCCGCCGGCGGGCGTCGGGAAACGGCAAGGTCAGCCCCGAGTAGACCCAAGGGACAGGATTCATCCTGTCCCCGCCTCGACGGAGCGCGCGCTGAGC
>JBBRXG010000091.1:0-12212 GCA_038248655.1 Gaiellales bacterium
CGCTCGGTACCGAGGATCGACTCGGTCGAGAGCGCAGGGCCGAGCTGCCAGAGCCCACCCGGCCGGGGCAGTGTGAGCACGTTGGCGACGACGGGGCCGGTGGTCGTGAACTCGAGCCTGCGGTCGTAGCTGAGGCCGGGAATCAGCTCCCGGGGTGCCGCCTTCGCGGTCCCGGCGGAGACGAGCAGGAGCAGGCAGACGATGACGGCACGGCGAGGCACGACCCTCGATCCAGGTTAGCCGTCGGCTGAGCCGTTCCTGCCGTCGGAAGGCCGGGGACAGGCTGAAGCATGTCCCTGCAGGCGACCAGCCCGTCCCTTCACGTGCCGACGAGCGCGGGAGGGCGCTCGGCCCGGCGATACTCGACGGTGTAACCCAGCGTACGCGGGATCTCGAGCAGCCTCTCCAGGTCGAGGTCGATCGTCGCGCCCGCCTTCTGGGTCACCTCGTCCTCGATCGGCAGGTCGAAGTCGTCGGCGCCGAAGTCGAGCGCACGGAAGGCATCCTCGTTCTGGGTCAACACGGACGTCCGGACGTGCTTGACGTTGTCCAGGAAGATCCGGCTGAGGGCGATCCAGCGGCGGTACTCCTCCGCCGAGACCTCGGTGCCGCCGAGCGCGGTGCCGTACGGCTTGTACGTCCAGCACAGGAACGAGAACAGCCCGTCCGTCTCGTCCTGGAAGTCACGCGTGCGCTGCAGGTGCTCGAGCCGCTCGTCGAGCGTCTCGTCGAACCCGATCACCATCGTCGCGGTCGTCTTGAGGCCCGCCTCGACGATCGCCCGCTGAGCGGCGAAGTAGTCGGCGACCGTGTACTTCCACTTCGCGTGCCGCCTGCGGAAATCCTCGGTCAGGATCTCGCTGCCGCCGCCGGTGACCCAGTGCACGCCCGCCTCGCGCAGGCGGGCCGCCGCCTCGGCGTAGGAGAGTCGTGCGCGGTCGGCGAGGAAGACGAACTCGGCGACCGTCAGCGCGTAGAACTCGACCCGCTCTCCGTACCGCTCGCGCACCGAGTGGAAGAGATCGCAGTAGTAGTCGAGCGGCAGCTTCGGGTTGAAGCCGCCGTTGAACCCGACCAGGTCGCCGCCGACCTCGAGCAGCTCGTCGATCTTCGCGAACACCTCGTCGCGTGACAGGACGTATCCACCGCGCTGGTTGGGGAGGACGTAGAACGCGCAGTAGTCGCACTGGGCGACGCAGACGTTCGTGTAGTTGACGATCCGCATCACCATGTAGGTCGCGTGCCCGGGTGGGTGCCACCGCGCACGTACCGCCTGCGCCCGCTCGATCAGCTCGTCGTCCGACGCCTCCAGCCAGAGCCGCCGCGCCTCGTCGATGTCGATCCGACTCATCGATCGACCTCCACCGGCCGATCGTCATTCGCCGCCGCGACCGACAAGGCGGGCGCGGCCTTCGACGACTGTTCAGGTGCGAGCCGGGTTCGGGAAGGCTCGCGGGCGAAACCGGAGGTTTCCCCCGCGTTCAGCACGTCCATGAACGAGCTGACCGAGAAGACGGCGTTCCCGGGCCCCGCAGCGCCGTATCCTGGAGGCGGCCGCAGGCCATGGCCCTCGAGCGTGTCCCGGTAGGCCTCGAGCAGGCGCACGTGGTACTCGAGCGGCGCGCCTTCGGGGTTGTCGCGGCCGAGCGGCGTCGCCGGCTCGGGGCACCAGGTGGTGAACCGGGGAGTGATCCCGCGGCTCATGAAGAAGTCGAGGCCCTCGACAGTGCTCGCGATCGCCGCATCCACGGTGTCGAAGCCGAAGGGCCTCGCCAGCTCGACGCCGGCGACGAAGTTCGGGATCACCTGGCGCGGCCCGAAGACCTCGGCCGCATCGAGGATCCGCCGGTGCCACTCCCCCCGGCCGACGTACCGCTCCTTACCGGGGCAGATCAGCGAGAACAACCGTGCGTCCCAGACCTCGTAGTTCGGGTGGTAGATCGTGATCCCGTAGTCGCGGTAGCGCTCGACCGCCTCGCGCGGCAGCGCCTGCGCGACGACCTTGCCGATCCAGCGCCCGGGGAACCGCTCCTCGATCGCTTGCGCGTAGCGCCCGTAGAAGTCGGCCTCCTCGAGCCCGTCGACCTTGCTCGTCACGGACCCGCCGGTGAGCGTGTACGCGTGGCTGGCCCGCGCCGTGTCGTGCTCGTCGATCAGAGAGAGCGCCTCGATCACGTCGGCGACCGGCTTGATGCCGGTGTACGGCCGGCCGGCCCTCCTGTGCGAGCGCCAGTTGTGGTTGATGTCGCAGAACCCGCACTCCTCCTTGGCGCCGAAGTACTGGCAGAGCCGCAGCACCGTCAGGTAGATCAGGTAGCCCCACTGGATCGTGGGGGCGGTCTCCATCACGGTCTTTCCGTTCGCGAGCGTGTGCCGGTAGTACTCGGGCATCGGCGGCGAGGCGACGTCGGCGACAGGCAGACCGTCGAGCTCGAGCGTCAGGCCACCGTCGTCGTCCCGGCCGACCAGGTAGGGAGAGGCCGGGTTCACGCGCACGGAGACGATCGTCCGGCGGAGGCCGTAGGGCCCCCCGCTCAGCCCGATCTCCTCCGGCGGCCGGCGCCTGGCCGCCTCGCCGAGGTCGGAGAGGGGCTGCTGGTCGAACGAGAAGATGAAGTACGACTTCGGCTTCACGGCCCCGTCGAGGTTGTCCGAGAGCGCCGATCCGGCGAACGCGATCCCCGTCCGCAGCAAATCCTCCTTGAGGACCGCCTCGGGCGGCACGCCGGGGAAGCGACCGATCAGCGACTCGACGAGCTCGGTTCGGCTCATCGGTCGACCCTCGAGCGATGAGCGGGGAGGGGAAGCACGGCTTCCCCCACGGGAGCGAGCCGGAGGCGAACGACGATCATGCGCTCACCGCCTCCTGGACGAAACGAAGCTCCGGGACCTCGTCCAGCTCGCCGACGTCGCGCGCCAGCTCGAGGAACGTGAACAGGCCGGCGCGCTCGCGGGGGCCGAACCGGTAGCGCAGCTTCTCGAAGTAGCGCGCGAGGAATCCGGCCGGGTAGCCGTACCGCTCGCGGGCCTCGTGGGCGAGCTGCTCGGGCTCGGCTCTCGCGCGGCGGACGGACGCAACCAGGGCGTCCTCGAGCGCGGACATCCCGTCGGCGACGGGCTCCGGGGCGGCGAAGACGGCGAAGACCATCGGCAACCCGGTGCGCTCGAGCCAGAGACGGCCGAGGTCGTGGTGCGGGGTCGGATCCTCGAATGCGCTCTTCAGTGCGGCGTCCCCGATCAGGAGCGTCGCGTCTGCCGCCTCTCCGAGCGGGACGTGGTCGGCCCCGGGGATCAGCACCTTCGTCAGCACGACGGAGGTCGCGCTCTCCGGCGTGACGGCGACGCTCCGGACCTGCTCGAGCGGGCAGCGGGAGACGAGCTGGATCGAGTCGACGGCGCCCTCCGAACCGACGCACAGCCGCGGCAGGATCCGGAGCCGATCGGCGTTCCGCGCCCACGCGATCGACGAGATCGGCGCCAGGTCGAGCTCGCCGGCCAGAAGCCGTGCGTTCAGCTCGGTCGGCACCCCGCTGACCTCCTCGACCTCGTGCTCGAGCCGGTAGAAGACCGGCGCCATGTTCACGTACGAGATGCGCCCCAGCCGTAGTCGACGCTGCTCACGACGCACGGTGAACCACCAGATGGGTGAGCGTCTCCAGCTCCTCGCGGTGCAGCTCGCCGTTCAGGCACGCGCGCGCCCTGCGTGCATAGTCGAGCGCGAGCTCGCGCGAGCGATCGAGGGCGCCGGTCGCGGCCACCCGCACGAGTGCGCCCTCGAGCGGCCCGCCGGAGAGTGCGCGGCGCACGACCTCGTCCTCCCGGGCGGCGAGGATCAGCGGCAGGGTCGGAGTCCCCTCTCTGAGATCCACTCCGGCGATCTTGCCCGTCTCGACCGTCTCCCCCGCACAGTCGAGGATATCGTCGGTGATCTGAAAGGCGATCCCGAGCGCGAGCCCGAACGCCCCCAGCCGGCGTCTGCCCGCACCGAGCACGCAGGCCGCCTCGAACAGCTTTCCCGTCTTCAGCCCGCAGCGCTCGAGGTACGCCTCGACCGTCGTGTGCGGGTCGTGTGCCTGCCGACGTTGCATCGCCTCTCCGCGGGCGAGGCAGAGCGCGGCGTCGGCGAGCAGCGAGACGGATGCCGCGTCCCCGGTGGCGGCGAGCTCCGCGAATGCGCGCGCGAAGAGGAAGTCGCCCGTCGCCCGCGCAGCCGCCGGGCCGTATGCCGACCAGGCCGACGCCCGGCCGCGGCGGAACTCTGCTCCGTCGATCAGGTCGTCGTGGACGAGGGTGGCCATGTGGACGAGCTCGACGGCGACGCCGGCGGCGACGGACGGCGCCGCCCCCGGAGGCGTGGAGAAGAACACGAGGAGCGGGCGCAGGCGCTTGCCTCCGGCCGCGAGCGCATCGCGGGAGACAGCGGCGACGAGGCCCGAGTGAGTGCCGACGGTCGCGTCGAGCCGCTCCTCCAGCTCCTCGAGATAGAGGTCGAGCCCGGGCGTCTCCCGGATCGTGGCGAGCGCGCTCATCGTCCGCCGGCCCGCCCCGTGTGCAGCGCGACGATCCCGCCCGCGAACGTCCGCCACTCGACGACGTCGAACCCGGCCTCGCCGAGGAGTCGCGCGAGCTCGTCCGGACCGGGAAAGCGGCGGACGCTCGCCGGCAGGTACGAGTACGCGGCTCCTCCCTTCAGGAGCTTCCCGGCGAGCGGCACGATCCGGTCGAACCACACACGGTAGAACGGCGCGAGGACGCCGCGCGGCTGCGTGATCTCGAGGATCGCGACACTGCCGCCGGAGGCGAGCACGCGCCTGATCTCCCGGAGACCCAGCTCGAGGTCCGAGACGTTCCGGACGCCGAAGCCGACGGTGACGGCGTCGAATCCGCCGTCCTCGAACGGCAGCGCGAGCAGATCGCCCTCGACCCACTCGACGGCCGCATCCTTGCGCCGCGCCCGCTCGAGCATCCGCGGCGAGAAGTCGAGCCCGGTCACGCGCCCGCCCGCCTTGCGCGCGGCGACGGCGAGGTCGCCGGTGCCGCAGCACGCGTCGAGGACGCGGCCGCCCTTCCGGACGACCGCCTCTGCGGCGATGCGGCGCCAGCGCCGGTCGAGCCCGGCCGTCATCAGTCGGTTCATCGCGTCATACACCGGCGCGATCCGGTCGAACATCGTCCGCACGTCGGCGGCCGGCAGGGTTCCTGTGCTCACGACGGGGCGCCGGGAGCGCCGGTTATGCCCTGGAAGATGCGCACGCGCACATCATTCCTATTCGCCGCCCTTGGATGCCTCGAGGAAGATCGCGATCTTGCGGATGTTCTCTTCGCCGAGCGAGGCGAACGAAGGCATGGGTGAGCCCGGGGTGACACAGGAGGGGCACTTGAGATGGTTGATCTGGAACTGGATCCCCCGCCCCTTCTTGCCCTCATCGCTGAGGTTCGGGGCGCCCAGGTTGGACGAGCCGGTGCCGAGATACGTGTGGCACGTCAGGCAGCCCGACTCGGCGAACAGCCTCGCGCCCGGGATCGCGTTCGCCGGCAACTTCTGCTTCTTCACCCACGTGCCGACCGCGCCGAGCGTCTCGCTTGCGAGCGCCTCCTTCGCAGTCGCGCCCTTGTACGTGAGCGTGCCCGTCGCGATCACGGTCAGGATCGTGATCACCACCGCCACCGGCCGGCGGGACAGCCGCCGCTCGCGCCGCATGTCCAGGAACGGGAGCGCGAGCATCAGCACCATGATGATCGTCGGGATCCCGACGGTTGCGAGGATCACCGAGTCGGGCCACTTGAAGATCCGCAGCAGGTAGAAGAGGAAGTAGAAGTACCAGTCCGGACGAGGAACGAAGCTGGTCGTGCCCGGGTCGGCCTGGTCGCTGTACAGCGGGCCGAGCCAGCCGGCGCCCGTGCCGGTGTGGTCGCCCGGCGTCGTCCACTTCCAGACCACCGCCAGCCCGACGATCACCACCACGACGACCAGGCTCATCACCGTGTCGTGGAACATCGCGTACGGGTAGAACGGCTTCCCGCGCTTGCGGACGTCCTCCTTGTACCTGGCGAACTGCGCCCGGCGTGCCTGCAGGCTCGCGCTCGGCTTGTGAATCGTCACGGCGTCGGCCTCCCGCGCGTGGTCGGCGAGACGAGCCCCGCCCGCGCCGGGGGCGGCGGCTCGGCCTCGATGTGCTCGGCGCCCGCCGCCTCCTTCGACCAGGGCGGCGATGAGACCCCGAGGCGGATCACGAGGTACAGGTGCAGCCCGATCAGCCCGAAGATCAGTCCGGGCGCGACGAGCATGTGCAGCGAGTAGAACCGCGACAGCGTGTCCCCCCCGAGCGCGGGTCCGCCCTGCATCACCTGCGCGAGCAGGCCGCCGACGAACGGCCCGTTGCCGGTGATGTTCATCCCGACCGCCGTCGCCCAGTACGCGGTCTGGTCGTACGGAAGCAGGTAGCCGGTGAAGCCCTCGAACATGCCGAGGATCAGGAGGATCACGCCGACGATCCAGTTCAGCTCGCGCGGGTACTTGTAGGCGCCGTACAGGAAGACCCTCGCCATGTGGAAGAAGAGCAGGATGATGAAGACGCTGGCGCCCCAGCGGTGCATTCCGCGGACGAGCCAGCCGAAGTCGACGTCGTTCGTGATGTGCTGGATCGAGCCGTACGCCTCGTTCGGGGACGGCTTGTAGTACATCGCCAGGATCACGCCCGTGATCGTCTGGACGAGGAACGCGGTCAGCGTCGCCGAGCCGAGGGTGTGCGCCCAACCGCTGTCGCCCGGCACCTTGCGGAAGAGGAAGTACTTGACCCCGCCCATGAGGCCGGAGCGCTCCTCGAGCCAGTCGAGCGGGTACAGGACCATCCCCTCGACCTGCTTGCGACGGGCCGACTTGGGCATCAGGCGCGGATCTCCGGGATCGGCCAGAGCCAGAACTCGGGCCCGGCGACGTGCTGGCCCGGCATGTGCAGCGGATACTTCTTGATCCGCGCGTCCTTGCCCGTCCCTCTCACGTAGTCGACGCTGTAGGCGCTGCCGAGGACCAGGCGCCCCTTCTCGATCCGGTACTCGTAGCGGTCGAGTCCGCGAACCGGCGGGCCGGCGGTGCGGTTGCCCTCGGTGTCGTACTGACCGCCGTGACACGGGCAGCCGAAGCCGGCCGGCTGCGCCGGGGTGAGCTTCAGCATCTCGACCCCCGCCTTGTCGGTGACGACGCGGCTCGGCTTCGCGTCGACCGGGCCGTTCGGCTGGACGGGACAACCGAGGTGCGCGCAGCGGTTCGACAGGATCGTGAAGCTCGGCTTGTCCTGGAGCAGGCCGTTGAAGCGGATGTACGCGGTCCGGCGGGAGACCTCGCCCTGCTTCGGGTCCTCGACGAAGGTGGTGATCACGAACTTCCCGGACGGGTAGTCGGAGAGCGGCCCGAGATCGATGTCCCGGAACTTGTGGCCCTCGAACGCGGAGGCGACCAGCAGACCCACCGGCGGGACGGTGACGACGCCGCCGATCAGCGCGCCGAGGCCGAGCGTTGCGCCCTCGAGGAACTTGTTCCGCGGAAAGCGCTCGCCGGCATGCGGCAGCGGCGCGCCGGCCTCGCCGACGTTGGCGGGGGGCGCGGGACCCGACTCTGCGGCCGGGACGGCCTCGGGCGGAGGCGGCGGCTCCGCCTTGCTCATCCCCACCGAGAGGTCGCGGACCCAGAGGAACCCGAACAGCAGCATCAGCGCCCCTCCGATCGCCACGGCTGCCCAGCTGACGATCAGGCCGACGAGGAGGCACGCGAGGCCGACGGCGAACCCGACCGGCCACACGGTCGGGGCGGGAACGTGAGGCCTATCGACCTTCCGCGAATCCAATCTACTCACGCCTCCTTCTCGCTGACCACCGGGATTCAAACGCTCGCTCGTGCGCGCTGTCAACGACGTATCACTTGCCGCAACGCGGGCAGACTATGACGGATCTCGGGTCAGCCCGCACCGAGGTCGTACTCCGGCCAGCGCCGGTCGACGAGCGCCCTGATCTCGTCGCTCATCTCGATCTCCGGAGGCCATTCGCGCGTGCCCTCGCCGGGCCCCTTGTGCGTGGCGTCGATCCCGAGCTTCCCGCCGACGAACTGCATCGTCGGCGCGTGATCGAGGTGGTCGACCGGTCCCTCCGCGATCACGACGTCCCGTTTCGGATCGACGTTGGCCGCCGCCCGGAAGAAGACCTCCTCGTAGTCGTGGACGTCCACCCACTCGTCGACGACCACGACGCACTTCGTCAGGCTGAGGAGCCCGAGCCCCCAGATCGCGTGCATCACCTTGCGGGCATGGCCGGGAAACGCCTTGCGAATGGAGACGATCACGCAGTTGTGGAACGCGCCCGCGACCGGCAGGTCGTAGTCGACGATCTCGGGCACGGACATCCGCACCGCCGGCAGGAAGATCCGCTCGGTCGCCTTGCCGAGCCAGGCGTCCTCGGCCGGAGGCTTGCCGACGACGATCGACGGGTAGATCGCGTCGCGTCGCATCGTCAGCGCGGTCACGTGGAAGACCGGGAACGGCTCGGGCGGCGAGTAGTAGCCGGTGTGATCGCCGAACGGGCCCTCGGTCCCCTCGTCCCCGCGCTCGACGTATCCCTCCAGCACGATCTCGGCGGTGGCCGGGACCTGGAGGTCGACCGTCTTCCCCTGGACCAGCTCCACCGGCTCGCCGCGCAGGAAGCCGGCGAGCATCAGCTCGTCGATGTGCTTCGGAAGCGGTGCGGAGGCGGCATAGGTCGTCACCGGGTCGAGCCCGAGGCAGACGGCGACCTCCAGCCGTCCCTCGGTGGCGAGGTAGTCCATCCGGCCGTCCTTGTGGATCTGCCAGTGCATGAAGGTCGAGCGGCAGTCGATCTTCTGCATCCGGTACATGCCGACGTTGCGGGAGCCGGTCTTCGGGTCGCGCGTGATCACCGCCGGCAGCGTGATGAAGGGCGCGGCGTCGCCCGGCCAGCAGGTCTGGATCGGGAGGGCGTCGAGGTTCACCTCCTCGCCGGTCAGGACCACCTCCTGACAGCTGCCGCCCCGGACCTCCTTCGGCATCGAGTCGGCGATCGACTTCAGCTTCGCGAGGCCTTTCACCTTCTGGACGAGCCCCTGGGGGGGCTGCATCTCGAGCACGTCCTCGAGCTTCGCGCCGACGTCGTCGAGCCGCTCGACCCCGAAGGCGAGGCACATCCGCCGCTCGGTGCCGAACTGGTTGACGAGGAGCGGATGCTGCGAACCCTTCGGCCGCTCGAACAGGAGCGCCGGGCCGCCGGCCTTGACGGTACGGTCGACGATCTCGGTGATCTCCAGGTGCGGATCGACCTCGGCGGCGACGCGGACGAGCTCGCCCTCGCGCTCGAGCAGCGCGATCCATGCACGGAGGTCGGCCGGGGGCGACACGCGCGTCAGTCTAGGACACGGCTTCTCAGGTCCTTGATAGTCTGATCTGTCCGTCTATAATAGTCATATGATCACAACCTCTATCAGCGAGACGAAGGCCAGGCTCAGCGCGCTGCTCGACCTCGTCCGGGCCGGCGAGACCGTGACGATCACCGATCGGGGCACGCCGGTGGCGCGGCTCGTTCCCAGCGTGGGCGGCGGCGGCGCGGACGACGACGAGGCGCGCCTGGCGCGGCTCGAGCGCGCCGGCGTACTCCGACGGCCGAAGCAGAAGCTCGACGTGGAGGCGTTTCTCGCCCGGCCGCTTGCGAGATCTCGTGAGAGCGTGCTCGAAGCGCTGCTCGAGGAGCGGCGCGAGAGCGAGCGGTGAACTTCTGGGACGCCTCGGCCATCGTCCCCCTTGCCGTTGCAGAGCCTTCGTCTGCAGAACTGCGTCGCTTCGCAACCGAGCAGCCGGCGATGGTCGTGTGGTGGTCGACCGGCGTCGAGTGTGTCTCGGCCCTGGCCAGGCGGGAGCGAGCGGGCGCGCTGCCGGCCGACCAGGCCCTGCTCGCACTCGCCACGCTCGATCACCTCGCCACGGCGTGGCAAGAGGTGGCACCGGCGGAGTCGCTACGCATGACGGCGCGGCGGATGGTCCGGGTCCACGACCTGCGAGCGGCGAACGCCTTCCAACTCGCTGCCGCCCGGGCGGCAAGCGAGGAGCGGCCGGAGACACTTCCGATCGTCACGCTCGACCGCCGGCTCGCCCTCGCGGCGAGCCGGGAGGGATTCCGCGTGCTGCCGGCCTGAGAGATCGGGCATGCGTGAGCCCGATCGAGCGGGACGACGCCCGTTCAGGTCGCGCGCGGACGGGCAGCCGATAGGGCCGCACCGACGACCGCGTCGGCCGCCCTCGCGCTGGGCGGATGCGACGTGACCGCCTCCAGGAACGCCTCGCGGTCGAGCGCGAAGAGGCGGGCGTCGGTCCTAGCCGTCACCGTCGCCGTCCGCGGAACGTCTCGAAGGAGCGCGATCTCGCCGAACCCGTCTCCGGGGCCGAGCGAGCCGGCCGGTCGCGCGTCGACCGTCACGTCCAGCTCTCCGTCCGCGACGACGTAGAAGCGGTCACCAGACGCTCCCTGCTCGATCACCGGAGTCGCTGCGGGAACGTGCACGACCTCGAGCCGGGAGGCAAGCCGCTCGAGCGCGGGCCCCGGAAGAGGCGCGAAGAGCGGTACCTGCTCGAGCAGCTGGAGCTCCGGTCCGGGGGCGCGCGCCTCGCGGTCGATCTCGAGCAGCCGACGCCAGGTGAGGGCCGCGAGGGCCGGGAGGACCGCGCCGGTGACGGCGAGCGACCAGCGCACTCCGAACCAGTGGATGAGCACGGGCGCGATCACCGCGCCGAGGCCCATCGTCCCGACGAGCAGGGTCTCGAGCACGCCGAAGACCCGTCCGACCACCTCCGGCGGAGCGGTCCGCTGGAGCAGCGTCAAGCCGGCGACGTCGACGAGCGTGTTGCCGAGGCCGACCACCGCGAGCGCCACGAGCGCGAGGGGCATGTTCGGCCAGACACCGATGAGTGCCAGCGGCGCCCCCCAGAGCACGATCCCGAGACCGAAGTCGGCGGCGAGCCGGCGGCGCCCGACGAGGCCGAACGCGAGCGCCGCTCCGACGAGTCCCCCGACGCCGGAGGCGGCGTTGAGGTAGCCGACAGCGCCCTCGCCCTTGCGCAGCAGGTCGAGCGCGGTGACGACGATCAACACGCCGAGCGCTCCGGCAACGAGGGTCTGAGCGGCGTAGAGCGAGACGACGACCCGCAGCCCTCGCTCGACGGCGATCGTTCGGAAGCCGCCGGCCGTGTCACGGAGGAAGCTCGCACGCCCGTCCTCGGCCTCCCGGGCGACGCGGCGCGTTCCGGCCCGACCGATCGACGCGACGAGCAGACCTCCCCAGAGGAAGGTCCCGGCGGTGACGAACAGCACCACCCCGGCATCGCTGACCGCCAGGAGCAGGCCGCCGAGCGCCGGCCCGGCGAAGCTCCCGACGCTGTCGATCGTGCTCCGGGCGACGTTGGCTGCGGTGAGCTCGTCGGGTGTGCGCGCGAGCTCCGGCAACGCGGCCGACTCGGCCGGGAGGAAGGCGGTCGCCAGGATCGACGTGACCCCCGCGAGCGCGTAGACGAGTCCGGGTGGGCCGTCGATCTCGATAACGACGCCCGCAGCTCCGATCGTCGCCACCCGCGTGAGGCTGGCGGCTGCCATGACGCTGACGCGCGGCAACCGGTCGGCGAGCGTCGATGTGAAGGGCGCAGAGATCGCCGCGGGAATCGTCCGGATCAGGGTGACGAGGCCGACCGCCTTCGCCCCGCCCTGCTCGTACGCGTAGACCGAGACCGCCACGCTGTACGCCCACTGCCCGATCACCGAACCGGCGCCGGCGAGCTGGAGCCGGCGCAGCGCGGGGTTCGAGAAAGCGCCCCTGAACGCAGTCACAGACTCGGCCAACCGCTCCTTGACGAGCCGCATGAGTCGAGGAGCATCGCAGCCTTCTTTGCATATTTGAAGCGCAGCGGGGAAGATCCGGGCTCTGTACCCCGTCTAGTAGTCGACCGCCGCCAGAGGCGGCACCGATCGACGAAGGAGGATGCACAGATGTCGGACGAGCAGATCCAGGATCAGGACGACGTCGAGGCGCTCGAGAAGACCCTTCCCGAGACCGACGAGGGCGAGGACGTCGAGGGTCACCGCAACGCGCTCGGCCGGCACTCGGTCGGTCGGGACTCGGTAGGCCGGGACTCGGTCGGCCGCGACTCGGTCGGCGCGGCCGAGGA
>JBBRXG010000092.1:0-12183 GCA_038248655.1 Gaiellales bacterium
GCCCGACTCGACGAGAGCCCCTACCCGAAAGGCATCAAGATCACCGACGCCGAACTCGCCACCGTCAACCTCACCGGCGACCCCTTCCACCCAGAATGGAACTACACCATCAAACCGCGCAACAAATAATGGGCAGTCCCTTACGGCAGGCTGGTCGCTCACGAGCGAGAGCTCGACTTGCGCGCCGGCGTCCTGCGACGCTCCGTCGACTGGGTCTCTCCTGCCGGCGCTTCCGTCCGCATCCGCTACACCCGGCTCGTCTCGCTCGTCCAGCGCTCGGTCGCCGCGATCCTCTACGAATTGGAGCCGCGGGGTGCGCCGGTGCGCGTGGTCGTCCAATCGGAGCTGGTCGCGAACGAGCCCGGACCACCCGCGCTTGCAGCTCGCGCCAGGCGTCGAGCCGCCGGCGGCGCCCGCGGGACCCGCCACCACCCTGGATGGCGACCCGCCCAGCGGGCGTACGCGCGTTCATAGGGGCCGGTCGTCGCTCATCGCGTCGACCCGTCGCAGTACGAGGCTTGCACCGCGCCTGTCCTCTACACCCACGGGCGGTCGGCTTGTACTCGAGCCACTCGGCATCCTCGGAGTAGAGCGACAGCCACGCATCGAGGTCCTTGTCCTCGAACGCTCGGCGGTACGCGGCGAAGTCGAAGCCCGTGCTCGTCATTGGACGGTGGCTCATTCCACCACTCGCAGAACTCGGTGCAGAGACCGGCCTCGTCGAGCCCGATCAGGCAGATGCCGTCGACCTCGACACGGTCGGTCCCGCCCTGGATCGAGAACCGGCAGCGCCAGTGCGCGACGCTGGTGCCGGCGAACTCCCCGAGCACGGTCGCGCTGAACTCGACCGCGTCGTGGGCTCTCGCCACCGCATCCCACCGATCGCGGATCGCCTCACGATCTCGGAGCGGCTCCGCGAACGGCCCCCACGCGTAGAGGCCGTCTGAAGCGAACAGCGCAGCCGCGTCCTCACCGCTGCGACGCTCCCAGGCCTCCCCCTAGCGTCGGAGCCAGGCGTCGACCACTTCCCGGCTGTTCACGGGCCGATTGTCGTCTGCCTCCGGCCACCCCGCAAGACGCTCCCCGCCCTCATGCGCTCGAAGCGGGCCACCAGAACGCTCCGAAGCTGAGCGGGCCGGTGTGGGCGCCGACCGGGGGGCCGACGCGGTAGCACAGCACCTCGACGGCCCCGTCGGACGACTCGAGGGCGGTGGCGAGGAGCTCGGCGGCCCGAGCCGTACGCGAGTCGGCGTAGCCGACCGCGGTCCGAACCGGTCGGTCCCGGGAGAGGACAAGCCGGGCCATGATCGCCGCCGCGTCCTCGAGGCTCGCCGCCTCACCGAGCGTGTCCGTCATGCCCGCGGAAAAGGAGAGGAGCGGCAACCCGTCGCGCGACGGAACGCGCCCCCCCGGGGGCTGCACCGGCGACGAAGACGTTTCCGATCGACGGCGCGAGCCGCTCGACCGCCGCGACCGCCTCGGCCGCAGATCCCCCGGCAGCGATTGCCTCGGCCGCAGCGAGGACACAGACGCCGACGCCGAAGCTCGCCGTCCCAGTGTCGACCACCGTTACCGGAACGGGCGCCTCCCGGGCGGCGAGCTCGGCCGAGCCGATCGTCCCCGACACGTTCGACGCGACATGGATCGAGAGCACCTCGCGAACACCCCTGGCTGCCAGGGCTGCGTAGGTCTCGGCGAAGCGCCCCGGGCTCGGCTGCGAGGTCGTCGCACGCGAGCCTGCCGAGAGACGAGCATAGAAGAGCTCGACGTCGAGGTCACCCTCGTCCCAAGGGGTGCCGTCGACCGTGATTCCGATCGGCACGACCTCGAGCTCGTGCGCGGCGACGACGGAGGCAGGAAGCTGGGCGCTCGAATCGGTACAGAGGCCGATTGCTCCCGTCACGGTCGGATCGCCAGCTCGTCCGGCCGGGGACGGAACAGGAATTCGAGGCCCCTCGAGGCGATCACGACACTCGTCGCGGCGTTGGCGAGGGGAAGCGCCGCCGTCGGCCGCGGGCCCCAGAGGTTCGGCAGTCCGCGCTTCCACCAGACGATCCCCGCCAGCACCCACGCGACCGACGAGACCGCGACCGAGGCGAGCGCCGGCCGCTCGAGGCCCGGCACCCGTGTCACCCCCACCGCGATCGCCGCATCGAGCGGCGCGAACGCGGGGAACGTCGCCACGCACTGCCCGAAGCTCGTCGCGATCCCCTTGCCGCCCCGGAACCCGGCCGCGGCCGGGTAGCAGTGGCCCGCCACCGCCGCGACGCCCGCCGCATGCGCGCCCGTGACGCCGGCGAGCGCTCGCCCCGCCGCGCAGGCGACGATCCCCTTGCCGATGTCGGCGATCGCGACGACGACGCCCGCCCGCCGGCCCAGCAGGCGCCGAACATTCATCGCGCCGGGGTTGCCGCTCCCGACCGACCGTAGGTCGACCGTTCCGCCTGCCAGCCGCGCAGCGATCGCTGCGGACGGCACCGTGCCCAGCAGGTACCCGGCCGCGGCGGCGGCGATCGTTCGCGGGGCGATGCGCACAGCGGGTCTGATGCCTCGTCGGCGCGGATCGCTTCGCGGCGGCATCGCTCGCGCACTTCCGGCATCTGACTCGGTGATGCGCCGATTCACGACCGCGTTGCTGCTCGGCGGCGTCCTGCTCGCCGCCCCTGGCGCCGGCGGCGCGCAGCGGACCCCCTCGATCGCCGCGATCGACCGGAGGGTCGACGCGACGATGGCCGACATCGGCTCGCTCGCCGGCCTCGGCGAGGCGGGGCCGCCACCGGCGCTGACCGCCGGCTGGAAGACCGACTTCTCCCGTCATACGGTGCCGCTGGCCGACTTCCGGTCGGGCGGCCCCGGGAAGGACGGGATCCCCGCGCTCGACCGGCCGCGCTTCGCGCGCGCGGCCCGGACGACGTACCTGAAGCCCCGGGAGCCGGTGATCGAGCTGGCCGTGCGGGGCGAGTGGCGGGCCTACCCGCTCCAGATCCTGATCTGGCACGAGATCGTCGACGACCGCGTGCGCGGGGTGCCCGTCGCGGTCACCTTCTGCCCCCTGTGCAACACCACGCTCGTCTTCGACCGGCGCGTTCGGAATCGCGTGCTCGACTTCGGCACGACCGGGAACCTGCGCAACTCCGACCTCGTCATGTACGACCGGCAGACCGAGTCGTGGTGGCAGCAGTTCGGCGGCGAGGCCGTCGTCGGCCGGTACGCCGGGACCCGGCTGCGCCAGCTGCCCGCGCGCATCACCTCCTGGGCGGCGTTCGCCCGCGCCCACCCCCGCGGGCTCGTCCTCACTCGCGACACCGGCTACTCGCGACCGTACGGCTCGAACCCGTACGCGGGCTACGACGACGTCGACACGCCGCCGTTCTTCCCGGTCAAGGGTCTCGGCGACACCCGGCTCAGGCCGAAGGAGCGGGTCGTCTTCGTGCAGCGCGGCAAAGCCGCCGTCGCCGTTCCGTTCGCGGTGCTGGCGCGAAGGCGCGTGGTGCTCGTCGAGGTCGGCGGTCACCGACTCGTTGTGCGCCTGGTCGGAAGCGCGGCCTCGGCGCTCGACGCGGCGGCGATTCGCGACGGCCGCTCGGTGGGAACGGCCGAGGTGCGCGAGAACGGCCGGCTGGTGCCGTTCTCGGAGCCGTTCTGGTTCGCGGTCGCCGCCTTCCAGCCCAAGGTCGTTCTCGGCGGCTGACGCTCAGCCCTGCTCCCGGCGCTCGATCGCCGCCCGCAGCTGCATCCGCGCCCGGTGGATGCGGCTCTTCGCGGCCGCGACGGTGAGGTCGAGCGCGGCCGCAACCTCGTCGTTCGAGAGCCCTTCGAGATCACGGAGGACGAGCGGCGCCCGGTACTCGAAGGGGAGCTCGGCGATCTCCGCCAGCAGGAAGCGCCGCAGCTCGGCGGTCTCCGCCGCCGCAGGCGTCGTCGCCGCCGACGCGGCGCCGGCCGCCTCGTCGAGCTCGGTCTCCGGGAGTCGCCTGCGCCGCTGGCGCATCAGCGCCTCGTTGATCGCGATCCGGTACAGCCAGGTGAAGGGCGACGCGTCGCCGCGGAACCGGTCGAGATGCCGCCAGGCCTGGACGAAGACGTCCTGGGTCGCCTCGTCGACGTCGCGGGCGTCGCCGAGGAGGCGCAGCAGCACGCCGCGGACGCGGTGCTCGTACCTGCCGACGAGGGTTGCGAACGCATCGACGTCGCCGGCGCGGGCGAGCTCGATCAATCGCGCGTCGTCGTCCGTCACGCGAGCATCGTACGGGCGTGAATCGTTCCGGAGGCCGCGCGCATCAGACCGGCCGTGCACATCACCACCCTCTGGAACGGCACCTGCCGTGAGACCGGCGAGCATCTCTCCGAGCACCTCGAGGGCGAGCTGCACGGGTTGAGGCGCCTCCGCATCCACCGGCACCTCGTCCGCTGCGAGCTGTGCCAGACGGTGCTGCGCTCCCTCGCCCGTACGCTCGCCGCCCTCCGCTCGCTCGGAACGATCGAGCCTGCGCCCACACCGTCGGTCGTGCCGGCCGTGGTGGCGACGATCCGCGAGGAACGATGAAGCAGGCCCTGAGACGCCGCTGGCTCTGGCCCGCCGTCGCCGTGATCGTCGCCGGCGCCGTCGTCGGCGGCATCTTCGCCGCCCGCGGCAACGGTCCGGCGCAGGCATTGCGCGTCACGAACGGCAGAGCGCTCGAGCTCTCGGGCACGAGCCCGATCGACGGGAAGAAGGTCTCGCTGTCGACGTTCGCCGGCAAGCCGGTCGTCCTCAACGCCTGGGGCTCGTGGTGCACTGGCTGCCGCGCCGAGGCGCGCGACCTCGCCGCCTTCGCCGCCGCGCATCCCGAGGTGCAGCTCGTCGGCCTCGACTCGACCGACACGCGCAAAGGGGCCAGGGCCTTTTACCGCGAGTTCGGCTGGCATCACCCGAGCATCGAGGATCGAACCGGCGCGCTCGCGGCCAGGCTCGGCGTCCAGGGCTTCCCGACCACGCTCTTCCTCGACCGGAACCACCGCGTGGTGACCAGGATCATCGGCGCCACCGACCGGGCCGGCTTCGATCGCGGCCTGCAGGCAGCGCTCCGGAGCTGATGATCCACTTCGGCCCGGGGGCGTTCGCAGCCGCGTTCGCAGCCGGCTTCGTGTCGTTCCTCTCCCCCTGTGTCCTGCCGTTGATCCCGGGCTACCTCTCGTTCGCCTCGGGCGTCGGCTTCGACCAGCTCGGCGCCCGGCCGCGGCGGGTGACGACGGCGACGGCCGTGTTCGTGCTCGGCTTCACCGCGATCTTCGTCGCCTTCGGCGCCGGCGCCGCCTGGTTCGGGAACGCGCTGCTGACGAACCGGCGCGCCCTCGAGATCGTCGCCGGCGTCTTCATCTCGCTCGCCGGAATCGTCTACGCCGGGCTGCCGTTGCCTCGCTTCCTCCTAGTCGAGAGGCGCGTTTCCGTCCGCAGCGAGCGCAGGAGCCTGCTCACCGCCGGAGCCGCCGGTGTCGCTTTCGGGGTCGGCTGGACACCCTGCATCGGACCGACGCTCGCGGCGATCCTGGCGCTCGCGGCAGGCGGGAGCTCCGACCAGGGCGCCGTCCTGCTCGCCGTCTACTCGCTCGGGCTCGGCGTGCCCTTCCTCGTCTTCGGTCTTCTCTTCACCCGTGCCCTCGGCCTGGTCGGGATGCTGCGCCGGCACTGGCGGGTCGTCTCGGTCTCCTCCGGCGCGCTGTTGGTCGCCTTCGGCGTGCTCCTCGCGACCGGCGCGCTCGTCCGGCTGACGACCCAGCTCTCCCGGTTCACTGGCTGGCAGATTTGACGTGACCCGTCCTGTTGACACGGGGACCGCCCCCGGTCGGTCGTGCTCGTCGAGGGGGCGAGCGACCGTGCCGCGCTGGAGGCCCTGGCCGAGCGCCGCGGCCACAACCTCGGCGCCGAGGGTGTCTCGATCGTGCCGATCGGCGGCGCGCAGGCGATCGGACGCTTTCTCGATCGGCTCGGCCCTCGGGGGTTGGACGTCAGGCTGGCCGGCCTCTGCGACGCCGCGGCGGAGCGCGACTTCCAGCGCGCCCTCGAGCAAGCCGGCGTCGGCGCCGCGCTCACTCGCGCCGACCTCGAAGACCTCGGCTTCTACGTGTGCGTCGATGACCTGGAGGACGAGCTGATCCGCTGCCTCGGCGCTGCCGCCGTCGAACGGATCATCGACGCCGAGGGAGACCTCGGAGCCTTTCGCACCCTCCAGAAGCAGCCCGCCTGGCACGGCCGGGCGACCGAGGAGCAGCTTCGGCGCTTCATGGGCAGCGGCAGCGGCCGGAAGATCCGATACGCGCGCCTGCTCGTCGGTGCGCTCGACCTCGCTCGGATCCCCCGGCCGCTCGACCGGGTCCTCGCCCATAGGCCAACCTTTGGCCGATGAGCGGGGAGGGGTCCCAGGGGAACCGGGAGGTTCCCCAAAGAGATCGGCCTCTGGAAGAAGGGGGCTCGTGGGGGAAAAACGGTTTCCCCCACGGGAGCGAGGCGGAGCCGAGCAACGCCCATACCCTCTCGTGAGGCCTGCGGCGGCGGGTGATCGTCGCAGGAGGCGAACGAGGCCCCGGCCCTTGGCTTCGTTCATCGCCCGCGAACAGCCGGAGGTCTCAGTCGCTCCACCAGCCCTGCACCAGCTCGGCGTCCTGTGGGTCGTCCCCTGCACCGAACGCGATGTACTCGACGCCCTCGGGGCCGGCCTCGACCGCACGCATGGTGTCCTCGTCGAAGCGGAGCGCATCCCACTGCCCGAGCTCGACGATCTCGTCCTCGACCTTGACCCGGGCGGAGCCCTTGACGATCACGTAGACCTCCTCCTGGCCCTCGTGCTTGTGCCCGAAGGGGATGCGGAAACCCGGGGCGAGCGTCATCAGGCTGACCCCGAGCGTCTTGCCTCCGAGCGACGTCCGGGCAAAGCGGGCCTCGAGCTCGGCCGGCATCCCGAACTTCGGCGACTGGTTCTCGACCTCCCTGAGGTTCTGCTTCGTATAGCCCATGGCTCCATTGTGAGCGCTCGGCGGCGTCCGGAAACACGGCTCTCATCGTCAGGTCCGAGCGCGAGCGGGGCGCAACCGTGCTCCTCAGCGCACATCTGCTCGCAGAGGTCGAGGAGATCTACTCGCACGTGCATCCTCAGCCGCGGTCGGGTCGCGCTGCGGCCACGGTCGCAGAGGTGGCGCGCCGCGGCTCCGCGAAGCGCACGCCTGCGCATCGCCGTCGAGCTCTGGCCGGCGACTAGTAGCCGCTGAAGCCGTCGGTGGAGATGTGCTCCGGGGCGACGCCTGCGGACTCGAGCTCGGCGGTCGACGCCTTTGCCATCTCCGGCGGGCCGGCGACCAAGTACGTCGAGGACTCCAGCTCGTCGCCGAGGTACTCGCGCAGGAAGGCGGCGTCGATCCGCCGCGTCTCTCCCGGCCACTCCGGGTCCTTGGTCATCGTCAGGATCACGCGGACGTTCGGGTTCGCCCGGTCGATCTCCTCGATCTCGTCGAGGAGCGCGGCCGACTCGCGGTCGCGGTTCGAGTAGATCAGGGTGACACGGTGGGGCAGCCGCTCGTCCTGGATGTACCTGAGCATCGAGCGGAAGACGGTGATCCCGATCCCGCCGGCGACGAACACGAGCGGGCGCGAGCTGTCCTCGGGCAGTACGAAGTCGCCCTTCGGCTGCTCGACCTCGACCTCGGCGCCGACGGGGAGCTCGGCGAGCGAGCGCTTGAACGCCGAGTCGCGGAGCCGCGTACAGAGTCCGATCATCCCGCGCTCGGTCGGGGAGGTGACGGCGGTGATGTGGCGGCGCGACCCCTTCTCGTCCTCGTACGGCGGGTCGAGGAGCTCGACCCAGAAGTACTGCCCCGGCCGGTAGTCGAGCGACTCGCCGCCGAGATCGAAGAGGACGAGGAGCGTCCCCTTCGCGACCTCCCGCTTGTCATTGATCGTCGCCCGCATCGCCGCACCATTCTGCCGGACGTCCGGCAGGCGGCGCGGAGCGACACGGAGGGCCCGACCGTGCGGGCCCTCCGTGCGATCGTCCCCTCCCGGAGGCTATGACCCCTGCGCGCAGTGCCGCAGCGCGTTCAGACAGCCGTCGACGAGGCCCGTCAGCACCTTCTGGCTCCAGGCGTTGAGGAAGTCGGCGTGGCCGGAGTACTGGCCGCCGGAGGCGAGAACGTAGCCGGGGCCTCCCGTCGTCGCGTAGCGGAAGTTCACCTGGATCGCCGGCATCGCGACCGGGTGATCGGCGGGGCAACGGCCCTCGACCGAGTACGCCATGTGGCTCTGGTGATTCGGCGTGTCGAGGTGGACGCCGTCCCAACAGTCCGGGAAGGCGACGTGAAGTCCGAGGCTTTGCCGCTTGATGTTGGGGCAGGTCGGGATCGTGCTCGTCGGCTTGATTCCGAGCCTCGCGGCGTCCGGCCCGCAGTTCCAGTACGTGACGGTCATCGCCTGCGGCGCCGTCGCCTTCGAGTTGCCGGCGATCATCCGGAAGCCCTGCGGGAAGGGCTGTACCGGGTCGAGCGTGTGGCGGCGGTAGTAGACTGAGGCCGACCGGGGCGTGACCGGATTGCCGTTCGGATCGATGAGCGTCGGCATCCAGTACGCGGCCGTGTCGCCCGCACGACGGCAGGACGTGCTCTTGCCGAGCAGCGTCGCCGGCGAGGTCGAGAACGCGTTCGTGGTGTCGTTGCCGATGAACGTGTGGTCGTGCGACAGGCCAGGCTGGCCCGGATAGACGATCGGGTCGTCGTTGTTGCGGTGGCTGAACATGCATCCGCTGACGAAGTTGACCTGGCGCAGCTGGCGCGGCGACTTCGCCGGCTTGAACATCGTGTTCGGCTTCACCTTGTCGACGCGCGCGAACGAGCGCGCGCTGCTCTCGGACCCGAACGCCGCCGCTCCGGCTCCGGCGGCGACGACCGCTCCGACCCCCAAGACCGTCGTCGCGGCGATGACTGCGTACCGTTTCATCGACCCCCCTTAGCGTTGGCTGATCAGCACCGCCCGAGTGTGCGCGTCGTCTGCAAGGTTCGTGTCAGACCAAGGTCATGCCCGTGTAAAGTCCCGCCCCGGCCGGTAGACGGGCCCGAGCGGGGCCTCCGCCCACTCGTCGCCCGGCCAGGTCGCGAGCTCCGGGTGCCAGATAGTCTCCCGCGACCGGAACGGCCGCGCCCGCCTGAGACCGTTCTCGAGCTCGGCCGGGAAGCCGTCGGCGGCCGTCCGGGCGGCGAGGCGCCACAACCTGACGATCTCCTCCTCCAGCACGGCCGCGCCCTCCTTGTACCCCTTCCCCGTCCGCGGAAGATCGAGCAGGACCGGCTCGCCCCAGACGAGGCAGCACGGACGGCGGTTGCGCAGGCTCCACCCGAAGGTGTCGAGCCCGCAGGGAACGACGGGGACGCCCTCCTGGATCGCGATCATCGCCGCTCCCGCGTGCATCGGCCCCGGATAGCTGAGCTGTTGGCGGGTCCCCTCCATGAACACCCCGACGGTATGCCCCTCCCGGACCGCCCAGCGCGCGACCCGGATCGAGTCGCGATCGCCTTCGCCGCGCCGAACGGCGAATGCCCCGGTCCAGTGGAGGAGCTCGCCGAAGACCGGGATCGAGAGGAGCTCGATCTTCGCCATGAAGTAGATCGTCCGTCGCGAGTGCACGCCGACGAGCGCCGGATCGAGCTCGGAGAAGTGGTTGGCGGCGAGCACGGCGCCGCCGCTCGCCGGCACGCGATCGTGTCCGTAGCCCCAGCTCGGCGCGATCAGGTTCGTGATCGGGGTCGCGAACCGCCGGGCGAAGGGCCACGTGCGCTCGGGGTTCTCGCACAGCAGCTTGTACGCGCCCAGCCGGGTCAGCACGGGCCGAGTCTACGCTCGCTTCCGCTCGCTTCACGGGGGAAACGGCCACCGGCACGCGAAGCGTGCAAAGCGAACAGGGCCCCCCAGGGCGCCGCAGGGCGTCCCGTGGGCCCCCTTCCCTAAATCCGCTCGCACCCAAGTTGTCCCTGGTGTGCCGCGCTCGTCACGCCGGTCGCGGCGGCGGTGAACTGCGGCGGCGGCGCTCTTTGGGTGCTCTGGTAGCGTCGGGTCGGTGGCCCACGAACCCGCCGAGTCGACGGTCTACGAGGTCCGCTGCCCGCACTGCGGAAAGTCGTTCCGGGAGACACTTCTTGCTGGCTCGGCCGCGCGCTACGAGGGCTTCAAGTGCCCGCACTGCCGGCTGTTCATCCCACTCGAGCGGGTAACCGAGCAGGGCGAGCCGGCGTAGCGCCACTGCCGACAGCAGGGACAGGCTGAAGCCCGTCCCTTCTCTTCGAGCGCCGACATCCAGGGACAGGCTTCAGCCTGTCCCTGGTCTTTCGCCGCCGCGACCGGCATGACGGGCGCGGCCCACGAGGACAACAAGGGTCCGAGACGCCTTTTGGGTAGGGGGGTTCGCGGGGGAAACCGGCTGTTTCCCCCGCGAAGCGAGCCAGGCTGCCCCGGAGGAGGGGCAGCCGCGAGCGTCAGCAGTCCTTCAGGCCCTGGGCCTCGGGAAGCGACTCGAGCTTCTTGAGCGTGGTGTTCTCGATCTGGCGGATCCGCTCGCGGGTGACGCCGAAGGCGCGGCCGACCTCCTCGAGCGTGCAGGGCTGTGAGCCCTGCAGGCCGAAGCGCAGCTCGATCACCTTCCGCTCGCGCTCGGGCAGCGAGTCGAGCGCGCGCTCGATGTCCTCGCGGCGGAGCGAGAGCGAGGCCTGCTCGTCCGGCGATTCGGCCGCCTCGTCCTGGACGAAGTCGCCGAGCTCGGACTCCTCCTCCTCGCCGATCGGCTTCTCGAGCGAGACCGGGTGCTGCGCCATCCGGAGGATGTCGCGCACCTCCTCGGTCGTCATCTCGAGCTCCTCGGCGATCTCGTCGGGCCGCGGCTCGCGGCCGAGGCGCTGGACGAGCTGCCGCTCGATGTGTACGACCTTGTTCAGCTTCTCGACCATGTGCACCGGGATCCGGATCGTGCGCGCCTTGTCGGCGATCGCGCGCGTGACCGCCTGGCGGATCCACCAGGTCGCGTAGGTGGAGAACTTGTAGCCCTTGCGGTAGTCGAACTTCTCCACCGCGCGGATCAGGCCGAGCGAGCCCTCCTGGATCAGGTCGAGAAACGAGAGGCCGCGGCCGAGGTAGCTCTTCGCGATCGAGACGACCAGCCGGAGGTTCGCCTCGATCATCCGGGTCTTTGCGAACATGTCGCCGCGCTCGATCCGCTTCGCGAGGTAGACCTCCTGGTCGGCCGTGAGGAGGGCGACCTTGCCGATCTCGCGCAGGTAGAGGCGGAGCGAGTCGAGCGACGGCTCGACGGTCAAGTCGAGCTTCGGGCCCTTCTCCTCCTCGGCGAGCGCCGGCTCCTCGTGGGGCGGATGCTTGTGCTGCTCGCCCTCCATCAGCTCGACGCCGTGGTCGATCAGGTAGGTGTAGAAGTCCTCGACCTGCTCCTTCGTGAGCTCGACGTCCTCGAGCCCGGCGACGATCTCGTCGTAGGTGAGGAACCCTCGCTCGACCCCGTTCTGAACGAGCTTCTGGAGTTCCTCGACGTCCGGGAGGGCGATGTCGACGGTGAGCACGGCACCTCGGCTTTCTCGCGCTACTGGCGGGTTGTCGGTGGACCTACCTGTGACGCAAGAGAGCCGGAGCAACGATCCCTCCGGCTCACCTGTGGCGGGGATGCTAGTACGCCCGCCCGAGTTTGGGAAGGATTTTTTCGCACGGGACGCGTCCCTCGTCCGCGGGTGGTCGTCCACACTCGATTCGCCTACGCTGTGCTCGATGGCCGAGCTCGCCGCTCGTCGACTGGGAATGCCCGCCGCCGGAGCGGTGTTGCGCCGTGGTTTCTCGCACGGCCGCTTGACGTTCGGCCTGATCGCATGCGTCGTCGTCGGGGGCCTCGGTTTCGCGAACGGCGGGTACTTTCCGGTCGCGTGGGGCTGGAGCGGACTGGCGCTCCTCTGGGTCGCGGCGATCGCGCTCGTGCTCGGCGTCGCGGTCGAGATCGGCCTCCGCGAGGTGCTGTTTCTCGGCGCCTTGGCCGGTCTGACGGCCTGGGTCGCTCTCTCCATCATCTGGACCAACACCGTTCCGGGCACGGTGCTCGAGACCGAGCGAGCGATTCTGTACCTCGCCGCCGGAGTCGCCGGTCTCCTCCTCCTCCGCCGCGCGGCGATCCC